>JAFPXU010000012.1 GCA_017394605.1 Clostridia bacterium | reverse complement strand
GAATCGGCCTGAACGCAAAACACGGATCTGCCTCTCGGAGGTTTGTTTGCTGTACCCGAAAATTGGCCAGACTTGAATTTCCGATCCTTTCCGCACACAAAAAAATATATGAATAATCCCGGAACTTAGGGATAAATGAAAAGAGCTGCCTCAAATGCTCTTTTTGGTAGCTTTTGAGACAGCCCCTTTCTTATGCTTTCTCAATTTTGCCCGCCTGCGCGTATTCTGAGCGCTTTTGCAAGGATTTCTCCGTGATCGAAGGCAAGGTCGGAAGGTGTAAGACGGATCGTGCCGCGGCTCAGGACCGGAATGCCGTCCCGCCCGGAGCGTACGGCGAACCACTGCGCGTCCGCGGCGTCGTCGCCTGCTTTCGGAGCAACGTTCTCTTTGCGGACGGTCGACGTATATACGCCGGAAACGATCCATCCGCGCGGATCGCGCCCGGGACGGCTGAACAGCCCGACCTCTTTGATATCCGCCTCTGTAAGATCTTCAATGCCGGTCTCCTCGCGAAGTTCGCGGAGCGCCGTTTCGGGAACGGATTCGTCCGGCTCGGCGAAACCGCCCGGAAACGCCCACCTGCCGATATACGGATGTCCTTTCCGCTTTACAAGAAGGACTTCCGGCTCGCCATCCGTGAACACGACGAGATCCGCCGTCACATAGGGACGGGGATAATTCTTTTTTGCGTATGCTTCCAGAAATTCCTTTTCCGTCAATCCGTTTTTGTCTCTCTGTTCCATGTTATTACCTTTCTTCAAATGAAAAGGCGGCCGTCCGGTCGGAAGCCGCCTTTGATCATGACTGCTTTTCTTGGAAGTTCCGCACGGTCTGCGGGAACCCCGGGGATTCTTTCCCTTGATCAGAAATCGACCTCGGTATCATAGTAGCAGCACTTCAGGAGTTTTTCCATCTCTTCAACGGAGGGCTGACGCGGATTGGAACCGGTGCAGGCGTCGGCGATCGCATTGACCGCGATGTCATGGAGACGTGAAAGGAACACATCTTCGGGGACAAAGCCCTGCTCTGTGGGATAGCTGTCGGCACCGTAGTTCTTGATGCAGTGCGGGATGTTGAGGGCGTCGTTCATACCGCGGAGGTATGCGATCAGCGCAGCGACCTTCTCGTCGTCGGAAGCGCTCTTGCCCGCGATTCCCATGTAATCCACGATCACGCCGTAGCGCTTCTTTGCGGTATCATCCTTCGCGTTGAACGCGATGACCTTCGGCAGGTACATGGCGTTTGCCGCGCCGTGGATGATGTGCGCGCCGTAGTCGGCAAATGCCGCGCCGGTCTTGTGCGCCATCGAGTGAACGATGCCGAGAAGCGCGTTGGAGAACGCCATGCCCGCGAGGCACTGTGCGTTATGCATACGGTCACGTGCTGCCATGTCTCCGTTGTAAGAAGGAACGAGGTCGTTCATGATCATCTCGATTGCATGGATCGCCAGTGGATCGGTGAAGTCGCAGTTTGCGGTGGAAACATATGCTTCGACTGCATGCGTCATCGCATCCATACCGGTGTGCGCAACGAGCTTCTTGGGCATGGTCTCGGCGAGCTCGGGATCAACGATCGCCACATCAGGCGTGATCTCGAAATCCGCGATCGGGTATTTGATACCCTTGCTGTAGTCCGTGATGATTGAGAATGCGGTCACCTCGGTCGCAGTGCCGGAAGTGGAGGAAACCGCGCAGAAATGCGCCTTCTTGCGGAGCTCCGGAATTCCGAATACCTTGCACATATCTTCAAACGTGCACTCCGGGTACTCGTATTTGATCCACATGGCCTTCGCGGCGTCGATGGGGCTGCCGCCGCCGATCGCGACGATCCAGTCCGGTTCGAATGCGAGCATCGCTTCCGCACCGCGCATTACGGTTTCTACGGAGGGATCCGATTCGATGCCGTCGAAAATGCTGACTTCCATGCCGGCTTCTTCGAGATACGCTTTTGCGCGGTCAAGGAAACCGAAACGTTTCATGGAGCCGCCGCCGACGCAGATCATTGCCTTTTTGCCTTTGAAGCTTTTCAGCGCTTCGAGAGAACCTTTTCCGTGATACATGTCACGGGGTAGAGTAAAACGTGCCATAATTGCCTCCTGGTTATGATTTATAATCCTGCACCGATCCAAAAGGGTCGAGTTGCTTCATAATAAGAGCGACCGGCATTCCGATCGCTTCTGAAAAAACTATTTCGGCTTCCGGCGCCGCATGCGCCGGACCGTAGAGTGATCACGCAGGAAAGCTGCAAGCCTGCATGTTTTTTTCTGCTATTATTGTATCCTTCGGCTATGAAAAGCGGAATGACCAAAAAGAGAAAACGGCTTTATCATTTCTGATAATGCCGCTTTGATTTCATTGATTCATGACGGCTTATGATAGCCACCGCCGCTTGGATTCCATGAGTTCCTCGAGGAACGACCGGTCCATTTCCGTCAGCTTGTAATCCTTTTTATGGATGAGAACGTCACGGTAAAGCTTGGTGTTGTCCACGCATTTCCGCTGCACCAGCCAGTACCGTTCCAGAAGTTTGTGCGGGAGCGGGGAGACCCACATGAACGTTTCCACGTTTTCCACGAGCAGATCGAACTGGCCTCCGCGTTCGAACAGGAAGATGCGCCGTTCGATATCCTCCGGAAGTTCCGCACGTTTCACGATGCTGACCGGCAGCGAGGGAACGTACGGATCCCCGTGGACGATTTCGATCAGCGGTTTCAGATCTTGATAGGTGATCTCTTCCTTTTTGGCAATCGGGCTCTCCCGGCTCATGATGAGAACATAGGAGAATTCGGCGACCAGTTCGCCGGTCAGCCCCTTTTCCTCCAGCATTTCCCTGAAATAGCGGTCATAATCCACGGCGTAGCGGATGATGCCGAGATGATAGTCCGCGTTCAGGATATTGGAGATCGCCTTGGAGGAGTTTGTCTCCATATAGTAGATCTCGGCCGGATCGTTGCTGAGCCTGTGCGAGAACTGAACAAACGCGTCGGAGATATAGCTCGCCCGGGGCACCGAAATCGAGAAACGCTGTTTCACCGGCGCGCCGTTTTTGTATTTCTGCTCGATCTCGTCGATCCGCTGCAGCGCCAGCCCCGCATACCGGATAAACTCCTCTCCGTCCGGGGTCAGTTTCATACCCTGGGCGGTACGGGCAAAGATCGTGATGCCGAGATCCGCTTCCAGCTCCTTGATACAGCGACTGAGATTCGGCTGCGCAACAAGCAGTTTTTCCGAAGCTTTGTTGATCGAACCCGCTTTGGCAACCTCGACGGCATATTTCATATGCAGTAAGTTCATGACGTTTCCTTCCGTTTTCCGGGTCAATTGGATGGGGTTTCCGGCAGAGGAGGCAGAGTATCTGCCATCCTATTTATCATAACCGAGGCTGAGTCATCCGTCCAATACGGCGGTCCGCTTCTGAAAAGATATATTATTCCGTTCGTGCAGTGTGGCGCGGTCTGACGAGAATAAAAACCGTCCGGAAAAGATCCGGACGGATGTTTTTTGAATCGTTCCATTCGGGCAGAGTACGTTCGAGGCTTTCCTGTTGCCTAGATACTGATATCCGGCGTATTGTCTCGTTCGTAGGAGACCCAGTTGCCGTTTTCGATCAGCTCTTCGCGCGCGAGAGCCGTGAGAAGTTCGTCCGTCTGTCCGCAGAGGGAAAGCCGGTCGGACATGACCGAATAAAACTGAGCCATTTTGGCGTGGTCGGACGCCTTGCGCTGAAGGGACTGTTTTCCGAAGTAATTGGCGATGAACAGCGTGATCGCAGAAATGCTTCCCAGAACGATTTTCAGAACCGTGCGCCAGATTTCCGGGTCCGCGACAGGGAAACGCGGCTTTAATAGCTTTCCGCCTGAGAGTAGTTCGAACAGTACTGCGAGGAGATACATCACGACACTGATCAGAAGCGCGGTCCGCACGGTTCTCTCGCTTACGGAAAGTTTTGCGGTATCCCTGACTCCCGCCTTAAGATGATACGCTTTCTGATCTTCCGCCCAGCAGTCCCGGACCGGATGCTGCGTTTCGGGCGCGGGTCCAATGTGAAGGGCGGACAGGGACGTAAGGATCCAGGGAGTTTCTTCGCGCTGGGACCATGACAGCAGATCCGGAACGTTGCGGTTGCTTCCGGCGTAACGGAGAAACAGCTGCACGCGGATGCTCTCGGCCAGAGCCCGGCACTCGAGATACAGTTTCTGGCAGGCGGACCGGACCGCGAAACGCTGGCAGAACCAGGCCGCAAGCAGCAGCGTGCCGCAGATCAGAATCATCCAGACGAGCTGCGCTTCGTCATAGAGCAGGAATGCCATGGTCAGCACCGAACCGACGACTGCAAGAAGCGCGAGCGTCCGGCGGTACTGTTTCGCGGCGTTTCCGCAGATCTCGCTCGCCGCCTGATAGACATGCTCCATCCGGCGCACGCAGGGATCCAGCGGCAGGTCTTCCGGAAGAAGTAGCCGGTCGGTGACAGGAATGGAAGCGGCGCGGGCGTTGAAGGAATCGGTATCGCTGAGGATCTTGCGTACGGCCGTCTCGTCTCCGAGATAGCATACGGTTCCGGCCGTATCCTCGGACGTTTCTTCCCGCGGCGTCATGATGTGCACCACAAGCTCGTTCATTTCGGACCGGGGCGGCAGACCGGTGTCCGGCCGGTAATCGCCCGAAAGCGCGAACGAAACGGCTTCCGCCGTTCCGCAGCCGGAAAAGCTTTCCTTCCCGTCCCAGAGCGCCAGAAGGACATGGCAGTGGGAAGTCATATAGATGCCTGCCTGCCGGAAGAGAAAGCTGCGGAAGGGCATGGTTTCGGAAACGGATTCCGAGGCAGGAACGGTAAATACCTGCTCCGCCATGCCGCAGTACCTGTGCAGCGCGGCGCGCGCGTCAGGTGAGAAATCCTGATCATAGGAAGACAGTTCCATCGGAAGCGGTACGATCAGAGGGATGCCGAGAGACTCCGCCGCTTCGGCGCAGAGAAGATCTGCTCCTTCGGCGAGACTGTTCATCATCTTGACCGGCGTGTTCGGATACCGCTTTATCAGCGTTTCCAGTTCCGATTTTACAGCGCTGAGAAGAAGCGAGCGGTCTTTTTCCCGCAGTGCGCGGTGACCGGTCACGCCTATCACGAGCGGAATGGTGTTGTCTGGTTTCATGGGAGCAGCTTCCTTTGCCGGTTGGTAGGCAGTACGGTATGCCCTGTTTTTTTCATTATACTTTCAGGATGACATATTTGCCAACTGCCATCGTGCGGATCTTCTGCGGCAGGTTTTTCGAATCCGTTACAGATTATTCAGTTATCTGCCATAAAATAGCCATGATTCCATAGTATGCTAATACTGTCAGAGAGGAGGGATGTGCGTGAAACAGACCGATACTCCGAATAAGTCGCCGGAGAAATCCGGGAAGCAGGACCCTTACGATCACGTCATCGAAAAGACCTGGGAAGCCATAGACGCGCTGATCGCGGCCATGTGGCAGAAGGGCGAGTTCGACGTCCTGCAGAGGAGCGGAGACAAGGCTGTTTGACAAACGGCCCGGGAGGGATCACTCCCCAATGCAAGAACTAATTTTTTCATATTTTCTCCAGGCAGATGCCGTCCGTAACAGGACGGCATTTGCTGTTTTACGGGCACTTTGATATACTGATAAAAACGCGTTTTCGGAGGCAGTTATGGCATACGCAGATGATGTATTCATCAGAATGTGCAGGGATATTATCGATAACGGAACGGATACGACCGGAGAAAAGGTCAGACCGCACTGGCCGGACGGAACGCCCGCTTATACGGTGAAAAAATTCGGCGTCGTGAACCGTTATGATCTGAGAAAGGAATTTCCGCTTCTGACACTCAGAAGGACGGCGGTCAAGTCCGCGACGGACGAGCTCCTCTGGATCTGGCAGCGCAAATCCAACAATATCCATGACCTGAAGTCCCATATCTGGGACGAATGGGCAGATCCCGACGGCTCCATCGGAAAGGCGTACGGATATCAGATGCAGGTAAAGCATCAGTATAAGGAAGGGATGTTCGACATGGTCGACCGCGTCATATTCGACCTGAAAAACAATCCTTACAGCAGACGGATCATGACCAATCTCTACAACTTCCAGGATCTGCATGAGATGAACCTGTATCCCTGTGCTTACAGCATGACATTCAACTGCACGAAGAATAAGGAAACGGGGAAACTCGTGCTGAACGCGATCCTCAATCAGCGTTCCCAGGATGTACTTGCGGCGAACAACTGGAATGTGGTACAGTACAGCGTGCTGGTCCACATGATCGCGCAGGTCTGCGGCATGGAAGTCGGGGAACTGGTGCATGTCATTGCGGACGCGCACATCTATGATCGGCATATCCCGATCATTGAGGAACTGATCAAGCGGACGCCGTATCCGGCGCCGAAGTTCACGCTGAATCCTGACATCAAGGATTTTTATGATTTCACGCCGGACGACGTGAAGATTGAAGACTATCAGTATGGAGAGCAGATCCGCGACATACCGATCGCGATCTGACGGAGGGACTGCATGAAGCAGATTGTAAACGTAAGCAAAAACTGGGCAATCGGCAAGAAAGGGCAGCTTCTCGCGCTGATCCCGGAAGATATGAAGTTCTTCCGCAGAATGACCAGCGGCAAGGTCTGCGTCATGGGAAGCACGACACTTGAGAGTTTTCCCGGCATGGCGCCGCTGCAGGGCAGGGTCAATATCGTGCTGATCGATGATCCCGCAAAGATCCGCCCGGAATCGCTGAGAGCGGCGCAGGCTGATAAAGAAGCCGGCCGTTCCACGGAATTGATCTACGTCCGTTCCGTCCCGGAAGCGCTTCTGAAGATAGAGGAGTACGTTCCGGACGACGTGTATGTCATCGGCGGCGCGACGATCTACCGGCTGCTGCTTCCCTACTGCGATACGTGCTACGTTACCCACAACGATATCGACGATCCCGACGCGGATACATTCTATCCGGATCTTCTGAAGAGCGGAGAATGGACGAGAACGGAGACAGGAGAGGAACAGGAACAGAACGGTATCCGGTTCCGGTTCTGCACATATACCAGGATCCGGTGATCCGTTTATACAAACTGACAGCAAACAAAAAGGCCTCCGTCTGACGGAGGCCATTGATGTTGGATGGTTTACTGAAGGATCGAATCAATATAGAGCTGAGCGGCTTCTTCGGACGAGAAGTAGATCTTCAGATTGTTGATCCACGACTGATAGGAAGCGTTCTTGTTCAGTACTTTGGCGGTCGTTACGGTGAACGCGTCGATCGGGGCAGGTTCTTTGGAGAAGACGTGGAATTCCTGTGCGAAAGCGTCTTCGAGACGGATCAGCTCTTCATAATCGCCGAATTCCCATTTGCCTGCCTTGCGGAAACCGCCTTTGAATCCCTCCGACAGCGGATTGCCCTTTTTGACAAGTACGCCATAGTCAAAGGAGAAGCCGTAGACGTTCCTGAGCGTGCCTTTCAGTTCGAACGGATTGTTTTTGACGGAACCAAGGCTGATTCTGCTGCCCCAGTCGCCGATCTTGGACCAATCGTCCGTAAAGTTGAACAGCTCGACCACATAGGCGTCAATACTTGTTCCATCCGGAAAGATGACCGTTGTCTTGGGGAACAGTTCCGGCTCGGGCTCTTCCGTGGGCTCCGGAGTGGGCTCTGGTGTGGGTTCCGGAGTCGGGGCGGGCTCCTCAGTGGGTTCGGGCTCTGCTGGTTCTTCCGGCGCTGCCGCAACGGAAGGCGCCGCCAAGGGAGCGAATCCTTCCTGATACATTGTAAGCTTGATACCGGAATCCATCGCGTTGTCGATCGTCATGACGCCGTTCTCAAGCGTGCCGTTAAGATCAAGTCCGCCGCCTTTCACGGCGAATTTTGAGCCGTCCAGCGTCCATGTGCCGTTTGCGGACTGATTATCAACGGTGAGTTCCGCCTTGCCTTTTTCCTTCAGCAGGATGGTAAAGCCGCCTTCGTAAACGGATTCCACCGGAATGGTGATGCCGTTCATTTCCGCTTCGGTCAGCGTATAAAGGCCGAGATTCGGATCGGCAGGCGCCTCTTCCTTCTTCCCGCCGGAACATGCCATGAACTGGCAGACCATCAGCAGGCAGAGAAATACTGCTAAGAGTTTTTTCATGAATCATACCTCCCTCAAGTATGGATTGTACCCTTATCCCGCGGAAAGCAGGAGTATTATGGGTTCATTATAATATATCCGTACGGAAAGTGAAAAGACCGAAATTCGGTTCCTGTGACCGTTTGCGGCTGTGACAAACGCCCGTTCGTGTGCGATAATAATATCAAAAGAGCTTTGGAGGAGCAGTATGCCGTTCAATACGCTTGATTATCTTTTGTGGAGAGGGGATCTGACCTTTGATAAATCCCCGATCAATCTCGTGGATCAGTTCATTTTTTCTCAGCTCTCAACGCCGGATTATCAGGATATTGTTTCATCCGGCAAGAAGGAAACCTCGGTGGAAGAAGCGAGCGAAGCCTACTTCAAAACGCATTCGGACGATTATGAGAGTATTGGCGTCCTGCAGTCCAGGTATGTGCTGACCATGTTCAGCGAGCTCTGCCGCACGGAACGGTTCCGGCATGCCGTGCTCTGCGGATACGGCAGCCGGATACGGTATGAAAAGGAGGAACAGTTCGCGGCGGTCACAATCCGCCTGTCGGACGACCTCGCGTGCGTTTCCTTCCGGGGAACGGACGATACGCTGATTGGCTGGAAAGAGGACTGCAACCTTGCCGTTATGGACAGAGTTCCGGCACAGCGTGACGCGGTGGAGTATCTGAAGCGCGTCGCCAAGAAATATCCGGGCAGACTTATGACGACGGGACATTCCAAGGGAGGGAATCTCGCGATTTACGCTGCCGCAAGCGTCCCGCAGGAGATCCGCAGCAGGATCATCAGCGCGGTCAGCTTCGACGGACCGGGTTTCCGGGATGACTTTCTGAGCAGCGAAGGGTATCTGGAGATTAAAGACAGGGTGATCACGGTCCTTCCGCAGAATTCAATCGTGGGCACGCTTTTGAACATGGCGGGGACACCGGTTTACGTGCATTCCAGCATGAAAGGCCCCCTTACGCATGACGGATTCAACTGGGATGTGCTCGGGACGGATTTTATCCGCGAGACAGGGCTCGGAACGATCAGCGGCAACATCAAGGAGATCGTGGCGGAAACGCTGGAAAGAATGTCCGACAGCGAGAAGGAAACGTTTATTGACACGCTGTTCTCCAAGATGACAGCCACCGGCGCACGTTCGGTCACGGAGCTCTCCAAGCTTTCCATGCTGGAAAAGGCGAGGATGCTCAAAGCCATGAAAAACGATCCGTGTCTGTCGGATTTTGCAGACAGGATCATTCAGGTCACCAAGGAGACCATATTTCCCGATATGCTGTCACAGCTGGCCTGAACGGCCGGAAAAGGAGGAAAGGTATTCCCGTACCGAGCGGCTCATCTCCTTCGAAAAATCGGAATCGTATTTTCTGCCGCAGAACGCGCGGATCCAGTCCGCGTACGGCCTGACGCCGGTATTCTTTACAGCCATGGCGGACCGAAGCTCGTCTTCGGCCTTTCTTTTATACCTGTTTTCGAACACGATGTCCGAAAGCGCGAAACGGGGCGGTTTTTTCGAGCCTACGGGGAAGCGAGCCGGTCTTCCGAACACGAGCATGGCGCACGGGAACACGTAGGGCGGGAGATCCAGAAGATCGCGGACCTGCGCGCAGTTTTCCATGATGTCCCCGATGTAGCAGGAACCGATTCCGAGACTCTGTGCCGCGGTAACGGCGTTCTGCGCGGCAATGCACGCGTCGGTGACAGCCAGCATAAGGTCACCCTCCTCCGGCAGCCGGGGAGAGGCGTTTTCGAGCAGATAGGCGTCGTACCACCGTTGCTGATCCGCCGCGAAGATCAGTACAAGCGGCGCGGAAGCGATGAACGGCTGATTGTCGCAGAGAACGGCGAGACGGTTTTTGATCTCCTGATCCGTAATGTCCAGTATGGAATACATCTGCTGGTTTCCCGCTGTCGGGGCGTTGCAGGCAGCGACAAGGATAGAGGTTTTTTCCTCTTTTGTTACGGGTGTGTCCTCAAATACCCGGACCGATCTCCGGTCCAGAAGCTGCCGGATCGTTTCATTCTGCGGCATATCGTTTTCCTCCTGATCATCGGAATCCTATCATTTTCATGAAGCCTTTATATGTGCTGACCCGCCTGTGAGCGCATGCGCGGCGCGTTACGGGATCAGTTCGGAAAGACAGGGGATGGAAGACGCGGCGCCCGGTCTGGAAACGGCAAGCGATGCCGCTCTGGACGCGGTTTCCATCGCGGTGCGGACGGTACTGCCCCGTGCCAGTTCCGCAATAAGATAGCCCGTGTATGTGTCGCCGGCGCCTGTCGTGTCGACTGCTTCGGCGGGGTACGCCGGAACGGAACAGGTTCCCTGAGCGCCGGTATATACGGAGCCTTCCGCCCCGAGAGTCAGAACGATGTCCGTGTCCGGGAAACAGGAGCGGAGAAGGGAGGCGCTCCCTGCGGTCAGTGCTTTTGTACAGGTAAAGAACGCTCCTTCCGTTTCGTTCAGGATGATGAGATCGACGCATTCCCACGGCCAGTCTTTCATGTCCTCCGTGACGGGGGACGGATTGACGATCACGGTCATGCCCGACGATTTTGCCTTCCGGATGATATATGGCACAAACGGGATCTCGTTCTGGACGAGCAGGATATCCCCGCTGCCGTAGTCCGACAGGACGCGGTCGGCAAAAGCCGGATCCACCGTCCCGTTGGCGCCGCTGTACAGGAGGATGCAGTTCTGCCCAGACGGATCCCGCTGGATCACGGCGTGTCCAGTCGGCGTCCCGGCGACGGTCTCAAACCGATCGGTATCCGCACCGCTGTCCGACAGAAGCTTTTTCAGAAACAGTCCGTCTTCGCCGGCTTTTCCGGCAAACGCGGTCGGAGCTCCCGCACGGGCGAGCGCGACAGCCTGATTCAGCCCCTTCCCGCCGGGGTGCATCTCCCGGATTCCTGCCGCCAGCGTCTCGCCGGCGGTTACGAAATGGGGGACGGGATAGACGTAATCGATATTCGCGGAACCGAAACAGAGAACACGCATCACAGATACCTCCGGAAACAATCCTCGATCAGATTCCAGAAGCGGTCCGCGTCGATATTCAGCGCGGCTTTCGCGTTGATCTTTTTCCTTGTATAACCGAACACATCGCAGTT
This sequence comes from Clostridia bacterium, assembly GCA_017394605.1. The sequence goes on along the minus strand of JAFPXU010000012.1, from coordinate 4,460 downwards.
GGTCCTTCCGTAGGAAGGGCCTCCTGACGTATCGATCTCGATGCTGCAGTCCTTCAGGGTCAGAACGGACGGGTCGGTCAGATAGGCGACCGTAACGGGGTCATGGAGCGGTCCTCCGTCGAACCCGAAAAGCTCCTTCTGCTTTCTGCAGAAGTGGGACATCAGCGCGACGAACAGATCGGACGCGCAGCTTCCCACCTTCCGCATCCGTTCCACGATCCCGGGATAGCAGAGGACCTTTCTCGTGACGTCCAGTCCGATCATAACGACCGGAAGTCCGGCGGAAAAGCAGATGCGCGCGGCTTCGGGATCCGCCAGGATGTTGAACTCCGCGGCGGGGGTGACGTTCCCGTTCCCGACCGAACCGCCCATCAGGACAATCTTTTCCATGTTTGAGGAGATGTCCGGCGCCAGTCTGAGCGCCATGGCGAGATTCGTCATGGGACCCGTCGTGACGACTGTGACGGGATAGGGGGCTTTGCGAATATGATCGATCAGGAACAGCACCGCGTGACACTGTTCGGGATGCTTTGTGCATTCCGGGAAAACGGGACCGTCCAGACCGGTCTCCCCGTGGATGTCCCCGGCGATGACCGGATCCCGCACCAGAGGGCCGGGACAGCCTGCATAGACGGGGATATCCTCTCTTCCGATCCACTGAAGGACCTGGCAGGCGTTCCGCGTTGTTTTCGGAAGCGTCTGATTGCCGGCCACCGTCGTGACAGCGTCAAGAGAGATCCGCGGGTTGTTGGCGGCGAGCATGATCGCCGTTGCGTCGTCATGACCGGGATCGCAGTCCAGCACGATATGAATCCGTTCCTGCATGAGATCTGTATACCTCCTTACGGGATGGGAAAATTATACCATACTGCCGGAAATCGCGGGAAACGTACGTGCGGAAACTGTTGTGGCAGGGAATTGTTTTCCTGTATATTGAAAGTAAAGAAACGGAAACGGAGACAGGGCATATGCGTTACAGACAGCTTGGAAAGACGGGCCTGATGGTATCCGAGATCGGATACGGTCCGGAATGGCTCGAGGGGAAGACAAGAGAAGAGGGAAAGGCGATCGCCGACCGCTGCATGGAGCACGGGATCAACATCTGCGACTGCTGGATGAGCGATCCGGAGGTCCGTTCCAACCTCGGAGATTCGATCCGCGGATTCCGCGACAGGTGGATCATTCAGGGACATTTCGGCGCGACGTGGCAGAACGGGCAGTATCTGCGCTCGCGCGATCTGAAGCACGTGATCCCCGCTTTCGAGGATGAACTCAGGAGGCTTCACACGGATTATTTCGACATCGGAATGATCCATTACGTCGATGAGCAGGCGGAATGGGACAGGATCCAGGATTCCCCGTTTCTTCAGTATGTCATGAAACAGAAGGAAAACGGAACGGTCTGTCATATCGGGCTGTCCACCCATAACCCCCTGATCGCAAAACAGGCGGTTCAGTCCGGGATCGTGGAGATGCTGATGTTTTCCGTCAACCCCGTGTTCGACATGCTTCCGCCGTCCGAGGACCTAGAGGATTACCGGGCGGAGGAGTTCGACGCAGGGCTCGGCGGGATCTACCGCGACCGCGCGGAGCTTTACGCCATGTGCGAGCGCGAGGGGATCGGGATCACCGTCATGAAAGGACTTGCGAGCGGAAGACTGTTCGACGCGAAACGCTCTCCGTTCGGGGTCGCGCTGACACCCGTTCAGTGCCTGCATTATGCCCTGACAAGACCTGCCGTCGCCTCCGTCCTTGTCGGATACAGCGAGCCCGCGCATGTGGACGCGGCCGTCGCATATGAGACCGCAACGGACGCGGAAAAGGATTATGCGTCCGTGCTTGCCGGCGCGTCCAGACATGCCTACAGGGATATGTGCACCTACTGCAACCACTGCAAGCCGTGCCCGTCGCAGATCGACATCGCGATGGTCAACAAACTGTACGATCTCGCCGTGACGCAGGAAAAGGTCCCTTCCTCCGTTCTGGAGCATTACAGAAACCTCTCGGCGCACGCGGCCGACTGCATCGAGTGCGGCGGATGCAGAAAAAGATGCCCGTTCGACGTTGATGTCATCTCCTATATGCGGAAGGCAAAGGAACTGTTCGGATTATAAAAATGAGGAGAAAAATCGGATGAACACGATGAAGCAGCAGGTCATGACGGCGCCCGCAAAGGACGGAAAACCCGCGGAGATCGTCTTCCGGGACGTGGACATACCGGTTCCCGGACCGGATCAGGTGCTGGTCCGGATCAAGAGGATCGGGATCTGCGGCAGTGATATCCATGTGTATTACGGGAAGCACGCAGGCACGGGCTATCCCGTAACCCAGGGTCATGAAGTGTCCGGACAGGTCGCGGCCGCGGGAGAAAGGACCGGATTCAAAGCGGGGCAGAAGGTGACGATCGAACCGCAGGTGGTCTGCGGGAAATGCTATCCCTGCCGCCACGGGAAATACAATCTCTGCGAGAACCTGAAGGTCATGGGATTCCAGACAACGGGCGCTGCCAGCGAGTATTTCTGCGCGGACGCTTCGAGAGTGACTCTTCTTCCGGACGATATGGACTATGACGACGGCGCCATGATCGAACCGCTTGCGGTCACCGTGCACGCGGCGAAGCGTTTCCGGGAACTGAAAGGCGCGAAAGTGGCGGTCCTGGGAGCGGGTCCGATCGGCATTCTGCTTTCGCAGACCGTCAAGGCACTCGGCGCCGAATCCGTGCTGACCACGGACGTTTCGGATTACCGTCTTTCGCTCGCGAAACGGTGCGGAGCGGACTATGCGGTCAACACGAAAAACAGGGATTTCGGAGAAGCGTTGACGGACGCGTTCGGACCGGACAAGGCGGACGTCATCTATGACTGCGCCGGGAACAACATCACGATGGGACAGGCGGTTCGGCACGCGAGAAAGGGCAGCGCGATCATCCTGGTGGCGGTCTTTGCGGACATGGCGTCGGTCGACCTGTTTACGCTGAACGATCATGAACTGACGCTGGATACGACCATGATGTACCGTCACGAGGACTACGAGGAAGCGATCCGGCTGGTCAGCGGGGGAAAGATCCAGTTAAAGCCGCTGCAGAGCCGGCATTTCCCGTTTGAAGATTATCTGAAGGCGTATCAGTATATCGAGGCCAACCGCGAACAGACCATGAAGGTGCTGATCGATGTGGATTGAGAAGGAGACGCCCGCATGGTGAAGTTCATTCCCTATAAAAAGCTTTCCAAAAGAAAGAAACGGGAACTTGACAGAAAGCGGAGAAACACGTGGGGCGGTCTCAGTCCTGTCACCCGGAGAGCGGAGAACCGCAGGGCATATAACAGAAAGAGAGCAAGGAAACGGGACCTTGGCGAGGATTAGCCCGCGATGCTTCGGACAGAACCTTCGCGGAGGGGAGCACGTTTCCTTTGAAGGAATCTTTTCAATTGTCAACGCGCGGAATTGTTCCTATAATATATAATAAAGATATATGCGGACTGATGTATAACAGTCCCGGACGATGAACAAAACCGACTTAAAAATCGACAGAATAATGGGGGTATTTCATGAAAAAAGCTGACATCGGACTGATCGGCCTTGCTGTTATGGGCGAGAACCTGGTCATCAATATGGAATCCAAGGGATTTACCGTTGCCGTGTATAACCGTACGGTGGAAAAGGTCGACGCGTTTACGGAAGGAAGAGCGAAGGGCAAGAACATCATCGGATGCCATTCCCTGGAGGAACTGCGCGACAATCTCGCAAAACCGCGCAAGGTCATGATGATGGTCAAAGCCGGCAGACCGGTCGACGACTTCATCGAAAAACTCCTCGGAGTTCTGGAGCCCGGAGATATCATCATCGACGGCGGCAACAGCCATTTTCCGGATACGATCCGCAGAACGGCGTATGTGGAGAGCAAGGGCCTCCTGTACATCGGAACCGGCGTTTCCGGCGGCGAGGAAGGCGCGCTGAAGGGACCGTCCATGATGCCCGGCGGATCTCCGAAAGCATGGGAAGCGGTCAAGCCGATTTTCCAGTCCATCTGCGCGAAGGTCGAGGACGGATCGCCCTGCTGCGACTGGGTCGGTGAAAACGGCGCCGGTCATTTCGTCAAAATGGTGCATAACGGGATCGAGTACGGAGATATGCAGCTGATCTGCGAAGCCTACCAGATCATGCGCGATCTGCTCGGCATGTCCGCGGAGGAGATGCACGAGGTGTTCACGAAGTGGAACGAGATGGAGCTTGACAGTTATCTGATCGAGATCACGAGAGACATTCTTGCCTACAAGGACGAGGACGGCGAAGCGATCGTAAACAAGATCCTGGATACGGCAGGCCAGAAGGGAACCGGAAAATGGACGGGCATCGCAGCGCTGGACGAGGGCGTTCCGCTGACGCTCATCGGCGAAGCGGTCTTTTCGAGATGCCTGAGCGCCATGAAGGAAGAACGCGTCCGCGCCTCGAAGGTCTTC
>JAFPXU010000104.1 GCA_017394605.1 Clostridia bacterium | reverse complement strand
TGATCAACGCCGCAAAGCGCGGCGTTCCTCATTTGTTACTTTGTTACTTTACTACTTTATTACTTTGATTTTGAAAACGTCGTTTTCAAAATACGCTTGATCGCATACGGCCCGACCTTTTTCAGCTTGTCCTCACACCGGACCATCTCAGACGCCTCCGGGATATCGCGGGAAAGATGGATCGCGTCAAACTCGCACCGGGTGGTACACAGCCCGCAGCCGATACAGCGATTCAGATCCACCACTGTCGCGCCGCAGCCAAGGCACCGGGCGGCTTCCGCCTTCACCTGCTCTTCGGTCAGCGGCAGCCGCAGATCGCGGAAGGTCTCTCTTGCCGTTCCCTTGCTGAAGCCGGGACGCTGACGGGGAGAACTGTCAAACGAATCCGGCCTCGTGATATCGTCGCGGTCGAACTCGATGAATTCCCGCTTGTCCCTGCCGATCGTCATGGACTGACCGGGATGGACGAAACGGTTGATGGAGACCATGCCCTCGCGTCCGTCCGCGATCGCGTCGATTGCGAATTTTGCTCCGTGGAAGATGTCGCCGCCGACGAAGATGTCGGGCTCCGCCGTCTGCAGCGTCTGCGGATCCGCGACAAGCGTGCCGTTTCTGCGGATCTCGACTTTGCTGCCCTTCAGCAGATCGCCGAGTTCGGCGCTCTGGCCGATCGCCATCAGAACGTTCTCACAGGGAACGGTCATGGTGTCGTTCTCATCATAAAGCGGGCTGAAACGGTGCTCTTCATCGAATACGCGTGTGCAGCGCTTGAACACGACCGCTGTGACGCGGCCGTCCTCTCCGCGGAGCACTTCCTTGGGACCCCAGCCGTTTTCCACGGCGATGCCCTCTTCGAGCACTTCCTCGATCTCGTCCTTCGCGGCGGGCATTTCCTCGCGGGATTCAAGGCACAGCATGGTGACTTTGCCCTTTGTACAGCGGAGCGCGGTTCTCGCGACGTCCGCGGCGACGTTGCCGCCTCCGACGACCACGACGTCTCCGTTCAGCGTTTCGCCGCCGTTCAGATTGACGCGCTTGAGGAAGGATACGCCGGATTCAACGCCTTCGCCCTCTTCGCCCGGCACGCCGGCAAGACGTCCACCCTGGAGGCCGACCGCGATAAAGAAGGCTTTAAAGCCCTGCGCGCGGAGTTCGTCCAGCGTGATATCCTTACCGACTTCCACGCCGCAGCGGATCTCGGCACCCATCTTTTCGATGATGCCGATCTCCTTCTCCAGAACTTCCTTTTCAAGCCGGAAGCTCGGGATGCCGTTCAGCAGCATGCCGCCCGGACGGCTTTCCTTCTCGAATACGGTGACGGGATAGCCTTCCTTGCGGAGATAGTACGCGGCGGAAAGACCGGCGGGGCCGGCGCCGATGACGGCGACCGGATATTCGGTCCACTGGTTGCCCTCTCCGTTCTCACAGATGACGGTGAAGTCTTCCGGATGGTCGAGCTCCCACTGCGCGAGGAACTTCTTGATCTCGTCGATCGCGACGGGGTTGTCGATCGTTCCGCGTGTGCAGCGGTCTTCGCAGCGGCGGTTGCAGACCGCGCCGCAGACCGCGGGGAACGGATTGTCCTGACGGATCAGGCTGACCGCTTCCGCGTAGCGTCCCTCGGCGGCCATCTTGATGTATCCCTGTACCGCGATATGCGCGGGGCAGGCTGTCTTGCAGGGAGAAGTGCCTGTATCGTAGCAGTTGATCTTGTTGTCGTCGCGGTAGTTGCGGTTCCACTTGTCCTCGCCCCAGACGTGATCGTCCGGAAGATCATGCATCGGATACTTCACGCGGGTGCCGTCCGCACGGCAGAGTTTCTGACCGAGCTTCGCGGCGCCTGCGGGACAGACTTCGACGCACTTTCCGCACGCGACGCATTTGGATTTGTCAACATGCGCGCGGTACGCGGAACGGGACATGTTCGGCGTGTTGAACAGCTGGGACGTTCTGAGGCCGTAGCAGCTCCCCGGAGAGCAGTTGCAGATGCCGACGATCCTGTCCGCGCCGTCAAGGTTCGTGATCTGATGCACGTATCCTTTGCGTTCGGCGCGCTTCAGGATCTCGATGACCTCTTCCCGGCTGACATAATGGGCGTCTTTTCCGGTCTCGACCAGAAATTCCGCGATGTCGCCGAGCCCGATGCACATCTGGCCCTCGATATCTCCGACGCCTTCGCCGCGGATGCGCTGTGCCTTGCGGCACGCGCAGACCATCGTGCAGAACTTGTCGTATTTCTCAAGCCAGTGGGAAAGATGTTCCACGCTGACACTCTCGGATGTCGTTTCAATCGCTTTTTCGACCGGAATGACGTGCATGCCGATGCCCGCGCCGCCGGGCGGCACGAGTTTCGCGGCAAGCTCCAGAGGCTCCTGCGGGGCAAGGTTGAACATCGTGGCGACTTCCGGATGCTCGTCCGGAAGGGTTTTGTGCTCGACCATGTATTCGCCGGAACCGACGACCCATTTCGGGATCCAGTACTGGATATGCTGATCCGCGTTGTCGCGGTTCTGCTCGAGAATGCCGATCCAGATCAGATGATCGATCACCTTCTGCGCTTCTTCAACGGTCATGCCGTTGCGCTCCGCGAGTTCGGGCGTTGTGAGACCGAAGCGGCGCTTTTTAAAGCTCAGCATGAATTTGATCTCTTCCTTGGTGAGCAGACGGTCGAGGATCCAGAAATCCATATGGTTTTCCTTCATTCCGCCCGGAAGCTTTCTCGGAATGTTGTCGGTGATCAGCAGAGCGAGTTTCTTGACGAGTTTCGCCTTTTCCGGATCGTCGCAGTGATGCCCGTCGACCGGATAGTCGCGCTCGTTGACGTGGATTTTCGGGTTGACTTCTCTGACCATATTTTGCTCCTTACTCAATCGGGATCTTGATCGTCATGTCGGAGAGCGGATAGGCAGCGCAAGCGTGCACATATCCGAAGTCCTTGTCGGCGCCGCGGCGGCCGTCGCTCTCGGGGCAGACATAGTAGTCGCCCTTAAGGACTTTGGTGCGGCAGAATCCGCACTCGCCGCTTCTGCAGGCGGTCTCGATCCGGATGCCCGCGCGCTCAAGCGCCACAACGAGGCTTTCCGTCGCTTTCGCGGGGATTTCGTCGCTGTGGACGCCGCGCATGACGGTCAGGGTGTACGTGTCGTTTTTCTTCTCGACCGGATAGCCTTCGAACACCGTGATGTCCTTTGCCTGGCCGAACACCTCGAAGCGCACCCTGCGTTTCGGTACGCCGAGCTTGCTGATCTCGCTGCGGAGGAACTGGTACATGACCTGCGGACCGCAGATATAATAGCTCGCGCCTTCGGAGGAGTATTTCCGGATCAGCTCTGCAGACAGGAATCCGCGCTCGCCTGTCCAGTCCGGCTCATCCCCGGAAATGACGTTGACGACATGGACGTGCTCTCCCTCCAGGGAATCGAGCGTATCCTTGAGGATGATGTCGCCGGACGCAACGGAACCGTAGAGGATCGTCAGATCCGCGTCCATCGTGCCGTGCGCGATCTCTTTCGCCATGGAGACGAACGGCGTGATGCCGACGCCGCCCGCGAGCGCCACGATGTGGCGGGAGTCGCGCAGGGGCTCGTAATAGAACTGTCCGAGACCGATGTTGCCTTTCACAACGGTGCCCACGGCGAGGTCGCTGTTGACGAAATCCGCAACGAATCCGTCGCCTCTGGAACGGCGGACGGTGATCTCCACGAATCCGTTTTCCTGACGCGCTTCGTACGGCGCGGAGGAAATGGAGTAAGGACGGGTGATGATCTTTCCGTCGATCTCAAAGTCCAGTGCGATGAACTGGCCGGCGTAGAAGGGAGGCAGCTTGCCCCCGCCGACTTTTTCAAAACGGACGGTTTTCGCCGTCGGGCTCGCGACGCGGATATCCGTGACGACCAGATCGATCTTTCCCGGATGCCATTCCCGGGCGACGTTGCCGATCGGGTCTTCCTTGACGGAAGCGGGGGAAGCGTTCTCAAACGCTGCGAGACGCGCCTTGGTTACGCGGGACGCGCCGCCGACGTCTTTCAGAAATCCTTTGACTTTCATTTTGCCGCCTCCTTTTTCTTCATATCGTCCAGTACATTTTTGGCGGCTTTTCTGCCGTTCGTGACCGCCGGGCCCATGCCGTCTCCGGAGATCTGATGCGCGCCCGCGAATTCAAGACCCTCGAAGAACTTTTCTGCCTCTGATGTCTGAAGCCTTGCGATGATATGGTCGTCCATGGTATGCGCGTAGCCGTAGATGCAGCCGTTCCACATGCCGGTGTAGTGCGCGACGGTCATTGGGGTCTCGATGACAATCTCCAGAATATGATCTAGCAGATTCACGCCGAGATACCGGCTCATGTCGTCGATCATCTGCTTGGCGACCCTGTGCTTGACCGCGTCGTAATCGTCCGCGGAGACCGTTTTCCAGCCGTCTACGCGCGGAAGCGTGGTGATGGAGAAGGAACAGGTGCCTTCCGGCGTCGCGTCCTCGTTGCCGATGTTGTGGCAGATGCAGGTCAGATAGCGGTACGGCCCGAGGCCGGCGAGATCGTTATACAGCTCGTCGGTATCCATCGTGTCGCCGTGGAAAATGCTGTAGTCCCTGATGCCGAGCTCCTCCGCGGTCTGATCGAGGATCATGATGACGGAGAAAGCGGTGAGGCTGAGCCTGCGGCCGTTGACCATCTTGAGCGCCTTTTCCGGAACTTCCGAAATAGGCTCGATCATGGAGGTGTAGACCTTGTTCGGATAGGCCGCGGAAATGACGTAATCCGCGTGGATCTCGTCACCGCGCGCCGTGCGGACGCCGTACACCTTGCCGTCCTTGACAAGGATCTTCTCGACGTGCTGGCGGTACTCAATCTGCACGCCGAGTTCTTCGGCGCGTTCCGCCATCTTCAGGCTCATCTCATGGCTGAACTTTCTCGGGATATAGGAGCCGTAGCCGACATAGTCCGCCATCAGGACGGAGAAGATCGTGAACGGCAGATCCTTGAATCCGGAACCGACATAAATCCAGTAGGGCGCGAGCAGATCGAGCACCTTCTGGGGAAGCCCGAACGTATCGAGCACTTCCTGCGTCGAATAGCCTGCGGTCTTGACGAACGCCTCATGCTTCAGCAGCATCTGGACCTTGCTCATCGGATGGATGGAGAGTTCGTTGACGCTGTCGAACACGGTGTTGCAGAGGCTCAGCACTTTCATGACCTTGTCATAGGTGCCGGGGACTTCCGCGTCGATCTCCCGCGCGAACGTCTCAAATCCCGGATGGAGCGTGACTTCAATGCCTGGCAGGGAAGCGTGGTAGCATTCCGGGACCTTAAGCCAGTCGATATGCACGCCCATGTCCTCCAGGAACTTTCCAACCTTCAGACGGTTGCCTTCCGGTCCGATGCTCATCATCTCATGCAGCGACGCCTCGATTTCGATCCCGCCGCGGACAAAGCTCGTCGCGATTCCGCCCGGCAGATTGTGACGCTCGAGCACAAGGACGTCCTTGCCGTTGTCCGCGAGCATCAGCGCGGAGGAAAGCCCCGCGAGCGCGCCGCCGATCACGATGACATCATAGTGATCTTTGTAGAATTTCATGCTGTTTTCCCGATCCGCAGCGGTTGGCCGCATGCGGATCTTCCTTTCTAGATGATTGAAAAAAGGGTGATGTCCTTACGGGAACAGATCTCTTTACGCAAAGATGAGGGAGCGGGTCACGCTCCCTCAGGATAGCTTTTGATTAAAAGAACCGTTCGACCAGTTCACGGGAGTATTCGGCGGTCTCGTCCATATCGCCGAAGCTCATGATCTCGCCGGCGTAGAAGGTATCGTACTTGTCCTGCATTGCTTCGACTTTCTCATACCATCCGTCCGCGTAGTCCTTGGAGAAGACATGCGGGAAATAATAGACGCTCCACTCGTTGACAACGTTGGAAGCCGGGTTCTTCATCGTCTTGAGGTCGTCCAGAACGGTCTGGCGGCACTCTTCGTACGGGATCTCCTTCATGTCCTTGTGCTTGCGCAGCGCGTAGGTCGTGATGACTTGATCCTTCGTGTCCTTCCAGCGGCGGTAGTAGACCATCAGATGGCCGAGACGCTCTTTGGTCATGTTCTCGAACACATAGTAGGAGATCTCCGGATGATCTTCGGGCTTGGTCTCGACGGCGAGCACGTCGTAGCGCTCATAATCGATCTTGCTGAAGAGTTCCTTCTCGTCGTCGCGGGCGTCGAAGTATTCGACCATGCCCTTCTGACCGTCTGCGCGCTTGTTCGGGATGTAGAGCGGCGCGGTAACGATGATCTTGTCATACTCCTCGACTTCGCCGTTGACCGTTACATACACCTTTCCATCCTTGCGCTCGACCTTCTCGATCGTGCTGTTCAGCCTTGCGGGATGTTTCAGATGATCGTTCAGCTGCTCCCAGATGTACTGGGTGCCGTTCTTCCAGGTCCAGAGGTTGACCTTGACGAAGTTCATGCAGGTCTGATAGTCCAGATACTTCAGAACGTAAGCCGCGGGGATCTCGTCAAAGTAGCCGTAGCCAAAGGACGTG
>JAFPXU010000103.1 GCA_017394605.1 Clostridia bacterium | reverse complement strand
TCCGGAACGGGAACGCCGTCCAGCTGCAGCGGAAGAACGTTCTCCGCTCCTGCGCCGATCAGGCCTAAAAGCGCGTCCGTCCCTTCAGGATCGGCGTAGAAATTTTCGGAAAGCGCCGCCAGTATGATATCGTTTTTGCCGCAGTTCCGCGCGTCCGAAACGCGCAGTCCCTTTTTGGAAAGCACGTCGAGTACCGGCCGAAGCCGTTCCGAATCCGCTCCGGCGCACAGGACCCTGATCACCCTGTTCATTTCACAAAGCCTCCCGCGTCCGTTCAGGTCAGTCCTCTATCTGCAGTTCGAATCCGTAATCCACTCCATCGAGGCTTGCGATCGCCTGCTTCATGTTGTCGGAAACCCAGACCGTTTCCAGATTCTCCAGCGTAAGAAGCGGCATCAGATCGGTCAGTTTGTCGTTCCACGGGATGTCCAGCCGTCTCAGTTCCGGATGTTCGGAAACGAACCTGGAAAGGCTCTCCGCGGTAAACCCGCAGCCGCACGATTCGAATTCGTCGATCCTGACATCGCGCAGGCAAGGCATCCAGAGGTCGCAGTCCATGTTGTTCAGGATAAGCTGCGCGAAATGCGGAACCGAGCCGAGCGCGGTGAAATCCTTCACGGGATTGTCGTCCATGATCAGATGGAACCCGCCTTCTTCCTCCGCTTCGGAAAAATCGCACGAAGCAAGCGGCGAAATATCGGAAACGCCGGTACGGTTGATATTCAGCTCCGTCAGACGGGGAAGGTTCTGGATCCCTTGGATCGACGTCACCTGGGGACATCCTTCCAGACGGATCCATCTGAGGTTCTGCATCGCGAACAGCGGGGAGATGTCCGACAGCTTCCTGCAGCATCGGAGTGAGATCTCCTCCAGTTCGGAAAGGGCCTGGATCCCGTCCAGACCGGTGACCGGCTGCTCCACCACTTGCAGCCGGCGGAGTCCCGTCATCTGGTAGAACGGCGTCAGATCCCGGAAGCTTCCCTCCGAAATGTTCGTTTCCGTATCGTTCTGCCTGTCGTGGAGAACGGCAATGGGTTTATTGTTGCGAAAATGCTGCCAGATATCGAAACGGTCCTGGTCAAAGATCTGATCTCCAGCGAGACTGACGGAGGTGACATGACGCAGCATGGCCTGCGGCAGCGTATTCAGCTCATCCAGACTCTGCAGCGTCAGTTCGGAATCATCCTCTTCCCAGCCTCTCTCCGGATACTCGATCTTGTACTCGGTGAAATTCCTGGACTTGACGAGGTCCTCGGCCTGTTCCGCCAGTTCCGGCGGGACCGTGATATACCCGCCGTGGAAACGGCTGAGCGGCTGCAGATTGTCCACGTCCAGCCCAACCAGTTCGAAGCACCAGTTCCTGTCCGTATCCAGCGCGTCCAGAAAGCTCAAATCCGTTACGTCCGCGACGCTTTCGATCCTGTAGATCGTCGCGTGGAACGGGATATCCTTCGGAAGCGTATACCCTCCGGTAATGCAAAGCCTGTTCAGGTCCTTTCCTTCCAGGGCGCTCCAGTCCGTCAGGCGCGGGCAGTTATAGATCTCGATATTCTGGATCCTAGGCTGGTTCTGCAGTCCGTTCAGAGACTGCAGGTTCTGGCATTTGTTGAGGTTCAGAAGCGTCGGGCGGAAGTTCTCCGGCATGGAGGAAAGATCCGTGAGGTTACAGCGGTCCAGCTCGAGTTTGCTCGAAGGCATGGGCACCAGGGAAAGATCCACATTGGAAAACCTCCTGAGCGCCAGTTCCCCGATCTCCGCGCCGTCCAGATACGACATGACCGTTCCGAAATCGGGGCTGTTGTCCGGATCCAGGTTCAGGCGGTTGTACCGCTTGATGGCGGAAAGGCCCTCAAGATTCCCGATCTCTCCCCAGAAGCTGAATTCGTTCAGGCTGTTTTTGTGCGAGGAAAGGGTAGTAAGGAAGTCCAGATCCCGCAGTTCCACGCCGCCGATAGAGATCTCGTTCAGATTCGGAAGATCCCCCAGGAATGAGGCGTCCCGGAGCGGGCTCTGTCCGCGGTCGCAGCTGACGCGGAAGATCTGAAGGGTTTTGCACTCCGCCACGGGAGAGAAATCGCGCACCCGGTTCGCCTCCTGGATCTGCAGCTCCCTGAGCCTCTTCATGCCGCGGACCGCGGAGATGTCCTGCAGCCGGTCAAGATTGGTAAGCCGCAGAATATCCATGGAGGTAGCGTTGGAAAGGAAATCAAGATCCTCGACCGGAACGAATTCCAGCTGGCATTCCCTGAGTTTTGTGCACGCCTTCAGGCCGGAAAGGTCCGGCGCGCTTTCCAGATCCATGCCGCCGTTGATCCAGAGCCAGGACATCGCGGGAGGCGCGAATCCGCTGAAATCCCCCGTTCGCATTCCGTTGATATCCAGATGCACGTTGGTCAGTATGACACAGGACGTCAAAGGGCTGAAATCCCGCACCGACCCGGTCGTGTTCAGTAAATCGATGTTCGTTATGCCGGAACCGCCGACCCAGTCAAGGTCCGGAAGCTCGCAGTCCATCAGACAAAGTTTTTCCAGTCTCGGAAGTTTCTTCAGATCGGGAAGCAGCCCCGTCTCGATCTTCGCGAGCGTCAGAAACCGGAGGTTCGGCAGGAGCTCCAGGAACCGGAGGTCCTCGTAGCGGGTCATGGCGTATTCGTGCCCGTCTTCCCTGCTGAACCAGTGTCCTTCATGATCGTAGTAATCGCGGTACGCGAAATAATCGAATTCCGGGTACAGCCCGTTGTTCTTCTCCAGATCGGCCGGCAGGTAAAGCTCGACCTGATCGCCGACGATGATCACGTCCGCGACCTTTTTGAGCTCCTCTTCCGTCCAGCCCTTCGGGATATAGATATCCTCTTTTTCCTCCTGCACCACGGCGGGCGGTTCGGCGGGCGGAATCTTTTTGTTCTGCGTCACGCGCCAGATCACGATGCCCGCGACCACGGCCAGAACGGCGGCTCCGGCGATCAGGATCTTCGGAAGAACGGACGGCGCGGAAGGAACCGCCCCGGCGATCCGTTCCGCGATCTGCGCGGCGTCGCGCCCCGCGGCTGGGATGATGTTCCGGGCGTACAGCGCGTTTTTGACCGTATCCGGGATCTGCGTTCCGTCCAGCTGCAGCGGCAGGACGTTTTCCGCGCCCTTTCCGATCAGCCCGAACAGCGACTCCGTCTTTTCCGCGTCGGCATAGAACGCGACCGAAAGCGCCGTCAGGACGATATCGTCCTTTTTCGCGTCCTTCGCGTCCGAAACGGTGAATCCCTTCGCGTTCAGCTGTTCCACAATAGGCTTCAGCGCCTCACGGTCCGCTTCCGCGCAAAGCAGCCGGATCTCCTTTTTCCTGCTCATATCTCATTCTCCCTTTTTCACGTAATCTTTTATCAGAATGACACGGTAGCCCGCGTCGTCGTTCCATATCATCGGCAGCATGTCCCGGCTGACCGTGACGGTCTTCAGTCCGGGAAGCCGATCAAGCGCCGTAAGGTCCCTGACTTCCGTGTGCTCAAGGCGCAGCGTTTCAAGGCTCGGCAGTTCGGTCAGTCCGGAAAGGTCCTTTACCGTGCTGCCCGAAAGGTTCAGTTCGTTCAGCAGCACGTGCCCGCCCAGTCCGGAAAGACCGGAAAGCGGCTGGCGGATCAGGGCGAGCTTTTCAAGCCTCGGCATATCCTCGAACAGCGAAAGATCCTTCACCTGCCCCGTGATCACCGGCGCGCCGTTGACCCTGCAGGTCCCGTCCTCCTCAAACGTGACGTCTTCCGCGCTGTTCAGAATCATATTCCCGCAGAAATACAGTTCCGTGATCTCCGCGAGCTGCCAGCGGAATACCGGATCGGACCGGTTGTTCAGTTTCCTGCGGACGGCGTCCTCCAGAGGACCGTCCGGAAAACGGACGGCGAAATACTGTTCCGCCCCGCCGATATCCACCGTCGGAACGGGCGTGATCTCGACCTGCGGCGCGGGCGTCGGCGTTACGGGCGTATCCGGCATTCTTCCCGGATTCCAAAGTCCCGACGCAAGCGCGCCGAACGCGCCGGCGGCGGCAAGTAAAAAGAGCAGCGACGCCATAAGACCGAGCGCGCGCCAGGGGATCTTCGACAGAAAGCTTTTCCTGCACCGCCCGGGAAGAAATCCGCTTTTCAGGATCGCGTCGGCGCGTTCTTCCGGCGTATCCAGGATCGGGATCTCCTGCCCGGCGGAGAGTATGTCCTTCCATTCCCCCTCCGGGGCTGCGTCCTCCAGCCAAACGGTCAGGATCGGCTTTTTAAGCCGCGCGGCGGTGCGCATCTCGCTGAAGCAGTTGGGGGATTCCAAAACCCTTTTTGAAAGGAATACGATAACACGGTCGCAGCTCTGCATATGCTGCGCGATGTTTTTCGGCCAGTCGCTCCCCGCGGGGATCCCCTCGTCGTACCAGACGCGCCATCCCCTGTCGTGCAGGATCCGGATCGTGTCGACCACGGCGGCGGACTGCCGGTGCGCGTAGCTGATGAAAGCGAACGGACGGCTGCCTTCGTACGGCTTGAAAAAGGTACTCATGCGCCGCCTCCGATCAGTTCGATGACGTAATCTCCCTCCGGGAGCGCCGCGTCTCCGGTCAGGGCCTGTTGCGGGATCCCGATCCGCTCGAGAGCGGGCAGAAGCGAGAGTTCCTCCCAGCTTTCCGGGAGCTTCTCAAACCTAAGATAGGTGATTCTGGAAAGCGCGGCTTCCGTGAGCGGGTAGTAATCCGCTGCCTCCCGCACGGCGGACAGCAGCGCGGGATCGCTGATCTTCACCTCATCTGCCGGAACCGGCCGGGTCCTAAAACCGATATATCCCAGTATTCCGAAAACGACGGCCAGCGCGCAGAACAGGACCGTCAGTCTGCCGGTGACCGGCGTTGCTTTGATATGCACCGGCTGTCCGATCATGTCAAAGGAAAAACCGTCCGCGTGGACGATCGCGCTCTCCGCCTCTTCCGCGTTCCGCATTTTGTAAAGCGGTATCTCCGGGGTGTTCTCCCGAAGGCCCATCGCGAGCCTGCGGTCCGTTCCGTCCGGGTCGAGGCACAGGATCCGGCGGCGGAATTTCTGATTGACCAGAACGTAGCTTTTTGTATCCTTGTCCGCGCAGGCGGCGTCCGTCAGATAAACGAGCGTCAGAGCGGCGCCTCCGGCGCGCTCCTGTCTGCGCAGCACCTCGGCGGCGCTGCCCGCCGGTCCGCTGCTGTACCAGATCCTGCATCCGCGCGCGAGCAGAGGGCGCATCTGTTTCCAGACCTTTGCGCTGTCCTGTTCGGCGAAAGCAAAGAACAGATACGGTTCGTTTCCCTCGTACGGAGGGAACTGTTTCATCCATCTAGCGTTCATCATGCGTTACCTTTGCGGTTTTAAAATCAGGCCGCCGGCTTCAGACAGTTCCATCTTTCCGGCCAGGCTCCAGTCGTTTTCGTCGATATCCTCTTCCTCGTCCACGCTCCACCTCTCCTCGTATGTCATCCTGCCGCAGCAGCATACGATCCTGTTGAGCTGCAGTGTGGCGCTCACCGTCATTTCGTGACGGCAGACGGCGGTGAAAGACGCGTCTGGAAATCGTTTGGAAAGGGTCAGGCAGAGCTGCGTGAAATAGTCCGTCGGCCAGAAGATGTCGACGGGTGACTGGATGTCCGCGCAGTGCTCCAGAAGGATCCGCGTCCCGTCAAGCCGCAGATATTTCAGGGCGCAGTACGGGTGTTCCGGAAGCGGATCGAGCTGATCCGCCTCCGCGGCGAACCGGAAATAACGGCTGCTGAGCGACGGGATCTCCTCCGCCTCCGCCTTCCAGGACGTTCCGTCCGGAACGTAACGGAGCTTGATCATGCGCTCCGCGACGGGGAGCGCCGCTTCGGCCGTTTCCCTGTTCTCAAACAGGATCGTGATGCTGCAACTGGTTGCCATGTCCTGTTCCCTTCCGCTGTCCGATGCAATTCTATATTGAACCAATAATAATGTATCATACAATCCATTTCGGGTCTACAGAAAGCCATGCGCACGGGTCCCGGAACAGAAAAAAACAGCCGCGTTTTGGTGTGCTCCCCGTCAAGAGGACAGTAAAATATCATAAGCTTTTTCGAGCAGAAGCATCCCTTGTGGGTGCTCCTGTTTCGTTAGGCAGCAAGCTTCATTTTGCGCATTTCCATCGGCGTCAGGATGCCGAGATTTCTCTGTATGCGCTGGGTGTTGTAGTAATCAATATAACCTTCTAT
>JAFPXU010000102.1 GCA_017394605.1 Clostridia bacterium | reverse complement strand
GCACAGGGGCACCTTCCGAACAATACGAGAATCACCGCCTTGAAGAATCCCATAGTGGACGAGGAATGTGGGGTCTCCGTCTCCATTCGTCTGCTCCATCCGCAGAGGGTTGACAGGCAGAACCTGATCGATACTGGCTTTGCGACGGAGGAAATGGTCGGTTTTCTGTGTATGTGCATCCGGTACGGCGTCCCCTTTGTGGTAGCTGGGGCAACAAGCTCCGGTAAGACAACGCTTTTGAACGCAATCATGGGATCAATCCCGGACGGGAAGCGGGTATTCACCATCGAATCCGGCTCCCGCGAGCTTTCGCTTGTCAGACGGGACGCGGACGGGGACGTCACCAACAACGTCGTTCATACGTTGTCCAGACCTTCTGACAATCCCGCCTATGACATTACGCAGGAAGACCTGGTTGTCGCGTCTTTACGCTTTAACCCGGACATCGTGTGCGTCGGCGAAATGCGGGATACCGAGTGCTATTCTGCGGTGGAAGCTTCCCTCACCGGACATACTGTCGTTTCGACTGTCCATGCCGGGCCGGGTGCGGCGGCGCATATGAGAATTGCCTTGCTGTGTCAGAAGAGGTTTCCAATCGACTTCAATACCTCTCTGACTCAAGCTGGACAAGCCTTTCCGCTGGTTGTGTACACCCACAAGCTTGAAAACAACGCCAGAAAAATCATGGACATTTCCGAGTGTGCCATCACCCCGTCCGGGGAACGCGAATATCGGAGCCTGTACGCTTACAATATCACGAAAAATGACGTGATTGACGGGGAGTATCAGATCGACGGCGTATTCGGGAAGACGAACATCATGTCGGATAACCTTCGCCGCCGCCTGATCCAGTACGGCGTTCCGCAGAACGAACTGAACAGGTATATGAAGGAGGAGAGCGTATGATCTGGATTTCTCTGGTGGTCTTCCTCCTTCTGGCGGCAGGGGTCATTCTGCTGTTTGGACTGACTCCGGAGGACATCACGAACGATGTGATGCGGATGCTCTCCCCAAAGAAGACGCTCCGTGAAAAGGTATTGCTGGCACAGGGGAGAAAGAAAAGCCGCAGGCTTACGCAGGAGATTCTGCACATCCGGGATGCTCTGAACGCAACCGGGAAAGCAAACTCCTTCTCATGGGTCTGCGCCACCTCCGTCATCATGATGGTGGCTGGGTGCATCGTCTCCGTAATGATCGGGAACCTGTTCCTGATTCCTGTTGCGGCGGTGGTATTTGCGGCAATTCCCTTTGCGGCGGCAGCCAAATCCATTGCGGACTACGACAAGCAGGTGAGGGAAGAGCTGGAAACAGCTCTTTCCATCATCACTACGTCGTACATCCGGACGGATGACATTGTGAATGCGGTGCGTGAGAATCTGGCGTATCTGAAACCGCCGATCACGGATGTGTTCACTGCCTTTGTTTCCGACGCCCTTTATGTATCCTCCGATACAAAGCGGGCGTTAAGGAATATGAAGGAAAAGATCGATAATGAGATCTTCCGGGAATGGTGCGAAGCGCTGATCGGCTGTCAGGACGACCGGGTGCTGAAAGACACCCTGCTCCCCATCGTCGGGAAGCTGACGGACGTGCGGATCGTCAACAACGAGTTGGCGACCATGCTGGGCGAGGTACGGAACGAGTACTGGACGATGGTGATGATGGTGATTGGAAACATTCCCCTCATGTATATGCTGAACCGGGACTGGTTCCATTCCCTCATATTTACCATCCCAGGAAAAGTCACTCTCGCCCTCGTAGGGGCTGTGGTTGTCGTTACCTCTGTCCTTATGATGAGGTACACGAAACCAGTGGAATACAAACGATAAGGGGGGACTCTGATGCAGGTTATCATTGCTCTCGTCATCGCCCTCGGCGTATTCATGATCACAGCGGACACCTTCCATATTCCGTATCTGCGGACATCGATGGCGATGGACCGGCTGGCCCGCCGTCAGAAGGAAAAGACTTCGCAGGTGGACATATGGCTGAAAGGGCTTGCCGTCTGGATCGCAGGAAAACTCCGGCTGAACGAATACCGGAAGGCCCAGCTTGCCTCCGACCTCCGTTCCGCCGGGATCCCGCTGACGCCGGAAATGCACATCGCCAATTCCCTTGTCCAGTCCCTGCTGGTAGGAGCGGGGGCGATTCCCTTTTTGTTCTTCATGCCCTTCATATCGGCAGTCCTCGTCGGTTCCGCGGTATTCCTGTACTTCTATAACGCCCGGGGCGTTGCGGAAAAGATCCGGGAGAAGCGGAGACAGATAGAATTTGAACTGCCACGTTTCGTGGCGCATATCGACAAAACGCTGAAACACAACCGGGACGTGCTGGCGATCATTGATTCGTACAAGGAAAACGCCGGGGACGCCATGAAGTCGGAGCTGGAGATCACAGCAGCTGACATGCGGTCGGGCAACTACGAAGCAGCTCTCACGAGACTGGAGTCCCGTGTCGGGAGTTCCATGCTGTCCGATACAACCCGCGGACTCATCGGTGTTCTGCGAGGGGACGATACGGACGCCTATTGGAGCAACCTTGCCCTGAAATTCTCGGATTACCAGCGGCAGCTTCTGAAAGCGGAAGCTCTGAAGGTTCCGGGAAAAGTGCGGCGGCTTTCGATGGTACTCCTGTATTGCTTCCTCGCCATGTACATGGTCGTCATCATCCTCCAAATCGCAGACTCCATGCAGGGGATTTTGAGCCTATGATGAAAATACTGAAATCAAAGAGGGGCGAAGGGTCATACGTCAGCACGGCGGTGTTCATCCTCATCGCCGTCATTTTCATCAGCCTGACGATCAACCTGTTTGCCGTCATTCATGCCAAGCAGCAGCTTGACGCCTGCGCGGACCAGCTCACCCGGCAGATTCAGCTTGCCGGGGAGGTCAACGGGGATACGGACGCCCTTTTCAACGCGATCTGCGGAAATATCGGCTCTGTATCAAGCCCGGATTACAGTGTTTCCACGACCTATCTTACCGGAAAGAAGATTCAGTACGGGACGGTCTTTACGGTGACCATCACAGCGGATTCCGCTCTCGGTGGGTTCGGAGATATACCCCTGTTCCCGGTACATCTCGTCTCATCGGGAAGCGGCGTATCGGAGGAGTTCTGGAAATGAGGATCGAGTTGAGAAAAGTTCTGGACAATCAACGGGGGGAAAGTGTCCCGATCCCTGCAGCCTTACTCATCATCGTGTTTTCTCTGGTCCTGTCCTTTGCCATCTACATCGGTTATGTTCAGCTTCGGACGTCCGTCGTTAGGAATGCCATGAACAAGGGTCTGTCCAATCTGGCGATCACGATTTCGGAGGACACCTATACGGCGCTCCGGGAAAGCAATTTCGACGAGTATGTTTCCCGTCTTACAAGCTCCACGGATTACCGCAGAGAGCTGGAGGAGAAGTACCGGAACGATGTGAAGAGCGCGGTGGAGATCGACAACGACCACTACAAGATCGAGAACATCACACTGGACTTTTCCGTGGACGGGAAGAAGCTCACCTATGTCTGTACCTGCGACGTGACCTTCTATGTGCGGCTCTTCGGGAACAGCGTTCCCGCCGCGATCAATTCGGTGCAGGTTACGGGCAGTCACAACGCCAAATACGGTCGGTGAAGCAGGTCGGAAAATGACCATGAGGAAAGGAGGCATCATACAGGAGACAATGGATAGGTCTGACATTCCGGTTGAGAATATCCCGGTGTATCGGCACTCAGCGGAGTATGCTGTACAACACGGGGAGGCTTTTTCCTATTATGAATCTTTCGACGCAAACCAGAAATGCGCGGCAGCCATTGAAAAAGCTATCGGAGATAACTACCGTGACAACCACCTCGATTCCAAGGCAGTATTGGCCCAAGTTGGGAAAGTACATGGAAAGGAGCGGCTTACCTACGTCCTGGCCAACACGGTTCAGTGTAAGGTACATGACGGGAGGATCTCGGAAGGCAATAAGAGATGGGCTGCGATGATTCCAGTTGCCGATGATACGTCTGTAAAGGGAGAAAAGAGAAATCTCTATTTCGTTGTAGATCGGGTGAATCCGGGCCTGATCGACCTTCTTGTGAACCAGGCAAGGAAAACCGTCAGTCGAGAGAGAATCGACGGGGAGAAAAAGCCTTCGATCCTTGAAAAACTAAAACAGCATGCCGTTCCAGCTGCCGGTTCCCCAAATCCGAAGACACATAAGAAGGAGACAGTCCTGTGAGCAGTTATAACAAGTACGGAGCTGAGGGTGTGTATGCGCCGGAAAGCAGGTGATTGTCATGGAACATGAGAAAATCATGGAACAGCTTGGTGCAAGAATCAAAGAAAACTACGAGAGACTTGAGCATCACTGGCTGCATGAATGCTATGTCCCCGATATTCTGGAAGACGCTATGTGGATTGCGGCTGTTAAGCTCGTGGTCAAGAATTTTCCATCATGGGTCAGCGATGATGCGGCAATTCAGCTTCTTAAGATCCAGGATCCGTTGGAAGCTCTTGCGGATATATGGGTTTCAGAGACCGGCCGCGGTTTCCTTGAGATGTCGGATGTGATTGACAGAGAAATCGACCACGACTGGCTAATGGACTATGAGGATTATGACCCCGGTGCAAAGCTTGTGCGGAATGAAAGCAGGAACTTCAACACCTTTGTTGAAGGATCGGATTCAGATGCGGCGGCAAAGCCTTCGATCCTTGAAACGATCAAACAACACACCGTTCCAATTCCTGTCGCCAAAACACAGAAGACCCAGAAGGAGACAGTCCTATAAGCGGTGGTATTTCCAAAGAAAACTGTAAGTCAAATGGGAGGAAAACAATACATGGAGAGACTGAAAAGGGCGGCGGGACTGATCCTTGCCGCAGTGATGCTCGTTTCTGCGGCGGCGGTTGTTTACGCGGCAGTTACGGCAGATTCTGAGGATTCCGGTATTACCGTAAAGGTAGAAGGGGAGGACGTCGTTTTCCCCGATCAGGGACCCGTGATTCAGGATGACCGGACGCTGGTGCCGGTGCGGTTCGTAGCTGAAAATCTCGGCTACTGCGTGGACTATGACGCTGATGAACACAGCGCAGTCATTGATGGCGGCAGAATCGTAATGTATATCGGTAGGGATCAGGCGGAGATTGACGGTCAGCGCGTTCAGCTTGACACCTCCAGTATTCTCATGAACGACCGGACGATGGTTCCCCTTCGGGTGATCGCGGAGACCCTCGGCTGCACGGTCGATTGGGTGCCGGAGAATCGGACCGTTCTTGTGAATCGCCGTAATTTTGACGGCACGGAAAAGAGCGTTTTCGACCGTATGGCGCAGTCCGGGCTGTTCTGGCAGTACAGTACAGCGGAGAACGATTACCTTGTCCCCCGGAAGAATTACGAAAGCCTTGAAGCCGCGTCCGATCCCGATAACTACGACGCATGGTGGGTGGAGCGTCCGCGCGACAAGACCAACCTCGACAACCAGGCTCTGGACTGCTCCATCGTGGCGCGGACCTTTGAGCCGGAAACTCTTGCGGCGATGCGGGATCTTCTGTATATTCCCTATCCCACGGCAAGCGGCGAGGTGTACGATTTGCTTCTGAAATCCGTGAAGGGAGAACTGTGGCAGACCTTTTACGAGGAGGATTCCGAACACTATCTCCTGTACTCCATGCTTCCGCCCCGTTCCGGCACCTTCGGCAGCTATTACCGGGATAACCGTGAGGTGGAGGTCTACGTCATGGACAACTGTACCCGCATGATTATGAACATCAGCGCGGAGGGATATGAGAATCCTGAAATCCCTCGGACGCTGACGCCGGAAGAGAAGGAGTTCTATACCGACCAGGCGAAGGATTCGTATATGCTCAGCCTGTGGGGACTTGATTGATAGGAGGTTCCATGAGGAAACTTTCAAAACTGCTTTCCCTTTTTCTTGTCATCGTGACAGTTACCGCTCTTATTCCGACACCTGTTCACGCTGCCTGCTCTCATAACTGGGGAAAAACCTATGTGATCGAGAATGAGAACATGCACAGCTATAAGAGCAAGTGTACGAAATGCGGCGAGGTAAAAGAAGGTTGGGGGTACAGCGGCTGGGAGAATCACAGCTATTCGGGCGGCTACTGTGTCTGCGGGCATAAGGAGAAAAAGGCTTGTACGCACAGCTCTACTTCTAAGGTTTGCAAGTACGAAAACAGCAACCAGCACAGCTACGACTCAAAGTGCAACTCCTGTGGAGAGGTCCTGACGGGCTGGGGCTATTCCGGCTGGGAAAACCATAATTTCAGCGGGAATACCTGCTCCTCGTGCGGATACACCAAGAGCTGTTCGCACTCCGATAATTCCCGGAGGTACAGTACCTATTCATCCTCGCAGCACAAGACGTACCAACACTGCAACGACTGCGGGATCGACTATAACACGAAGACGGAATCCCATTCATGGAATTATGGGTCATGGACGTCCATATCCGACAGCCAGCACAAACGGACAGTATCCTGTGCCTGCGGGGAGTCGAAGACGGAAACTGGATCGCACAGCTTCAGCGGAAACTCCTGCTCGGACTGCGGGCATAAGAGGAGTGGTTCCTCAGGTGGAGGCGGTTCCGGTGGGGGCGGAACCGGAGGCGGAGGCTCAGGCGGCGGGGGTGGAGGATCGACCACTCCCTCTACGGCTTCAGTAAGCCTCTCTGCCACCGGTCCGAGCGGTACCCTCGGTCCTGCGGGTGGTGAAATCACATCAGAAAAAGTTCCCGCAAGCTATACGGTGACGGCCTCGGCCAGCGGAACGCGGATAACGAAGATCGAATACACCATGAATGGGAAGAGTTATTCCACGACCAGCTCCAGCGTCACCATTACCGCAAGTAAGGAAAGCGATTTTACCAGTACCGCGTTCGTGGCGTACACGGCGGCGGGCGTGAAGGCCGCATTCACGGTCAACTTCAAATATGTCCGTCACGCGCAGAGCTACTATATGTGGAACACCTACCAGAGCGCAACGATCCGGTCGATCACCGGTCCGGGCGTGAACAAAACGCTGTCCTATTCGATGGATCTGCCCAACTCCTACGACGGACAGACAAACCTGAGTGATGACCAGGTCAGAACTCTGCTCAGCCTGATCGGAAAGAGCGACGGCAACGTCTATACGGTCAACTATACGCGCGTTATCTGCGTGTACTCTCCGGCAGAACTGACATGGAACCATGAAATCATCGTCCACGGCTATTTCGACGGAAACTCCGATTCAGAGATCAGTACATGCCTCTCCTCGTGGGATTGGCATCCTTCCACCAAGGAAGCGATCCGGCAGGCGGCGAAATCCAGCCTTACCTTTACCGCAAATCCAATCGGCGGCGGTGGAGGCGGCGGGGAAACACCCATCGATCCGAACTGCACGGCAATTTGGATCAACACGACTACGGGTCGGGAACTGTATCGGACATCGAACTTCCATGTGACGGGGCAGGTCACGACTTCGACGTCCGCTGTGGTGTCGATTTCCTACTCGGACTATTCCGGAAGCAGCTCCTATGTATATGACTACCTGACCTATTCCGGGGACAGAAACGGTTCCTCTACCAGTCAGAGTTATTCACAGTCCTACACGAAGGATTCAAAACCTCTAACCGTGACCTTCTACTGCCACGAAAAGGTTACAACGCCGACATCCGGCAGTATCACGGTTCGGGCGATTGACGGTGATACGGACGCTCTCATTTCGTATGCCACTGTGAAACTCGACAGCACAACCGGTTCAGGGAATCCCGCGTCCTTTACGGGCGTTTCCTTCGGTACGCATACTGCGTCCGCCTCCGCGAGTGGTTACAGCTCCGCCAGCGAAAGTGTTACGATTTCCGCCGCTCAGCCGAATAAGACGGTGACACTGAGACTGTACAAATCCTCCGGGGATGTAACAGTAATCGTCCGTGATTCCAGTAACCGGGAGACGATTCCCGGCGCGTCGGTCAGTGGTGCGGGGAAGTCTGGAACAACGGATTCCAACGGACGGGTATCTTTCAGCGGAATTTCGTTTGGAACCTACTCATTCTCGGCCTCGAAAACGGGCTACAGCTCCGGATCTGCTTCCGCTACGATCAGCGCGTCGTCCACTTCCACGACGATTACGATCTATCTTGATCCGCTGCCTTCGTCTGGGGACATCACTGTTCTGGTCAAGGATCGGAATACCGGGAATCCCATCCGCTCGGCTTCTGTGACAGGATCGGGACGGAGCAGGACAACCGGAACAGACGGCAGGACCACGTTTACCGATCTTCCGTTCGGCAGCTACACCTTCACTGCCTCCAAAGCAGGATACTACGATAACTCCGCTACTGGGGGAATTTCGCAGGGTTCTCCTACGGATACCGTGACGATCTACCTCACGCCCCTGCCCACGTCCGGTGACATTACGGTCCAGGTTCTCGACCGGGACACCGGAAGCCCCATCGGTTCCGCTTCTGTGACGGGAGCCGGATACAGCAGGACGACAGGATCGGACGGAAAGACAACCTTCTCTGACCTTTCCTTCGGTTCCTATTCCTTCATGGCGTCCAAGTCCGGTTATTACAGTAACTCCGGTTCCGGGACGATCTCGCAGACTTCCACTGCGGCGACGGTCACGATCTACCTGACGAAGGTTCCTACTTCCGGCGACATCACGGTTCTGGTGAAAGACGCCGACACCAATGCGCCGCTGTCCGGGGTATTCGTGCGGGACGGCTCCGTGAGCGGTACGACGGACGCGGGCGGGCAGGTGAAATTCCTCGATCTCCCG
>JAFPXU010000101.1 GCA_017394605.1 Clostridia bacterium | reverse complement strand
GCTGATAGTCCGAGAGCATCGCCGTCCATTCCACAGCATCCTGATAACGGACCTTCCCCCCATTCTTTAAGCACAGCTTCAGGGCGGACAGGATGGACTTATACTCGGCGTTGAACAGACGGGATACCGTCCGGTCAAACTGTCTCGTCAGCTTTTTATGGTATTCCGCCCCGGGTAGCTTATAGATGTCCCCGTCGAACACCTCCTCCAGCGCCCTTTTTGCGGCAAGGATCTCACCGCTCTTTGCCTTCAATGCCTGAATCTGAGGCCAGACTGCCTCAAAGGATTCCTTTTTCAGAAGGGACGGCGTAAGGATGTCTCCCTCGGACAACAGTCCAAACGCATACCGCCATACGCGCGCTGCTCCGATATTCCGGATCACGATCCCGTATCGGCTGTCCGCTTCTTCCGCGATCGGTCGGAGCCCTTCCGCCACTTCCGCAGCAAGGCGGAAATCACGGCTCAGATCTGCTCTGGTCTGCCGGGAGGTGTCCTGTCCCGAAAAGCCATACCACGGATTCTTCCGGTAATCGTATCCGATCGACAGCACAAAATCCGCATATTGCGCCAGCAGGTTTTCGGCCTCGTGCAGATAACTGAGATCCCGTTCCGAAAGCCGCGGGATCGTGTATTCCACCTCCGGCTCGTTCCGTACGGGAGCGGCCATTTCGAAGAGCTGATACAGACTCTTGCCGATCACGGGCTGGGGACAGTGCAGCTCTTCCGCATAGGCGTCCAGTTGTTTCTGCGCCCGCTCCTTCGCCGTTATCTCAGATTCCGCACGGTCGGACAGAACGCTCTTTCCAGCCCGGAGCGTATGGCAGAGATCGTCGATGACCTTTTTCTTGTTTGCCTTATGGCTGTGAAGCTCCAGACAGAATTCCGCAAGCCCTGCCTGTCTCAGCTTTTCATATACGACGTTCAGAGCCGCCAGCTTCTCGGATACGAACAGGACCTTTTTCCCGTCGCCGAGACATTCCGCGATGATGTTGGTGATGGTCTGGCTCTTACCCGTGCCGGGAGGTCCCTGCAGAACAAAGCTCTGTCCGGACTTTGCCATTTCGATCGCTTCGATCTGGCTGGAATCCGCGTCTACCACCGTATGAAGTGAGATCAGCGGATTGAAAGCGCTGTCCTCAGCAAAGGAAGGAGCCGCTGTGCTGTCATAATCCCCGTTTTCCGCAGGTTCTCCGAGCAGCGCACACACGTTCCCGTTTTTCAGGATCTCCTCCGCGTTGTCCTTCAGATCGCGGTACATATTGATTTTCAGGAAGGAGAAGATCCCCAACTTGCATTCGCCCGAGACGTCCCATTTCAGCTTTGCCGCGATTTTTCGCACTTCGTCCAGATAGGCGGTGAGGGAACCTTCGCCGTACTCCGGCAGCTTGACGCCGTATTCCTGCTCCATTTTATAGGCAAACGTCGGGTTTACGATCACTTCATCCCCGGTCGTGCGGAGCATATAGGGCGAGATGGCGGATTCCCGCTCCAGCTGTACGGGAACCAGCAGGACCGGAGCCTGATATACCTCGTGCGATGTTTCGCTCTCCTGCCAATGGATGAATCCGAACGCCAGATAAGCGACGTTTACGCCGGTTTCCTCGATGAATTCTTTGGCACGCTTCTCGATTCCCCGGATGGCCGTGATCGGGTTCGGCACGGCGTTCCATACCAGAAGCTGATTCTGTCTGCGGATCCGTGGCGCATAGAGAGAAAGCCATGCTTCTTTGCCTTTCGCCGCTTTCCCATCGGCATCTTCCGGTTCACCTTCTTCGTCGTCTTCTTCTGAGTCTTCATCCGGTTCCTGGATTTTCGGATCGAATATCTCAAAGGAGGCGCTCCCGTCGATTTTCTCGAACAGGCCTTCCGCGCCGGGAATCAGGATCTCCGCCGTGGAAGCCTTTGTATCCCTGAAATGAATCAGGTTATTCCGTTTTCCGGTGTCCAGAAGCCGGTCCGCCCATGCGTCCAGTTTTGTCCTATCCACGTTCTGCCTCCCTGTATTATGCCGCCGCGTTCGCATTGATCCGGTCGATCACTTTTTTGATTCCCATCCAGACCGACAGATCGGTGAACACCTCCACGATGCTGCCCTGATCGGTGAACGGCGTTTCCTGCAGGACGGAAAGGTCCTTCATCATGCCGTTATGGACGATATACTCGACAATCTGGTTCACAAAATAGATCTGCCTGCTGTCCAGACTCGTTCCGTTCAGGAATTCCGCAAAGGCCGCCTTCGCCGCGTTCATGTCCAGCCCCACGATTTCCCGGACAAACTCGCCGAGGGGCTTTTCTCCGTATTCCGCTTCATATTCCCGCTTCGTGCCGACCTCACTCCACAGGATCTTTTCCAGCTCCCGAATGTCCTCCTGCGACAGGGGAATATTGCCCTTCAGCTTGGCGATGGCAGCGTTGTCCTGATGTTCGCGCACATAATACTCCGCCTTGGCCTTGTAATTCTTCAAATCATCGTTTTCCAGTTCGGATTCTTTCCACTCGACGGAGAGGATTTCGTCGTCGAAGTCCGTCATGTACAAAACCTTTTCGGAAATGATGTACTTCATCAGACCTCTGAGATTCTCCCGGATCGTCTCGAATTCACTGATTCCGGCGTTTTCCAGATAGTCGGTGTACAGGACTTTGTCGATCAGCTCCGCCTGCACCATGATTTCCGGGATGTTTGCCACACCGGCCACCGCGGAAACTTTATCGAGCAGGTCATGCCGGGCTTTCGTGTAGGTCTTCCCCGCAAGGTACGCGAGTTCGATCCCGTACAGCAGCGCGTCGAACCGCAGTGCCTTCGCATCGTCTTCGTCGGGTTCGATCAGCGGGGCAAGCTCCTCATCGATGAGAAGCGTATCTTCATAGGTGAGAGACTGATAGTGATCCGGACTGGAGTACAGATCCACATATTTCAGGTGCTGCTTCACGGCGAAGTTCTCCCGGTTCAGCTCCCGGACTTTGCGGACCATATCTTCCACCAGCG
>JAFPXU010000100.1 GCA_017394605.1 Clostridia bacterium | reverse complement strand
GTATCCATATCATGAACAGCTCATGATCTTCGCTCAGCGTCCGGATGCAACGGCCTGTGCGGAGTATGATCTGTGGAATAACAGAATGGGGCGGTACGTCCGGCGCGGTTCCAAGGGGATCGCGCTGGTCGATCACCGTGGGAATTATCCCCAGGTTCGCTACGTATTCGATGTCAGCGATACAGGGGAAAGGCAGAATTCCCTTCGACTCAATCTGTGGGAAATGAAAGACGAGTATGCGGGAGCAGTCCATGACGCGCTGGAAAACCGTTTCGGCGCGCATGGGCAGTCCCTGGCTGCACAGCTGGAAAGCATTGCAGTCTCACTCGCGAACACATACTGGAATGAACACCGGAAAGAAATCTGCGACATCGTTGACGGATCTTTTCTTGAACAGTACGATGAGTTCAACATAGGGCATTCCTTCAGAAATGCCGTGGGTGTAAGCGCCTTATACGGAATGATGACCCGTTGCGGACTGGATGTCGGAGAGCGCTTCGTCCATGAGGATTTCCTGAACGTCTTTGACTGGAACACCCCGGCTGCTGCTTCAGTTCTCGGCACGGCAGTCAGCCAGATCTCCGAACAAGTGCTGAGACAAATCGAAATCACGATCCGAATGGAAGAGAGGAGGCTCGAAAATGAGCGAAGTGAACAGCAGCCTGACCTATCGGCAGAACGGGGATTACCTGATTCCGAACCTCGAACTGAGGGAGGAAGAGACGAAACCCCTGACGAAGTACGGACGGATGCGGAAGAAATTCCTTCAGGAGAATCGGCCGGTCCTGTACAATCACCTGATTCTGAGCGGGAAACTGCAGAGCCATCTGGTGGAGACGCAGGAGAACGCACAAGCGATGGTGGATCAGATCGTCAGTTCCCTGGCGAAGGAGAACAGCGTGAACGAGGAAATGAAAGCCCGGAATCAGATGCAGTGGCTGGGGCTGATGAACAGCCTGAAAGCGCAGGCGGAAGAGACGGTGCTGACGGAACTGGTTTACGCATAGAAGAACAGGTCGAGCAGCTTTCGCTGTTTCCGACCGAAGAAGAACAAATCAAGACTGTGGATGCCGTTCGTATCCACAGGCCGATCAGAACGGAGCGGGGTGACCGCCCCGTTCTTGATCTTTCAGACGAAGAAATAGATCATGTCCTGCGGCGGGGCTCCGGCTTTGAAGGCGGAAAAATGAGGATTGCTGCCCTGTACGCGCAGAACCCGACACCAGTGGACGCGAGGGTTTTCCTGAGCAATGAATACGGAGTTGGAGGCCACAGCCATACCTTCCTGGACGGAAGCAGTGGATTCATTGATTACAATTCCCGCGGGATGCAGTTCCGCAGATGGAAAACCAATGAGGAAATGAACCTGCGCTGGCATGTAGTCGAACGGCATATCCGTGACATGATGGAGAAAGGCACATACCTGACTCCGCAGGAACAGCAGCGTTTTGATGAAATGCAGAGGGACTTTGCCGGTGGCGAGATGCCGCTACCGCAACCCCGGATGCATTACCCGCCTGTCGTGAATCCCGAACCGCGCGGATATGTCTCCACGAACAGGATTATCACACAAATGGATATCGAAAGAACACTCCGGGAATGGAACGGCGATATCCAGAGTAAGCATACCATTGAACGGTATGTCAGAGAGGGACATACAACCGAGGAAATCGCGCAGCGCCTGCGTGAAGTGTTCGACGGTAATCTCCCCGCGCTTCCTGTCGTGGTAAATGACGAACCCCGTGAGGTTCCCTGGACAGATGCTGCCAACGCACTGAACCGGCTGGTATGGGATAACGAGTTCTACACCGAGGAGGAGCAGGAACGTCTCGACGATATTGATCCTGTCGCAATCCGCGAAAGTCTCGAAAGAGAAGGTATCGTAAACGGTGAGGTAGTGGAAGAAGAACCGAAAGATACTCGTATTTCCGAGCAGGTTCCGGAAGCAATCACCGAAGAAGCAGAAGACGCTGAACCACTACGTCCGGGTGAACGGCGTATCCCTGCGCATGACGGATTGCCGGCCATGCGTGAAATCACCATTGATCTTGCTCCCCGGGAAGAAGAACGGCCCCGGTTTACATATGACCTCCACACCGGAGACAGTGTTTATCTGGATGGCCGGCCTTTTGTTGTAGAGAATGCCGGACTGTTTGATGTCAGCTTCCGTGATCCTTCAATCCCTTACCCGATCTTTCGGGTAGAAAGCAGGGAAAGCCTTGAAATACTCCTGCCCCGGGACGATCGGAATAACCAGTAT
>JAFPXU010000099.1 GCA_017394605.1 Clostridia bacterium | reverse complement strand
GGTAACACATTAGCCTTCCAAGCTGAGGTCACGGGTTCGAGTCCCGTTACCTGCTCCAGCACCCTTAGCTCAGTTGGTAGAGCACCTGACTCTTAATCAGGGTGTCCAGGGTTCGAGCCCCTGAGGGTGCACCATCCGGAAGATGCAGGACCGTACAGGTTCTGCATCTTTCTTTTTCTATAGAGAGACCTCCCGCGCGGTCTACGCAGCGTGGATTGATGGAAAGACGGGGACGGGGTATGATGAACCTTGTCAGATGAGGATCAGCGGGAGGATGAGAATATGGATCGGTACGTGACGGGAAACACAATCAGAAAACTTCGTGAGGAGAGGAACCTGACGCAGGAGAAACTCGCGTCGGAGCTGTTTGTCAGCGCAAAAACCGTCAGCAAATGGGAAACGGGAAAAGGACTTCCGGACATCATGCTGCTGGAGCCGCTTGCCGCCGCGCTCGGCATATCCGTGATGGAGCTTCTCGCGGGCGGGGAGATCAGGAACGAGAACAGGTCCTCCAACATGCTTAGGACCCGTTTCTACGTTTGTCCCGTATGCGGTAACGTGATACACGCGACGGGAAGCACGCTGATCAGCTGCTGCGGGATCACGCTCCCTCCGCTGCAGGTCGAGGAACCGGACGGAGAGCACATGATCCGGCTGACGCGGGACGCGGATGAATATTTCGCGGAGATGACGCATCCCATGACAAAGCAGCACTATATTTCCTTTCTCGCCGCTGTATCCGATCAGGGGATACAGATGATCAAGCTGTATCCGGAAGGTCCGGCGGAGGCAAGATTCAAATCGGGACGGGTGAAACGGATCTACGCATACTGCAACCGTCACGGCCTGTTCCGCCTGGACGTCTGAGAGGTCATCCGTCTGACCGTTCCGGCATCAAAACGGACATGCAGCTCTGATCGTGCATGTCTTTTTTTTGCGCGGAAGCAGCCGGTTCGGCGGAGCGGGGATGACACAAGATTGACACGGAGAATACCGAGTGCTATTCTCGCAAGAGGAGAACGGAAGATGGCTGTCGTCGCGGAGAAGAGAATTACAGACTGTATTTTTCCTGAAAAGGGCGTTGTTTCCTTCGTGGGCGGCGGCGGAAAGACGTCTCTTCTGTTCCGTTTCGCGGAAGAGCTTCACGCACGCGGAAACAGGGTCATTGTATCGACTTCGACGCATATGTTCAGGCCGGACCACGTTCCCGTCCTGGATGACTTTGACGTGGAAGCTTTGCATGTGCTGCTGGATGAAGGACAGATCGTCTGTGTCGGGAAGCCGGCGGCAAACGGCAAGATCACGCTTCCGGATACGGATTTTGCGTTGATATGCGGCTGCTGCGACTATCTGCTGATCGAAGCGGACGGCGCGAAGCGCATGCCGTTAAAGATTCCAGCCTCTCATGAGCCGGTCATTCCGAAATGTACCGGTCATGTGATAGCGGTAATGGGGCTCGACGCGTGCGGAAGGAAGGCGGAGGAATCTCTTTTCCGGTATGAACTGGCGGAGGAGATACTTTCCATAGGACCGAAGGACAGGATCGTTCCCGCACACTTCAAGATCCTCGCAGAGTCCCCCCGCGCGCTGCGGAAGAACGTATTGCCCGGAATGAAGTATTCCGTTATTCTGAACAAAGCCGACACGGACGAGCTGACGCGTCTGGGGACGGACATCATGCAATCACTGGACGGCAAGGCTGTGGATTCCTGTGCCGTGTCCTCCGTTTGGAAGGGAAGGTTTTATCGTGAAAGTACTAGTGAAAGGCGCCGGTGACATTGCGAGCGGCGTCGCTTACCAGCTTCATCAGGCTGGATTCCGCGTATTGATGACGGACGTGGAAAAGCCAACTTCGATCAGAAGGACGGTCTGTTTCTCAGAAGCGATCGTGAATGGAAAAACGACGGTCGAAGGCGTTACGGCAGTCCGCATCGATGACGTTACGGAAGCGGAACGGATCATCGACGGGGGCATGATTCCCGTTATCGTCGATCCTGAAGCGTCCTGCAACGAAGTGTTCCGCGCGGACGCAGTCATCGACGCGATCCTCGGTAAAGAAAATCTTGGCACGACGATCCACGACGCTCCGGTCGTTATCGCGATGGGGCCCGGATTTTGCGCGGGAGTTGACTGTCACGCCGTGATCGAAACGATGCGCGGCCATACGCTGGGAAGGATCTATTACAAGGGTTCGGCGAAGCCGAACACCGGAATCCCCGGCGTGATCGGGGGGTACTCTCTCGAGCGGATTTTAAGGGCTCCCGTTTCCGGCACGTTTCAACAGGTCAAGCAGATTGGCGATATTGTAAAGGCGGGAGAAATCTGCGCCTATGTCGACGGGATTCCGATGACGACCGCCATCGACGGCGTTGTGCGTGGAATCCTGCCTACCGGGACCATCGTTACGGAAGGGATGAAAAGCGGCGACGTCGATCCGAGAGGAGCTGTCGTGAACTGCTATACGATATCCGATAAAGCACTGTGCATGGGAGGAGCGGCAGTTGTAGCGCTGATGCACCTGTCCAATTTGATCAAATGAGATGCAGCTGTCAGAAATGCGGAGAATATATGGTGCAGCAGGAAAAAGGTGTTGAGAGCACATGCATCTGCCCGAACTGCTTCAATACCTGTTCCGCCTGCATGGGAAACAGAACGACCGTGAAGAGTGTCGAGGAACTGAAACTCGAATTCCTGCTGAGACGGGAAGAAAGCGAAAAAGAATGATAAAGCCGGTCACGCGGGTGACCGGCTTTTTATTATGGACTTCAGTCCGTGACGCCGAAGGCGGCACAAAAAACCACCCGCTATGCGGGTGGGAGACAAGAAGTTATACAAAAGAGATCACCTTTCCCGTAAGATAGTAGTGCTCAAGCTACAGTCTCAGGAAGGAAAGGTG
>JAFPXU010000098.1 GCA_017394605.1 Clostridia bacterium | reverse complement strand
TTCTTTGACAGATTCAAGGACGAGGTGTTGATTATCCACGCACATCCATACCGCAACTGCGATGTGGTGTTCTACAACTGCGTACACGGCATTGAGATTGTAAACTGCAATCCGCGCCATGACAGCCGAAACGCACTTGCACTGAAACTTGCAAAAGAGAACCCGCATCTGTATCGCACAGTCGGATCCGATGCGCATCAGATCGGTGATGAAGGGCGCGCGGCGACTCTGGTCGAAGGGCGGATACGTGATTCCTATGAACTGAAAGAAGTGATCTCTTCGGGGCGCTTCCGGAATTGGTGTCCCGAGTTCGATTGGATCCTGAAGGAAAGTGAGGGGATTCCGAATGTTTGATACCATGATCATCGGGCAGATTACGCTCGACCACAACATTGATTTTGACGGGCGCGAGGAATACATCAACGGAGGAGCCGTGACCTTTTCCGGTTATGCTGCGGCTGCGATCGGGTACTCCGTAGCGGTTGTACCGAAGGGCGATGTCAGAGTGATCGACCCGTATCGCGTTTTTGCGGACAGCAGGGTCGAAAAGATTTTCGCCGTCGATTGTGATACCTATACCGAGATGCAGAATACGTATTTCACAGCAGACAGGGAACGCCGCCGCGGTATAAACACCAAAGGTATCGAGCCGTACAGACCTTCGGATCTGCCGGATGCCGGGGCAAAGATCTATCATCTCGGCGGACTGGTTGCCGGCGACTTCCCCGGTGAGTTTGTAGAAGCATGCGCTGCACGAGGCAGCGTCGGGCTGGATGTGCAGGGTATGATGCGCTTCCGCAATGAAGACGGGACTCTGGAGCTGCGTGACTGGCCGGAGAAGATGCGGTATCTGCCGCTGATCCGATTCCTGAAAACCGATGCAGCCGAAGCCGAGATCCTCACCGGCACCGACGACCGCGAGACAGCGGCATTTATGCTGTGTGAATGGGGAGCGAAAGAAGTGCTGATAACGCACAATACAGAGGCGATCGTATGCGACGGCAATAGAATCTACCGTTCCAAACTCTGCCCGCGGGGACTGTCAGGAAGAACCGGCAGAGGGGATACAACCTTCGCGGGTTATCTCTGCGAACGTCTTAACAGCAGTATCCCGGCCGCTTTGGAATTTGCGGCGGCGCTCGTGTCCCTCAAGATGGAAACCCCCGGCCCGTTCAAGGGCACCCGTCAGGACGTACTCGACTACATCGAACGTTTCTATCGATAATTAATCCGCAGGGAAAAGGCCCGATCCGGCTGGGATCGGGCCTTTTCGCATGTTTGAACGATAGCAGTTTCGGGACAAAGGTTGCCGGAAAGCGGAAAAGACCGCCGGAGCGGTCTTTTCCACCGGAAAAAGTAGGAAGAGGTAATTGGTGATCAGAGCAGGTGCACCAAGGCAATCAGACCCGAGAAAACAATGGAGACCGTGGCGCACAGCTTGATGAGAATGTTAAGGGACGGACCGGAGGTATCCTTGAACGGATCTCCGATCGTATCGCCGACGACGGAAGCCTTATGCGGTTTCGATCCCTTGCCTCCGAAGTGGCCTTCTTCGATGTATTTCTTCGCGTTGTCCCATGCGCCTCCGGCGTTGGACATGAAAACAGAGACGGCGAAACCCGCAACGGAGACACCTGCGAGAAGACCAACCACACCGGTCGGGCCGAGAATCAGGCCCGAAACAATCGGAACGACGACAGCCATGACAGCCGGTACGACCATCTCCTTCAGCGCGCCTTTTGTGCAGATGGAAACGCACTTTGCGTATTCGGGAGTTGCCGTGCCTTCCAGAATACCGGGAACCTCGCTGAACTGGCGCCGCACTTCCAGGACCACTGACTGCGCGGCCCGTTCGACGCCGTTCATGGTGACCGCGGAAAACACGAACACGAGCATCGCTCCAATAAACAGACCGACCAGAACAGTCGGGTTGATGACGGAGAAGTTCAGGACCGTATCCGTCTTATCCTGGATGATGTTCACGTAGGAAACGAGCAGTGCAAGAGAAGTCAGAGACGCAGAACCGATTGCAAAGCCCTTGCCGGTTGCCGCGGTGGTGTTGCCGAGAGAATCCAGCGCGTCGGTGCGCTCACGGACGACAGGGTCCATGCCAGCCATCTGCGCGATACCGCCAGCGTTGTCTGCTACGGGGCCGTATGCGTCGGTCGCCAGAGTAATACCGAGAGTGGAAAGCATGCCCACACCGGCGATGCCGATACCGTAGAGGCCGCGGTTGAAGGTCTGCAGGAAATGACCGTTTGCGTCAACAAGCTCTGCTGTGCCGCCTGCCGCAATATAACTGATAAGGACTGCCGCGCATACGATCAGGATAGAGGTCAATGCGGATTCCATACCGAGTGAGATGCCTCCGATGACGATGGTCGCATAACCCGTCTGGGATGTTGCGGCCAGATTCCGGGTCGGAGTGTAGGATTCGGAGGTGAAGTATTCGGTGAAGAACCCGATCAGGCATCCCGCGACGAGGCCGCACACGATGGCGATATAGATACCCCACCATCTTGCGCCGTCAATGTTGCGGAAGATGAAGTATGTCAGCGGCAGCGCTGCTACCGCAGACAGGATCGCCGCTGTGTATGTGCCGGTACGGAGCGTACGCAGAAGAGTCATCTGCGAAGCGCCTTCCTTAACGCGTACGAGTTGTGCGCCGATGATTGAGCAGATGATTCCGGAAACCGCAAGCATCAGAGGAAGGAACATTCCGGGGAAACCGTATCCGCCGATGGCGGAGAGCGCAAACGTTGCGAGGATGCTTCCCACATAGGACTCATACAGATCAGCCCCCATGCCGGCGACATCGCCGACGTTGTCGCCGACGTTGTCCGCGATAGTGGCCGGATTTCTGGGATCGTCTTCTGGGATTTTCTTCTCGACTTTTCCGACGAGGTCCGCTCCGACGTCAGCAGCCTTGGTGTAGATACCTCCGCCTACGCGTGCAAACAGCGCCATGAAAGAAGCGCCCATTCCGTTCATGACCATGATATTGCCAATGTACATATCAATGGACTTAACACCGGCGGGAAGCGGATCGGGAACGGGGAAGACGTACTTAAGCAGAATGAACCACAGAGTAACGTCCAGGATACCAAGCGCAACAACGGTGAATCCCATGACGGACCCGGCAGAGAAAGCCACGCGAAGACCCCGGTTCAATCCTTCCGAAGCCGCCTGCGCGGTACGGGCATTTGAATTCGTCGCGATCTTCATGCCGATGAATCCGGCGAGCAGGGACCAAATGCCGCCCGTCAGGAAAGCGAAAGGAGTGAATTTCGAAAGCAGGCTGCCATTGCTGGCAAATGCCATCGCCGCAAGGATCAAAAATACGACAGCGAACACGGGAAGAACCGTTTTATACTGGCGCTGCAGGTAGGCTCCGGCACCTTCGCGGATGGCCTCCGCGATCCTCTTCATCTCATCGGTTCCTTCAGAGAAGGACAGAACCTTTTTCGTTTGCAGCAGCGCATAGAGCCCGGCGAGAGCTGCTCCGATAAAGCCGATCCAGAAATAGTTTTCCATAGTTACCTCTCTTATACAAGCGGAATGATGACGCAGTACGAAAAGGCCTGCAAGAACATAACGCAAACGTTTACGACTGCGGCAATAATAAATACGACGTTTGCCGCATTGCCGAACCGGCTGATCCGGATGCGGCAAACGTCGTCCTTTTGCGAATGCAATTGAAACGCAGACGGCTTTCTCATTTAGAAGAGCAGTCCGGCGGGCTGGGGAAGAGCCGCGGAGGCGGACCGTCGGCCGCGCTCCGCAAGCTCATTTAAAAACGGTTAGCCAATCGGCTCGAAGGTCACACCGTCGGTGGAGACACCTGCTGCCGCGACAGCATTCATCGCCGCGATGTCTTCTGCGTCGTCGCTGACCTTCTGCTTGAAGTCCGCTGCGTTCTCCTTGATGGTGAACACGGTGTAATCCTCAAGAGCCTTAAGCTCGAAATCCTCTTCGGATTCGTCAGCATAGCGCACACGCAGCGTCATGCCTTCGAGCTTGGCAGTCTCACGGAACACATACACATAGATCTCGTGAGGTTTGCCTTCAACGCTTTCGTCCTCGGTGGGGAGCACTTCGGCAAGGGTCTTGAAGATATTCTTACCCTTGTCTTCGCCATTGGGGAACAGGTAGATCTTAGCGATGTCCTTGCCGGACTTGTTCTTAATCATCAGGTGAAGTCCGGTATAGCCGGCGGGAACATCCGCTGAGGTATCGGTGTTCTCGGCTGGAGTCTCCTCTTCTTCGGTCGCAGGTACGGGAATCATAGCCTGAGCAGCTCTCAGAGCCTCAACGGTTGCCGCATCGACGTCGACGGTCGCGTAGGACGGATACCACTGGTCAACAACGTAGCCTTTTGCGAGGGATTCAGCAAGGTAATCGATAGGCTCGGGTACACCGTCGTCATACTGGACTTTGATATCATCCGGATCTTCCGCGTTTTTCAGAGAGATCTCGTTGGGCAGGTGTCCGTCGCCGTCAGCTTTGAACCAATCCGTGATCGGATAGGTGATACTGATGCCGTCGTCAAATACGACATCAATCATGTAGTTGTCAGAATGAGGACGGATAAAGCACTTGAAGAGATACATGCCGCCTTCTTTTGCCTTGCCGGACATCAGAACATCCATGCGAGTGCCGTCTTCGGCATACAGATAGTCGATCACGTTATTATAGGCCTTCGGGTTGCCGCCCTCTTCGTAGAAGTACAGTTCAGTAATGCCCTTGCCGGTCTTGTTTTTCAGCTCGACAGGAATTAGTTCATAACCGGGATAGAAGTTGTCGGACGTTTTCCCGAGTGCGACCAGAGAGTTCATAAGCGCCGCTTCGGCTTCGTCATCATTCGGCTCATGCTTGAGATCATCCGCAGTAGGACCCTTCATGGAGAGCTTGTCATACATGGCAAGCGTCCCGACATTGCAGGTCATATCAGAGCCATCTTCGAATACTACGTACATCTCCATCTCAGCGCCCTTTTCACGGACGATATAGATAAACTGCTCGTAGTTCTCGCCGTCTGCGTCCTTGTCTTTCCAGCCGGCTTCTACAACGCTGTTGCCTTTTTCGCCGCCAGTCGGATAGATGTACACCTCATTGATCGTTTTGCCGGTCTTGTTCTTAATGTTCAGAGCAAGACCTTCATACTCGGTTTCTGTTGAGGGATTGTCGGGTTCGACAGGAGTCTGCTTGTTCGAGCATGCGACCATCGACAGGACCATCAGCAGAACGAGCATGAGTGAAAGTAGCTTTTTCATGATTATCCTCCTCGAATTGTAATCTTGATCCTCCGTTTATCACATCCCGCTCAAAGGCGGAAAATGCTTCGTTATTCTGTACTACATGAAATCGTGCCATCTTCTTCGATTGTGATGCAGATGCCGTTATACGTCGCAGCTTTTTTCGTCGGCAGCGGTTTGTTTTCCGTGCATAAAACCTGGCCTCCGGTGCTCTGCAGAAGAGAAACGATCCCGGCATTTGGGCGATCTTTTTTATCCGTAGGGTCGTTCTGACACGAGATAACCATGTAGTGAGGCATCATTGAATTCAAAAGCGGCGCTGTCATGGATTTTTCATCGCCGTGATGCGGCAGTTTCAGTACATCGCAGTGTAAAGGCGCTTCGTTTTCCCAATCGGCCGCAAACCGGTCTCCGGTCAACAGAACGCTGCGTCCCGCATAGGTAAAACGCAACATCACGCTGGACTCATTGCGCTGCTTCGCCGCCTGGAACCACTCATCCCCATCGACCGGTCCGCCCTGATACAGAGCGTCGAACACACGTGCCTGCAGGGAGATAACCGGCTCCCTGGGGAGAATCGTTTCTACCGAAAGCCGGTCGGTCAGTATTTCCATTCCGGGGCGGACGGGCTCGCACGCACACCCGCGCAGAGCCGCGGTCCGCGTTACATCGTGAAAGACGTTCAATAGCTGGACAAGTCCGTTTTTTGTTTTATCGACGGAGTCGAACGGGGGCATGACCCATCCTGCGTCATTCGGCGGGAGATACAGGGATAGGAGACGGTCGGTGTTGATCTCATTCAGTATGCGCTGTGCACCGCCGATGTGATCGATGTGCAGATGTGAAAGGTACATCCTGTCGATGTGCGTCACACCGCGCGCTTTGAGATAATAAATCGCCTCTTTGCGGAGCGAACCCTGTTTTGGCTCAAGAAACGGCCTGCCGCAGTCGACCAGGACGTTATAGACCGCCGTGCCGGAGCGCACTTCCCGCAATAGAATCGAGTCTCCGTCACCTACGTTGCAGAAGAATATTTCCAGCATGATTCATGAATTGTAATA
The DNA here is from genome assembly GCA_017394605.1 of Clostridia bacterium. The sequence goes on along the minus strand of JAFPXU010000098.1, from coordinate 6,084 downwards.
GGTCGGGCGGTCTGAAGCGCGCCTGCCTATCTCATTCAGGCGCCTGCATTCCCGACGGTATAGAATCCAGGAAGGAATGCCGCCAATGAGAATAGCAAGAAGGGAAGGAAAGTACACGATTGTGGCTAGCGTCAAAAAATCCGCCCAACCGGTGCCGCTTTTCCAGTCACACAACAGGAGTCCCATAATAAGCGACAGCACGAACAGTACCGCCAGCCACACATAGGCATACGCGGTGAGAGCCTTTTTTTCTTTTTTTAACAATACGGCAAGCAGGATCGCGGGAATACTGCCGGCAACCGCACTGACCAGGGCATGCAAAACGATTGTGCCGATTCCGGCGTCTGCATTTCTCCCGAACAGGAATCCAAATGCGAGATAAGCGGCAACGAACAGGAGTCCAAAAAGGATCGAGAGCATAAAGGCATAGAGCCAAACGGCGCTTTTCGGCCTTCCGTCTGCCCCGATAAACGTGACTCGCGCAAAAGAATCCAGTTTTCGATCCAGATTGGATTGTTTCTTTGTCATACTGCGTCTCCCAGATGATCGGGTCCCGTTATCTCCAACTCGTCCAGAGGTCCCAGTAGCTCTGGACACTGACGAAGTAGTTGTAGATCTCTTTCATATCAGGAGCCTTCAGACCGACATCTTTCTCTTCAACGCCAGATTTCTCGAATACCACATCGTCTCGCACGGACCAGTGGCCGAGCTTATCGAAGGTCTGATAGCAGCCGCTCTGACCATCGTCACCGCCCATGATATAGTTGATGTAGAGACGTGCGCCTGCAGGGTTATCGCAGTTGCCTGCAACATATACATAGCTTGCCGCATTCTGCGCGGTATAGGGAGAAAGACCTGTTACCCAGCCGATCTGCATACCGCTGCTGTCGCGGTTATCCAGCTTGGAGGCAGAGCAGAGACCGATCGTCGGGCCATTGACGGAAAGATCCACCGCGTTCGCCACAGCATCGCCATCAGCCTGCTCATAGGTCTGCATCTGTGTAAAACGCCAGAACAGTTCGACGCCTGCGTTGTTCTCGGGAAGATTCTTGAACGTATCGTTCTGAAGCTTATCGGTGTAGGTTATATCAAGGTCTTTGCCGTACTGTTCCTTGTACTGTGCAAACATCAGATCGCTGTCAACGAACAACTGTGCCCACAGGGCGGCGTAGGAAGCACCCTTGATGTCCTTGGTATATACAGTCCAATACTGGGTGTCTTTTCCATTTGCATCCTTATAGGACTTGGTGTCGACGTTATAACCCTGGACGATGTCCCACCAGCTCGTGATAGGCACTCCGTCGGGGAAGTCGCGAGTGCTGTAGAACCAGGGATTGAATGTGGAATACAGAGGCAGACCATACTGCAGCAGATCCGGATCAATGTGCTTGCAGATTGTTTCGGGGTAATAAATCTTCAGGATGTCGTATGCAACAAGGCCATTGTAGATTTCACCAGAAGCATCTTTAACCAGAACGACGTCCGCATTGACCTTGTTCGCATCATAGTCGCGCTCCAAAAGACTCTTAATCGTGTTGGTGTCGCAGGAAACAAACTCAAAGTTCACATCAGGATAGTCGCGGGCGATTTTCTTGCGGGCAGTTTCCGCGTCCGTGGTAGTTGCGTAGATTTTTACGACGCCGCCCTCCTGCTTTGCCATTTCATACAGTTCTTCCATCGACATGTGTTCCCAGTCGACGTTGTCATCATTATTGGTGTTTCCGCCATTGTTGCTTGAGCATGCAAATGTCGTGAAGAGCAGAAGAATCGAACAGAGAAGTACCAAAAACTTTTTCATGCGTATCGTTCCTTTCTCATGTCTGCGGTTTATCTTCGTATGTCAGTCGTCGATACCTGCTTTATGCTTGGCTTTTGCATATTTAATCAAACGTCCGGTTTTCTTGCTATATACATTCATACGGCCGGGGTGCAGGACAATATATACTTTCTGGTTCATATCATACTCTACCAGACCGACCTGGATTGCCAGGAATTCGGTGCTGCCAACGGTGAGCGTGACAAGCGTTTCACTGCCTGCGGGCTGATTGGCGTAGATCCTGGCTTCCACCGTATTCTTGTGATGCGGATCCTCGGTATAGATATCCACCATTTCGGGGCGCAGACCGAGTATGCAGTCGAATTCTTCGTTCTCGGGGATCTCCTCATCGGTCTTTACCGTGTTGTGGGGATATACATAGGTGCCGAACTCGCTTTTGACCGTCAGCGTGTCACCGTTGTAAAAACCTCTGGCATTGATGAAGTTGATGCGAGGGTTTCCGATGAAGTCCGCAGCCTGCAGATCGATCGGGTTCGTATACAGGCCCAGTGGCGTGTCAATCTGGGAGATCTCGCCTTCCTTGAACAGCGCGATTTTGGTGGACATCGTCAGAGCTTCAACCTGATCGTGAGTGACATAGATGATCGTCGTGCCGGTTTCCTTGTGCAGACGCTTCAGTTCGGCGCGCATATCGATACGAAGCCGTGCGTCGAGGTTGGAAAGAGGCTCGTCAAGCAGCAGAAGCTTCGGGCTTGATGCGATCGCACGGGCAATGGCAACACGCTGCTGCTGACCGCCGGACAATTCGTTGGGATAACGGTCACGGTATTCCTCGATGCGCATGGTCTTCAGTGCGCGCATGACCGTTTCTTCGATTTCGGCCTTCTTCATCTTTTTGATTTTCAGACCAAACGCAACGTTCTGGAAGACCGTCATGTGAGGCCACAATGCATAGCTCTGAAACACGAGATTCAGTCCGCGCTTCGCGGGAGCCTCGTAGAATGCCTTGTCTGCATCAATGGCCGGACGGTCGTCGATGGTCATGGTACCCTTCTGCGGTTTTTCGAGCCCGGAAACTACTCGCAGAGTGGTAGTTTTACCGCAGCCGGAGGGCCCGAGAAGCGTCATAAAGTCGCCGTCCTCGATCGTGAGATTGATGTCGCGCAGGACGTGATTTTCGCCGTAATATTTATCAATGTGGCTTAATACGATCTTGCTCATGATATTATCCTTTCTTCAACCGTTCGATGAGGTTACATGCTCTTGCTGACGTTTCCGCCAAACCTGTCGGCAATTCTATTCGTAATCAGGATGAATGCAATGATGATGATGCAGATCGCATCCGCCACCTGAGGCATTGCTTCTTTTGAATAGTTAAAGGACAGGAACGACAGGGTGTAGTTTTCCGAATTCGTCATCAGGATCGCGATCAGGTCGAGTTCCTTTGCAATACTTATGAAGGAGAGGAGGAAACCCGACAGGAAACCGCCCTTTGCGAGGGGTATTACGATACTAAGGATCCTCCGCCAGAACCCGGCGCCGTTGATCGTGGCCGCCTCCTCCAGCTCGACGGAGATCTGCATCATGTTCGATGAACCGGACCGGCTTGCAAACGGGAAGTGCTTGACGACGGAAACGATGAGTATCAGCATGAACGACCCGACCAGAGAGGGGATATAGTTGCTTGCCAGAGAATAGTAGATCGCGGCGAACGCAACACCCGGCATCAGGTAGGGAATGAAGATCAGCTGCTCGACCGCATTGCCGTACCATTTTCCTCTGCCGCGGGTGGTGATGTACCCGAAGAACTGGCCGAACACGGCGGTGATCAGAGAACCGAGGATAGAAAGCTTAACCGTGTTCCACAGCGAACGGAAGAATTCGACATTGCGGAACAGACCGGACTGATTGAACTGCTCGTTCGGCGCATTTTCAAGACTGCCGATCCACGCGTAAAGGGTGAGGTTATCGAGATGGTATCCCTTGCCGGGGACGATCTGGAACGATTCCATAACGAGGAAGAACAGCGGCATGAACATGGCCAGAATGATGAATACGGTCAGCAGAATCAGCATCGGCCACTTGGAACTTCCGAGAGGAATCAGATTCGAGCGTGTGCCCTTGCCGCCGATCGTAGCATAGGATTTCCGTGTGCCGATCAGTTTCTGATTGATCAGAATCGTACCGGCCGCCAGCGCGATCATCAGCATGGAGAAGATGTAGCCGACCGCAGCGGTCTGCTGAGATTCCAGGAAGTACTTCATCTTCGTAGCCATGACGAAATACTGGATCGTATTGCCGAGACGCGCCGCAACACCGTAGGTGCCGATGGACTTGCTGATCGTCATGATCGTTGCCGAGAGGATGGAGGGAAGCACCAGCGGCAGCGTAATGCTCTTAAGGATCTGTGCTTTGCTGGCGCCCTGGATTTCGCCCATTTCCTCGAGTTCGGAGTTGATTGAACGCAGCGCGCCGGACACCATAATGAATGAAAATGCGTAGTAATGGAGCACCATTACAAGAATGATCGCAATGGGCCCGTACGCCAGCCATTCCGGAACCGGAATACCGAGACCTGTCAGAAGTCCGTAATATCCGCCGTACTTCGGCGTCCGGAACACGCTCAGCCACGACAAGGCTTTGCACCATGACGGGATCATGTAAGGGACCAGGATCAGCGCGGACAGCAGCTCCTTGCAGGGAATATCCGTACGGACCAGCAGCCACGCCATCAAAGCGCCGAGAGGTACCGAGATCACGGTGACAAAGAATCCGATCGTCAGCGAATGGAACAGAGGCTCTAAAAGATTCGTATAGATCTGTGTCCCGCGAAGCCCCATGTTACCGGTGGAAACGAAGTTCTCCGATCCGAACAGGAACTTCCATGCCCAGATCGAATAGTCGCCCGGCATTACTCCGGGGTCGACACGTCTTGCCATTTCGGCGGATCCTCTTGTAACGGTAAAGGTGTTCAGCACCATCGTCAGAAGGGGGATGACGATAAAGATGAACAGCATGAGCAGTGTAATCAGAACGATCACGTTGAACGGGTTGCCGATCACGTTTTGGATCTGGTTTTTCAACCTTTCCTTCGTCATCGGAGGACGCTTCCATCTATTCTTTGCCATATTCGGACCTCCGTAAATATTGGTTGAACTGATGCGAATCAAATTAGGCCTGTTCGCGCTCTTTCTTCAACAGCGTGTACACATCGTAGATGTCGGTGATCTGATAATCAGGTTCGACTGAGAACTTGCCGATGTCTTTCTGCGGCGTCAGGAACGAGTTGATCTTGAAAACGCGCCCGAATCCCATTTTCCGCGGACCGACAACATCGCGGGAGAGTGTATCGCCGACAAACGCGCATTCGGAAGGATCAAGGCCGGCCTGAGCGCAGGCGATGCGGAAAATATTGGGGTGCGGTTTCCGGTAGCCGACGATTGAAGAAAGCGTGATCTCATCAAAGTACTGGCGAACACCGTAGTTTTTAAGTGTGGAGAATACCTGGAAAAGGCTTCCGGTGTTGCTGACGACGGAAACGTGCATGTTGAGCTCTTCTTTCAGAGCCTTCAGCATCTCTGCGGCATGTTCCCGCAGCCGACGGTCATAGAAAGTGGTCTCCCACATATGTGCGATCTCCTCGCTGATCTCGGCAAGCTTCTCGCGGTCGACCGGCACGTCTTTGAACCCCCAGTCGCACCAGATTTCTTCCGGCTTCAGTTCGATCAAAGTGAGCTCGGAATGTTTCTTATACGCCTGAATACCTGCGCCAACGATATCCCAAAGCGGCTCCGCCTCATATGGGACGTCTATATCGTGTCTTTTCAGAATCTCATACAGGGCGTGGGCGGTAGCTTTGTCATTCCTCTCGTCGGAATACAGATCCTCGAGAGTGCCGCCCATATCGAACATGACTGCCTTGATCATTTGTACGCCTCCTTGCGAGCGCAAACGTTTGCGCTATTTACGCATTTATAGTACCACGAACGGGTCTTGTTGTCAATCACATAATCTAATTTTTGGTTTAGATGCGAGAAAACTTTATCTAATTCGCACAAATCAAAAGATAACGTTACATGTAAGCAAAACGGAAAAACATGATAAAAATGCAAAAAGACGCACATATCAGCAGAAAAAAGGGGGCAATATCGATTAACGGGAGAGTATCCTAAACAATATGGCGCAAAATGAGCGAAAACGATTACATATTCAGCCTTTGCAAAACGGGTTCTCTCTGCTATACTGTGTTCATTTCACAAGGAGGTGCCGACATGGATGCGATCCCATATTACGAAAGAATCAGACTG
>JAFPXU010000097.1 GCA_017394605.1 Clostridia bacterium | reverse complement strand
TACAGCGTGACAGGCTGGCGTACTAACCAACTGTACTACCGGGCCAGTATTGCACGCGATAAAATGGTGGGCCTTCAGGGACTCGAACCCCGGACCAATCGGTTATGAGCCGACCGCTCTAACCAGCTGAGCTAAAGGCCCAAACCAAAAAAAATGGTGACCCCGAGGAGAATCGAACTCCTGTTACCGCCGTGAAAGGGCGATGTCTTGACCGCTTGACCACGGGGCCACTGATGGTCGGGGTGAGAGGATTTGAACCTCCGACCCCATGCTCCCAAAGCACGTGCGCTACCGGACTGCGCTACACCCCGAAACAGCGACACCCACTTATTCGCGACTCTGATAAATATACAACAGCGAATAGAACTTGTCAACAAAAAATCATCCATATTTTTTCTTGCTTTGTGCAGTATCCGTTATTTTGTATATCCATGCCATCTTCCCCGTTTTTTCTACGCCTGCGCATGTGATCCTCTGCCTGAAAATCAGCAGGCTATCGTTATTCAGCACATAAATACGGGGCGGATATGGTCCGCCCCGTTCCTATTTTCATGATCCGGAAAACACTATCATCCCAGCTGTTCTTTTCTCTTTAGCAGTTTTTCAAGCATTCCCTCGGCGACTGTCAGTTTCCGTTTTTCTTCGTTCACAACGTTCTCGGGTGCTTTCGATACAAAGTTCGGATTGTTCAGTTTTCCATTGTATCTGGCAATCTCCCCGTTCAGCCTTTCGATCTCTTTGTTGACCCTCTCCTTTTCCTTCTCGATGTCGACAAGGGAAGCAAGCGGGATATAGACTTCGGCAGCCGAGCAGACCAGATGCACGTCGTTCTTGTCGAACCCTTCGGCGGAGGCGTAGACCTTCGCGTCCGCGGCTCCCGCAAGCCTCAGGAGGTACGGAATAATCGACTCAAAGATCGGAGCGTTAGCACTGTTCGCGACGATTTTCATGGAAATCTTCTGGGAGACCGGCACCTGCATTTCAGCGCGAAGATTCCTGACAGAACGGACGATCTCCATGCCTGCCTCCAGTTTTTTGCTCTCCTCGGCAAATTTTCCGGAGTTGTCCTCTTTCGGCCATTCTGAAAGCATGATCGTTTCCCCGTGTTCGGGCAGACGCTGATACAGTTCCTCCGTTATAAACGGCATGAACGGATGCAGCAGCTGCATGGATCTTCTCAGAACATAGACCAGTACGTTCTGCGCAGTCTCCTTTGCCTGTATGTCATCCCCGTAGAGACGCTGCTTAGACATTTCGATGTACCAGTCGCAGAATTCCGTCCAGATAAAGTCATAGACCTTCTGAACCGCGAGTCCCAGTTCAAAGTTCTCCATGTTCTGCGTCGCCTGACCGACCACGTCGTTCAGTCTGTACAGAATCCATTTGTCGGACAGATCAAGCGGAAGCGTGTCGATTTCTTTCGACTTCCAGTCTTCTCCGAGATTCATGAGCACGAATCTGGCGGCGTTATAGATCTTGTTGCAGAAGTTCCTGGCGGATTCGACCTTCTCCCAGTAGAACCGCATGTCGTTTCCGGCGGAATTGCCCGTAAGAAGCGAAAATCTCAGGGAATCAGCGCCGTATTTATCGATGACCTCCAGCGGATCGATGCCGTTCCCGAGGGATTTAGACATCTTTCTTCCCAGGCTGTCACGTACGATTCCATGGACAAATACCGTGTCAAACGGTTTCTTATGCATGACCTCTTCCCCGAACACGATCATTCTCGCGACCCAGAAGAAGATGATGTCGTATCCCGTAACAAGCGTGGATGTCGGATAATAATACTTCAGTTCCTCCGTCTCGTCCGGATACCCCAGCGTCGAGAACGGCCACATGCCTGAACTGAACCACGTATCAAGAACGTCCTCGTCCTGACGCACTGCTCCTCCGCAATGCGGACACTTCTGCGGCGCTTTCTCCTGAACGATGGTTTTTCCGCACGAATCGCAGTACCATGCGGGAATTCTGTGCCCCCACCAGAGCTGACGGGAGATGCACCAGTCACGGATGTTCTCCATCCAGTTGAAATACGTCTTGTCAAAGCGTTCCGGAACGAATTTGATATCTCCGCTGCGCACCGCATCGATTGCCGGAATGCTGAGAGGCTTCATGCTCACGAACCACTGTTTCGATACGATGGATTCTATCGTCGTATGGCATCTGTAGCAGGTTCCCACATTATGCGCGTACGGTTCCGTTTTGACCAGCGCCCCGGTTCTGTCGAGTTCATCCACGATCGCTTTTCTGCACTCAAAGCGATCCATCCCGCAAAATTTTCCGCCCAGCTCGTTGATGTGACCGTCCGCGGTAAACACGTTCATCACGGGGAGGTTGCATCTGAGACCGACTTCAAAGTCGTTCGGGTCGTGACCGGGCGTGATTTTTACGGCGCCCGTACCGAATTCCATTTCGCAGTAGGAATCCGCCACGATCGGTATCTCACGGCCTACCGCCGGGATCACCACCGTCTTGCCGATCAGATCCTTATAGCGTTCGTCGTCCGGATGAACGGCGATCGCCGTGTCTCCCAGCATGGTCTCCGGTCTTGTCGTGGCGACCGTGATGGAATACGATTTATCCGGCGCGTCATAACGGATATGCCAGAGAAAGCTCTTCTGCTCCTCATACTCCACCTCTGCGTCGGACAGGGCAGTTTTGCACGCGGGGCACCAGTTGATGATCCTGTCCCCACGGTAGATCAGCCCTTTATTGTAAAGATTGACGAAAACCTTCGTGACCGCCCTGTTGCATCCTTCGTCCATGGTAAAACGTTCCCGTTCCCAGTCGCAGGAGGAGCCCAGTTTCCTCAGCTGTTTCACGATCGTTTTTCCGTACTGCTCTCTCCACTGCCATGCGCGCTCAAGGAATTTCTCTCTGCCGATGTCCGTCTTCAGAGTCCCTTCCTTCGCAAGCTGCTCAACGATTTTCACTTCCGTCGCGATGGAAGCGTGGTCCGTTCCGGGAAGCCACAGGGTCTCATACCCGCACATCCTTTTATACCGGATCAGGGTATCCTGGAGCGTGTTGTCGAGCGCGTGTCCCATGTGCAGTTTCCCCGTAATATTCGGCGGGGGAATCACGATCGTATACGGTTTCTTTTCAGGATTGGGTTTTGAATGGAAATAACCGTTCTTCTCCCATCTTTCATACCAATACGATTCCACCGACGCAGGGTTATAATTCTTTTCCATCTGTGATGCCATAACTCAACCACCTTCTGAAATAATAAAAAGCTTACTCTGTCAAAGGACGAAAGTAAGCTTCGCGGTACCACCTTTGTTAAACAGGCATCAGCCTGTTTCACCTCAAATATCCTTAACGCGGACAGACGCGGAACACTACTGTTTCATGTTCCGGGTTCAAAAGCGACCTTCCGCATGCAGCCATCACACCTTCCACCAGCCGGTGCGCTCTCTGTACAGCCGAAAATGCGTACTCCTCTTTCTCATTACCGATATGAAGTTACTACTATTTATAGCCAATTCGGGGAGTCTTGTCAACTATCCGGAGATCTGGCCGTCCGCCCATTCATCCATCAACTCACGGACGGTATCGAGCCCGCACGGGCCAATGCCGAGCAGTTTTGCGTGAACAGCGGAATCCAGATACCTTTCCCCGAGAGTTGAACTCATCCGTTTCATCAGGTCACAGAAAAATGAATACCCGTACGCGGCGGGAATGTGTTTCCCCGGACAGTCGGCCGCCTCCTCGAACAGCGAATCGACGAAATCTTCGGAAAACTCCAGGGATCCTGCCTGATTCAGATACTCCTTCAGCTGTTTCCTGTCATATCCGAAATAATGGATCTGCACATCCGCTATCGCGGGAAGGATCTCTCCGAACAGGAGATCACGCGAGTAGCCGTACAGGGATTCTTCCGCGTCATAAGCGCTCTGCCTGATGATTGCCTGTTCCGCCGCATAACATCCCCAGCCCTTTCTGTAGCAGGGATAGCTGTAAGTCTTCTGGAACAGTCCGACCGTATCCGACGTAAAGCTGACAGTGTCGATCAGAGCCTCTCCGGGATAATAGACCTTTGCGATTTCAGGGAAAAGTCCTTCTTTTCTGCTCTCCTCCGAATAATAAAGAAGCTGCTGCCCTTCTCCGTTCCCGTCCAGTATCGGACGGGCAAGAATATACGTGTGATCCAGGGCGCCGGACTGTTTGTCCGATACTTTCACCAGTTTCACCCTGCTGTCCCTGACACCATCCACCATTTCCCTGGTAAGCCGTTTTAAGGTGCTGATGCTGTTCGATATTCTGCTTCCCTTAAATGCGTCTTCCTTCTTCGGTTCATCATAAACAAGCGTATAAGTCAGATCTTCCGCGGATGATTCGAGCAGTTCCAGTATGGATTCCGGAGAAGATTCAGACTGCGTAATCCACTGCAGAAGCGCTTTGAAGTTTTCTCTGCTCTCCTCTGAAACTTCCTGTGAAGCGACAGAAGGGGCATTTTTCCAGATCAGAACATTTTCCTTCAGTGTTTTTGCCGCCGGTATCAGGTTTTCTTTCAGCAGGGAAGAAATCTGATCGGCATAACTTTTCTTCAACTTCCGGCTCAGACCGTCCGCTTTATTGATATTCTCCTTTACGGCTTTTGAGACCGCGCCGCCCTTCTCATCCAGAATGCCGTCGCACCACGCAAGCAATGCGTTCAGTCTCTTTTCGCTTCTGGAAAGACCTTCCGAAATTCTTCCGTTTTCCATTGAGACCGCTTCATTTACCCACGACGGAATCGCCTGGATCGTTTCCGAAAGGAAAAGCACGTCCTCTTCGTTTTCGATCCGGTAAAGCGACAGTCTCTCGGGAACGGAAAGCAGGAAGCCTCCGTCAGACAGCGGATCGAGGATATACGGGTTTTCAAAAGCGGTGGCGGACGAAGAAAGAAAACGATCAAGCGAGTCATAGACTGTCGTCCCGGATCCTCCCAGCACTTCCCTGTCCAGCTGATGAAGTTCTGTCAGGAGAGTTCCGGCCGTTTCAGAAAAGTACTCCTGAAACGAGTCCTCCATCAGGAACGGCCCGGTCAGACTGGCGCCGTTCGTTTCCGGGTCGAGAAAAAACTGATGCATGAGAAATCTGTCGGCATTGATATAAAGGACAGCCGTATCACGGTCAATCCTATCGAGTTCCTCGATCTGTCTGAGAACCTCTTCCGGAGGCGCGGTCGGTTCGGGTGTCGGAGCCGGCGGCTCCGGCGTGGCAGGACGGCCGGTCGCAAGGATCATCTCAAAAGGAGACGATTCCGGCAGCGCGGTCGCGGAAGGTACATCAGTGCTTCCGGCGCTGCATCCAAGCGTCAGAAACAGGCATATGACTGGAAAAACAAGCAGAACCTTTCGCATGCCGGTCAGCCTTTCCGGATAAACGAACTGCTGTCGCCTCTGAACCCCAGACACTTCAGAGCGTTCATCATGTATTCGGGCATCGGAACCTCGAATCGCATGTCCTGATCCAGCGTCGGATTCCAGAAATGAAGCGCGTAGCCGTGCAAAGCCTGACCGCGCAGCCCCAGTTTGTTCTCTCCGGAGCTGTAAACGGAATCGCCTGCGACCGGATGTTTCAGATACGCCATGTGAACACGGATCTGATGCGTGCGCCCGGTTTCCAGCACAATACGCAGCAGCGTATGCGTGCCGAAGCGTTCGAGAACGGACCAGTGCGTTACCGCGTTTTTCCCGTCTTTTGTGACCGCCATCTTTTTCCGGTCTACCGGATGCCTGCCTATCGGAAGATCGATTGTCCCGGAGTCCTCCTTGAAATTGCCGTTAACGAGAGCGATATACTCTCTTCCGGCGCTGTGATCGGCAAACTGGGTCGAAAGCGCCTGATGGACATGATCGTTTTTTGCGATCACAAGCAGTCCGGATGTCATCTTGTCGATCCGGTGTACAATGCCGGGGCGCTTGATTCCCCCGATGGAAGACAAATCATGTATGTGATAGAGAAGCGCGTTTACGAGCGTTCCAGACTCGTTTCCCGGAGCGGGATGCACGACCATGCCCTGCGGTTTATTCACTACGCAAAGCCCGTTATCCTGATAAATGATTTCGATCGGAATATCCTCCGGCTCAACCGAGTATTCTTCCGGTTCAGGATTGTCGATCTCGATAACCTCTCCCTCCCGGATTCTGTAATTCGGTTTGACCCGGTTCTTCCCGACGGTTATATGTCCGTCCTTGATGAGCGACTGAATCCGGTTCCGGGACATTCCGGAACAATCCGCGAGAAACAGGTCGATGCGCTCTTCGGAATCGTCGGCGATAATCTCACTCTTCATCGGGTTTCCCACTATTCTTCTTATCGTTCAGTCCGAGCAGATGGAAAAAAGAGTTTTCGCTGTTCTTGATCGTGTCTATGATCAGAAGCGCGGCGCCGATCGTAACACTGCTGTCCGCCACGTTGAAAACGGGGAAATTGATCAGGACAACGCTGATCATGTCGCGCACGTATCCGAGAAAGGCTCTGTCGATCAGATTTCCTACAGCACCCGCCATGATCAGAACAAGCGAATACCTTGCGAGTTTGCTCATGCGTTTTCTTTCTTTCCGGAGATAGTACGCGATGAAGCCGCAGACGACCAGCGTCAGGGCGATAAAGATCCATCTTCCGCCCGCGAACATGCCCCACGCAGCTCCGGTGTTATGAACGTTTGCCAGTTCGAGCACGTTTCTCCAGAGCGGAACGGATGACTGATACGGAATATACAGTTCTGTAAGATATTTTGTGATCTGATCGGCTGCCACGATCAGAACAAACAGGATGATTTCCAGCAATAATCTGACCTCCTGAAATTTGAATCAGTATAACACCGCGGGGAATCAGTCTTCAACCGGTTCCGCGGCAAAGCAATCCGGATATAGTTTCTGATACTGCTCGTATGCTTCGGAAACGCGTTTCACATATCGTTCCGTTTCCGGATAAGGAATGCTGACAAGGCTGTATCCGTCTTCGGAGTACTGGGGTTCCGCCAGCCAGGACTGCACCGTTCCGTGCCCTGCGTTATAGGCGGCGGCGTCCGTCTTCAGGTCGTCTCCCACCCTGCCCCTGATAAAACGGAGATACCAGCATCCGATCCGGATGTTCGTAGCGGGATCGTAAAGCATTTCCTGTGTATACACGCCGTCCATCCCGAGCTTGTGGGCAATCCATTCCCCGGTATCCGGCATGATCTGCATAAGCCCGACTGCTCCCTTTTTGCTCACAGCTTCATAATCAAAACTGCTCTCGCAGCGGATAATCGACAGTACATAATACGGGTCGAGTTCGAATTCTTCAGAAGCCGTCCTGATCTCGCTCAGATATGCCGTAGGATATTTTTCATACGCTCGTTTCAGCGCTATCCGGTCGGAGATAAAAACCGCTAAAAAAGCAGCAATCACAACCGCAACCGCTATGGCAAGAATGATATTGGCTTTTTTCAACGGACCAGCTCCTTGAGTTGTTCGTATACGGAATCCGTCCGGGCATACAGTTCCTCCAGCCCCAGATTGTTCTCGATCAGGAAATCGGCATGCTTTTTCTGTTTTTCCTGCGGAATCTGATTCTCCATTCTGGCAAGGACCTGCTGTTTGGAGAGATTGCTTCTCTCCATGACCCGTCTGATCCTGATCGCATCGTCCGATACGACCACGATGTTTTTATTCATTTTCCTGTAGGCGCCGCATTCGATCAGGAGCGGGATGTCAAACACGACCACGGCTCCGGGATCGTCCGCGACCGCTTCATCGCGGGACCGGAACATCATATCCAGCACGTAGGGATGAATAATGCCGTTCAGTATCTGCCGTTCCTTTTCATCGTTGAAGATGATCCCGGCGACTCTCGAACGGTTGATCCTCCCGTCTTCCTCGAGAATGATGCTTCCGAAGTGACGCACTGCCTCCTCATAGCATGCGGTTCCGGGATCAAGCGCATGACGCGAAATCTCATCCGCATCGAGGACGACGGCTCCGAGAAGTCTGAATCTGTCCGCAACAGTCGTCTTCCCCGCGCCGATTCCCCCGGTTAAGCCAAAGCTGTTTTTATTCTTATTTCGTCTCATACCAGCTGTTTCCAGTCTTCATTTCGACCGTCAGAGGAACGGAAAGAACGGCGGCGTTTTCCATTGCTTCCTTGACAAGCGAGCAAACCTGCTCCTGTTCTTCTCTGAGCGCGTCCACGATCAGCTCGTCATGGACCTGCAGGATCAGCTTTGACTTCAGTCCGCTCTCGGCAAGTTTCTCGTCAACGCGTATCATCGCGATCTTAATGATATCCGCCGCGCTGCCCTGGATCGGCATGTTCATCGCCACCCGTTCGCCGAATGAGCGTGTATTATAATTGTTGCTCTTCAGTTCAGGCAGAAGCCTGCGTCTGCCGAACATCGTTACGGCATATCCGTTTTCCCTGCCGGTGCGTACGCATTCACGCATAAACGCGTCGACGGAAGGATAGCGTTCAAAATACATCCGGATATAGTCTCTCGCCCTGCTCACGGGGATCTCGAGATTGTTAGACAGACCGAAGTCGCTGATTCCGTATACGATCCCGAAATTCACGGCCTTCGCGGCGCGGCGCATTTCGTCGGTCACCTGATCGAACGGGACCTCAAATACTTCGCTCGCCGTCTGTCTGTGAATATCGTTGCCGTGCCGGAACGCGTCGATCATTCTTGCGTCGCCGCTGAGGTGCGCAAGGATCCTAAGCTCAATCTGCGAATAATCCGCGTCGACCAGTACGCATCCGTCGCTTGCCACAAACGCTTTCCGGATCTCTCTTCCAAGCTCCGTTCTGACCGGAATGTTCTGAAGGTTCGGCTCGGAGCTTGAGATCCTTCCAGTTGCCGTCAGGCACTGATTGAACCGGGATCTGACACGCCCGTCAGAAGGATTTCTTGCATTCAGCAGTCCGTCGATGTATGTGCTCTTCAGTTTGGTTACGTTTCTGTATTCCAGGATCAGCGGAACAACGGGATGGTAGGAACGTATTCTGTCCAGCGTTTCCGCGTCTGTGGAATATCCGGTCTTCGTTTTTTTCGCGAATGGCAGCTTCAGCTTTTCAAACAGAATAACGCCCAGCTGCTTCGGAGAAAGAATGTTAAATTCCTCTCCTGCTTCCTCGTAAATACGTTTGTGCAGCTCATCGATCCTGGCGGTGAACTGTTCGTCCAGTTCCCTGAGGGTTTTGTCGTCTACGCGGAAACCGACTTCCTCCATTTTCGCGAGAATGCGGGAAAGCGGAAACTCGATCGTTTCATACAGGGAGCCGAGGTTTTCCCGGCGCATCTGTTCCGACTGAGTTACATATACGGGCAGCATATATCCCGCAAGATCGGAACTGATCCCGTAGAAATCGTTCACGACATTCTCAAACGACATCGCGGGCTTGATGGAATTCAACAGATAATCCGCGATCATGACATCGTGGATCGCGGTGTTCAGTTTAATGCTGCATGACGCCGTATCGCGGAAGAGTTTTTTGCAGTCAAAAACGATCAGCTTTTTCGTTCCGTCTTCCAGAAATCTCCGGAACGCTTTCAGCACGTCGGTTTCGGAAAGAGGTTCATCGAACAGCGTATTACCGCCACGCACGACGAATGTCCTGTCCTGCCGGAATGAAAAAGAAATCTCCTTTCCGAACGAAAGCGCGAGAACGGGCGATTCCATCCCCGCTTCAGCCTCGGAATTCAGCTGCTCCTTCGAGGAGATTTCCGTCAGTTCCGTCGAGACCTGCTCTTTCTTCTGCTCTTCCCCGCCGGAATCCGGCAGTTTGGAAGCGACCGCTCTCATTCCGAGCTTCAGAAGCGTCTGGCGCCCGTTTGACATGGCCGACGGATCGAAGGCGCAGTCGCTGAGGTTCATATCCACCGGTGCCTTCGTATCGATCGTTCCCAGCCAGTAGGAGAGCTCCGCGAGTTCCGTATTGTCTCTCACTTTCTCGCCCAGCTTCCCGGCGATCTCGTCCTTGTGCTGAAGCACGCCTTCCAGTGATCCGTATTTTGAGAGAAGCGTGAGAGCGGTCTTCTCACCGATACCCGGGATTCCCGGAATATGGTCGGAACTGTCGCCCATCAGCGCTTTCAAATCGCGCATCCTGTCCGGAGTAAGTCCGTAGCGCTCCATGAGCAGTTCCGGCGTATACTCGTCGGTCTCCGTGATCCCTTTTTTCGTAAACAATACATGCACGGAATCGTTGACCAGCTGAAAAGAATCCCTGTCTCCGGTCACGATCAGCGTCCTGATCCCCTGTTCCATTCCTTTCCTCGAAAGCGTGCCGATGATATCGTCCGCTTCATACCGCGGGGTCTCGCAGACGGCGATTCCCATCTCGCGCAGGATATCCTGCATCAGGGGAAACTGGGAACGCAGCTCCGTGGGAGTCTCTCTCCGCCCCGCCTTGTACTCCTCGTATTTTTCGTGACGGAACGTCGGACCGTGCATGTCAAACGCGACCGTCACGTATCCCGGATGCTGCGCAAGCAGTGGCAGGAGCATGCTGAAAAAGCCATGGATCGCTCCGGTAGGCGTCCCGTCCGACGCGCGCATGTCGGGCAGCGCGTAAAAGGCGCGGTGCATCAGGCTGTTTCCGTCAACCGCGATCAGCGTGTCAGAATTGATAAAACTCATCGTAAACCTCGAAATCAGGAGATTACTTCATATACCATCGGCGTCCTGGCCGGCTGTTCCCCGCTTATGGAGACAGACTTCTTCAAAAGCGCGACCGCGTCATCCAGCCTTGTCTCGTCGTTGACATAAAACGTGCAGATCGGTTCGCTCATGCTGACGGCGTCTCCGAGGCGTTTGTGCATGATCAGCCCAACCGCGTGATCGATCGTATCTTCCTTCTTCTCCCTGCCGGCGCCGATCATCTGGGCGGCGGTCCCGATTCCTTCGGCGTTCATCCCGCTGATATACCCCTCGTATTCCGAATATACGGCGACTTTCCTTTTCACCCGGCAGAGAAGATCGATTTTTTCAGAATTAATATAGAAAGGATCTCCTCCTTCCGCCTCTACCATCCGGCGCAGTTTTTCAAGGCCTGAACCGTCCCGTATCGCGCCGATAAGTTTCTCTCGCGCGTCCTCTTCGTTTTCCGCCTTCCCGCTCATGATGAGCATGTGAGATCCAAGCAGCAGGCACACGTCCACAAGCGGATCGGTAAGGGCAACCTGTCCGGACAGAACCTGAATCGCCTCGCGGAATTCCAACGCGTTTCCGACGGACAGCCCGAGGGGCTGATTCATATCCGTTATGACAGCTGCGACTTTTCTGTCAAGCATTTTGCCGATCTCCACCATCGTTCTGGAAAGCTCCTCCGCTTCCTCCAGAGTCCGCATAAATGCGCCGGAACCGACCTTTACGTCGAGAACGATCCCATCCGTGCCGGCAGCGAGTTTTTTGCTCATAATGCTTCCGGCGATAAGAGGAATGCTTCTCACCGTCCCGGTCACGTCCCGCAGCGCGTACATTTTCTTATCGGCGGGAACGAGATTCCCCGACTGCCCTATTACCGCAACGCCGAGCCTTCTCACGATATCCTTGAAGGAATCCATGTCCTGCTCGATCTTCAGACCAGGAATGGATTCAAGCTTGTCCAGCGTTCCCCCTGTATGACCGAGACCGCGCCCGGACATTTTCGCAACGGTTCCCCCGCATGCAGCCACCAACGGCGCGATCACGAGCGTGGTGGTATCTCCGACGCCGCCCGTGGAATGCTTGTCAACCTTAAACCCGGGCACGTCGGACAGATCCACGATATCCCCGGAATTCATCATCGTCATGGTCAGGTCCGCGACTTCCCTTCCGGTCATTCCGTTGAACACGACCGCCATCATAAACGCGGACATCTGATAATCCGGAACAGAGCCGTCAACATAGCCGTTGACCAGAAATGCTATTTCCTCTCCGGACAGCTCTTTCCCCTCGACTTTTCTCTCAATCACGTCAACTGCTCTCATTTTTTCCATTGCTCCTTCCGATTATTCTCACTTGTCCAGTAGTTCCGATATGACAGCGGCGCGTTCCGTCTCTGTCTTTGGCGTCTGATATACCTTATATTCCAAACCTGCTCCTTCCAGAAAAGGAATGGCCTCCTCCGGCACATGATCCGGAACGATCACAGCCGCACGGTCGCACCATTTCGCAATTCTTTCGAAGCCATAGGTTGTAAACAAATTTTTGATATGATCTGAAGTGGAAAGATACGCGATTTCGACTCCGGGAGTATCTTCCTCCGCATTCGAATCGGTCTCCGCAATGATCCTGTGACAGCCGGTCCCGGAATAATGGTCCGCCGCGTCTTTCAATTTCCTGCCGCTGACGTTTCCGAGAATCACGGTGCCGTCCGGACAAACTGCTGCGTCAATCACCTCTCCGTCCCCGTTCCGCACGGACTGCCGCCGGTAATCGTTCAGGAAAAGCAGGATATCGGGCAGAAAGTCCTGCTCAACCGTGAAAATGACGACATCCTTTTCGGTCTGTTTCTGCTTCGAAGCGGACAGGACGCCGCGCGCGATCTGCTCGGCGCTTTTTTCTCCGTCCGGCCAAACAAGAAGCATCCGTTTCTTTTTCCAGGGATTGATCCAGCGTTTTACTTTCGGTCCGCGGAAGACCAGATGCATTTCCTCCCCTTCCGCGGGAACAAATCCGCCTTTCTCGTCGATCCGTCCGACAGGCTTCCGTTCTGCCGAATGCTGGACGCCGTTTTGCAGAAGGAACGGATTTAACCAGTCCACGGACGCCATGACCGGAAGGTTCCGTCCGAGACTGGCGGATACCCTTCTGGACTTTCCAAGTCTCATGTTCGTCAGAACGCATCCGAAGACGGGACCATTCGAAAACTCGTAAAGGTCCGCTTCTTCCAAATCACCGGGATACACGGCATCGGAGATCCATTTCCATGCCTGCTCCCTTTGGAATCCTGCGATCTTGTCCCTGTTATAGCAAACCGCAAGTGTAAACCCAGTCAGTTTCATACGTTATTCTCCAAACCCGCTTATTTCTTCTTCCAGTTCGATCCACTCCGCGAGAAGTTCTTCGTGTTGTTTCTGAGCCTGTTCCAGCGCTTCCGCGATTTCCCCAGATTTCAAATAATCCGATGCCACGCCGGGATCCTTCAGTCTGTCCTCATATTCTGAGATCTGTTTCTCCAGAACCTGGATCTGACGTTCCAGATTTCTGAACTGCGCTTTTACGCGGTTTGCGGCGCTTCTCTGTTCCTTTCCAGCAAGATAGGCATTCTCCGTTTTCTTCACGCCGGAATCCTTTTTCCGGCGTCTCTGCCTGTTCTGCTGGCAGATCTGAACGTATTCGTCCCAGTCGCCGGAAAACTCGCTGATCCCGTCCTCTGTCAGGATCAGGATCCTGTCGGCTATTCGGTCGATAAAGTATCGGTCATGCGAAACGACCAGACATGTTCCGGGAAAATCCGTAATGGCATCCTCGAGCTGCTCCCTGGACGCGATGTCGAGATAGTTGGTCGGCTCGTCCAGAAAGAGCGTGTCCCTGCGGGAGAGCATCAGCTCGAGAAGCCTGATTCTGGCAAGCTCCCCTCCCGACAGGTCCGAAACCTTTTTCCCGATCTCTTCCCCGCGGAACAGAAAAGCAGCCAGCGCGTTTTTGATCTCTTTCGGATCCATTCTCGGAAATCTGTCGTAGATCCTGTCAAAGACCGTTTTATCGTCAACGGATTCCGATGTATCCTGCGAATAATAGCCCCATCTGACGCTGTCGCCTATATGCGACGTACCGCCGTCGGCCTTCTCGTAACCAAGAAGCATCTTCAGAAGCGTCGTTTTTCCGCATCCGTTTTCCCCGATCAGGCATACGTGCTCACCGTTTTTGATCAGGAAGGAAACATTTTGAAACACGGTCCTGCCGCCGAAACTCTTTTCAAGATTTTCCGCACGGACGATCTCATTGGTCGGAGGAACGTCCACGGAGAAGCGGAAGCGGATCGTGTCGGGTTTCCGTTCCGGCGGAACCAGGTCAGCCCTAAGCCTGTCGATCTGCTTCTGCTTTGAAGCGATCGTTACATAGTTCCTCTGCTGGTTCCAGCGCCGCTGCTGTTCAATGACTCCCTCCAGACGGTGGATCTCCTTCAAAGTCCTTGTGTACCTGCGTTCCGCTGCCTTATCCGAATCCAGCTGCAGTTCCAGATGCTTCGAGTAGTTCCCGACGGTCTCCGTCAGTCTTCTGTTGCGGATCTCCAGCGTCCTGGAAGTAACTTTATCGAGAAACGTCCTGTCGTGCGAAACCGTTATGATCGCGCCGCGGTATTCCGAGAGATAACCCTCCAGCCATTCTGTCGACAGGATATCCAGATGGTTCGTCGGCTCGTCCAGAATCAGCAGATTCGGTTCGGACAGGAGCAGCCTCGCAAGATGCGCTTTCCGGATCTCCCCGCCGCTGAAGCTTTTATAGGGTCTTTCCAGTTCTTCCGGCTCGAAACCAAGTCCCATCAGCGTGGAGCGCACTCTGCTCCGGTATGTAAGTCCGCCTTCCGACTCGAACCTGTCCCTGAGATCGCACATGCGTCGGATCAGTCTGTCCCGGTTCTCCGTTTCCGTCTCAATTCTCCGCTCAAGAACCGCAATGTCGTTCTCCATGCCGATGAGGTCGGTCCTCGCGTTCAGAGCGATCTCAAAAAGAGACCCGTCGAAATCCGCATCCATGATCTGGGCGATCGACTCGCACCGGCAGTTTCTGGAAACGATGAGTGTCCCGCTGTCCGGTTCCGACTCCTGATTCAGGATAGAAAGCAGCGTCGTCTTCCCGCAGCCGTTCGGTCCGATCAGTCCGACCCTGTCATTCTCCGCGATCTGGAAGGAAACGCCTTCAAACAGCACGTGTGTACCAAAAGATTTGGAAATGCTCTGCACCTGTAATATTGACATAACTATACGGATATATCTTATCACAACAGCGCTTATTTGAAGAGTCCGCGCCCTCTTTGTAAAAGTGATTTAGCAAAAAATTCAAATTCTCATCCCTGTTCCTATACTATACTGAAATCATGGACAGAAACGGCGATATGAATCAAAACCGTACTAACAGCGGCAACAGAGCTTCCCGCAGGCACGGGCTGACAGGCGGGAAAAAAGTACTGCTTGTCACAGCCGTTGCCTTTGTTGTGTTGTTCGTCATCCTGATCCCCACCTATTTTTCAAAGCTCCGCGGAGCAAACTTCGGGCAGAAAGCCGTATATCTGCCGTTTGACGATGTTACGCCTCCCCCTGCCGTTACTCCCGAACCGGAGGAAACGCCTTTTGCGGATCCTTCGCCGACTCCGGTTCCCGAAGTCACACCCGAAATACAGATCTTCCACTATACCGATCTGAAACTGAACGACGACAGCGAGTCTGTCCGCAATCTCCAGACCCGCCTTATGGAACTCGGATATCTGGATTCGGACGAGCCCGGAACGCTCTACAACGAGGCGACCGCGGCAGCCGTCGCCATGTTCCAGCGCACGCTCAACACGGAAACGGACGGAATCGCCAGTGCTGACATGCAGACAAGGCTGTTTAGCGAAGTTGCCGTCACCTATGAAGTTCGGAACGGCGATTCCGGATCTGACATCTATGCCATGCAGTCCCAGCTTTCCAAACTTGGCTACTATTCCGGAAAGATCAACGGATACTACGGTGTCGCGACAGAAGAAGCGGTAAACGCATTTCAGAAGAAGAACGGACTGATTGAAGACGGCATCTTTAATTCCGGAGACCGGGAAGTCCTGTATTCTGATGAAGCAAAACCATTCATCGACCCAACTCCTTCTCCGAAACCTAAAAAAACATCACGCCCGAAAAAGACCAGCAGCGGCTCCGGAACATCTTCCACCACACCGAATCCGTCAAGCGGAGAATCCTATCCGACCGGGGGTTCCTTCAACGCAACGGGTGACGCCGCTGGTGTGATCTCTGTTGCGACCGCGCAGATCGGAAAGCAATATGTGACCGGAGACGAGGGGCCGAACACATTCGACTGCTCCGGACTCGTATACTATTGCCTGAGAATGAACGGCGTCAGCGTAGGCAGACGAAGTTCCGCCAGCTATGCGGAAAACAGCGCTTGGCGCAAAATTGACAGTATGAACGACGTCAGGAAGGGCGACCTCCTGTTCTTCAGAAGTGACAGCTCCAGTCAGGTATCTCATGTCGCGATCTATATCGGAGGCGGAAAAATGATTGATGCCTCTTCCAGCAACGGCAAGGTCGTCAGGCGTTCCGCCACTTCCGACTATTGGTCGAGAAACTTTGTCTGCGCCAGAAGGGTATTCGGATGACCTGCGGATTGTGTCCGCGCCACTGTAAGATCGACCGTTCTGTTCAGTCCGGATACTGCACATGCGGTCCGCTTCCACGTGTCGCCAGAATCATGCGTCATTTTTTCGAAGAACCTTGCATCAGCGGCTCGCATGGTTCAGGCGCCATCTTTTTCACAGGATGCAACATGAACTGCGTCTTCTGTCAGAACCACGAGCTTCATGACGGCGCCTCCGGGACAGCGTACACCGCCGGTATGCTCTCCGACGCCATGCTTTCGCTTCAGGATCAGGGTGTCCACAACATCAATCTCGTTACCCCAACTCCGCATGCAATCGTTCTTGCCGAGGCGATCTCCGCCGCGAAATCAAACGGGCTCTCCATTCCCGTGGTTTACAATACGAATTCCTATTCCACTCCCGAAACGATCCGGTCTCTCGCCGGTCTCGTCGATATCTATCTTGCGGATCTGAAATACTATTCCTCTGTCCTGAGTTCCAGACTTTCCGCCTGCGGAGATTATTTCGACAATGCCTTCGCCTGCCTGCAGGAAATGTATTCCCAGACGGGGCTTCTTCAGATCCGTGACGGTCTCGCGACAAAAGGAATCCTGATCCGTCATCTGATCCTTCCCGGGTGCGTCTCGGACTCCAGAGACCTTCTTCAGAAGATCCGCGACACGTTCCCGCCGGCTATTACGATTTCTCTGATGCGCCAGTATACGCCCAATGAACGTGTCCGCTCGCTTCCTCCGTTCAACCGTAGGCTGACAGACCGCGAATATGATTCCGTTCTGAACTTCTGCCTGTCCATAGGTCTCACCAACCTCTACACCCAGGAGGCCGCGTCCGCGGACCCGTCCTACACGCCTGATTTTTCCGTGCCGCTCACCGATCCGGAAACTACTTGATTTCTTCGCAATTTTTCCTTATTTTTGACCAAAAACATCTGTTTCCGCACTTGCTATTCCGATCATGTGTTGCTATAATATAATCGTAATGATGTTGTGCTGTTTTTTCATTACGATTTCCTCCTTATAATGCAATCGAACTATTCTATATTTCATAATTCTATCCTTATTGGATTAATCCCACAGCACAACAACGAAAAGAAGCCGTTTGGCTTCTTTTTTTTTCGTCTATGCGGTACAATGGTTTCCGGAGGAAAGCGATTTGCAAAACGTTCTCTGTGTTCTTTATCTGCTGGTCTATGCCGTCTGCGGCATATCCGTTATAAGATACTTTTTCGCCGCGGAGCGGACGGTTCTGAAGCTATGGCTTGGATGCACAGCCGGACTCGTGATGCTGCTCTGGTTCCCCGCGCTTTTTTCGTTTATCCTCGGATTTACCCTCACCGCGCAGCTTCTCGCGCTCCTGCTGGCCGCTGCGGTCGGCATTCTATTCTTTATGCTTGCGAGGCGAAGAGAGAAGCCTGCTTCTGTGCGCGACCGCTTTCCCGTCATCATGCTGGTCACGCTCGTTCCGCTTGCCTTAATCGGAATCTATCTGTTCCATACACATACGATCCTTCCGGGCAGAGACGGTCTTTATGTCGGACAGTCCACCTACGGCGACCTTTGCATGCATCTCGGGTTTATCACCAGCATCACCGTTCAAAAGACCTTCCCACCGTACTATTCAATCTGCCCTGACACAAGGATCGGTTACCCCTTCCTTTCGGACAGCATCAGCTCCACGTTTTATACGCTTGGCGGAACGCTCCGTTTCTCCGCGATCCTCCCGGCGGTCTTCGCCTTCCTGCTCGTTCTATCCGGCGTTTACCTGTTTTTCGAACAATGGATGGACCGTGACGATCCCAAGGCCACGTTCAGCACGCTTTTGTTCTTTATCGGAGGCGGGTTCGGATTTGTTTATTTTCTTGATCTGCTGAAGAAAAATCCCGGGAACTTTACCCGTATATTTACCGCGTTCTACCAGACTCCGACCAACAATGTGGACGTCGGGATCAAATGGGTTAATCCCATTGCGGACATGCTGGTCCCGCAGCGTGCCACCCTGTTCGGATGGGCTCTGCTGTTCCCCTGTCTCTATCTTCTGTACCGCGCTTTCTTCAAAAAGGAATACCGCTTTTTCATTCCGCTCGGGATCATCGCCGGTTCCATGCCCCTCGTTCACACGCATTCTTTTCTTGCTCTGGGCGTGATCAGCGGTGTGTATCTCCTGGAATCCGTTCTTTCCCGTCCCGCTAAGGGAGAGCTTTTCGGCTTCCTGAAATATGCATTGCTGACGGCGCTTCTTGCCGCTCCGCAGCTTCTTCTGTTCACATTCCGCCAGTCAAAGGGATTCCTGACGCCGCATTTCAACTGGGCGAACGAAACGGACGGTTTCCTGTGGTTCTATGTGAAAAATCTCGGACTGCTGTTCCTCCTGCTTCCTGTTGCGCTGTTCGACACCTCTTCGAAGAACAGGCGGATCATGGCCGGACCGGCCGTTCTGTGGATCATTGCAGAGCTGATCCAGTTCCAGCCGAATCCGTACGACAACAACAAGCTCATTTTCGTATGCTTCGCTTTTCTGTGCGGGTTCATAGGCGATTATCTGATCACGGCATTCCGCAGGCTTCGCGCCTCTGAGTCTTTCAGCAGAGTTTCCGTCGGCATTCTTTCCTGCTTTGTGTGCGCATCCCTTTTCCTTTCCGGGATTCTTACGCTCGGAAGAGAGGCGGTTTCGAGATATGAGGTGCTGAGCGAAGATCAAGTCGCCGCTGCCGAATATATCAAGAAGACAGCAGCTCCCGACGCGACATTCCTTACGGCTAACAATCACAACAACGCCGTAGCCATGCTGACCGGCAGGAACATCGTCTGCGGATCCGGATCATTTCTGTATTACCACGGGATTGATTACCATGATCGGGAAACCGCCCTCTACGCGATGTTTGAGGATCCCGAAACCTATTTTGCGGAGTATGCGAAAAAATATAATGTGGATTACGTGTATGTAAGTTTTGAAGAACTCTACAAATATGACTGTGACCTCGCCTATTTCGACAGCCATTACGGCATTGCCTTTAAAAACGACGAAGTCACGATTTACGATATCAGTCAAGTCCTTTAAGAAACCGGTAAACCGGCTTCATGATCTGAAACGCTTCCTTTATCTCATCCAGAATCTCCGGCTTGAGTGTTTTTGACAGTTCCGGTGAGCTGTAGAAAAAGACAAGACGTCTGCGGTTCAGCCAGGGCAGGAGGTCCTGACGCTGTTCCGTATATTTCGGGCGTTTGAACGATTCCCCTTCGACCTGAAACCTTTCCGTAAAAGCCTTTTCGTTTACCAGCCGTAAAAACGTGTCGCTTCTTGCCAGCATTCTTCCCCGGAACTCCTGCATCAATACGGGGTTCGGTGCGTACATTCCCATCCCGTATCCGTATGATTCCCGTTCGAATTCCACGTAGACCACGAAACTCTCGCTCGTATAGCTCGCGGGATATTTAAACCCGATCCACATATGATCCCGGAAAGGCGATTTGTCTTTTGAATATCTGGTGTCCCTGCGGATTCTGGAAACAGCGGAAGACGGTCTGACCTGAAACGCCGGATCAATGTCCAGCGCGCTTGGCGCAAGTTCAGACGCTAGCTGAAGAAGCGGAAGCTGGACCGAGTTTTTGTATCTTTCCCTGTTGGCGTTGAAGAAAGACTGATTGTTCTGGAACGCGATCTCCCAGAAAAAATTATAGGTATCTTCTGTCAGTCCCTGAAACTTATTCATCGTCGTCCGGATATCCTTCTTCCGTCCCGACCGTGCCGGGCTGCTCTTCCGATTTCACGCGCTTAACAGAGTCCTTCCGGAGTTTCTGCTGCGCCGGAACGTTCTTCACCCGGATCGATTTGGGTGCCTGATTTGCTCCTCTTTCCGCAGACTCGTGCCGGTCCGGATCCCCGTGTTCATGGATAATATCATAGAACATTTCCTCAAACACGGCGTCCTTATCCCTGTCGTTCAGGCTGTAAGCGGGATCTTCAACGGGAGGCTGGAACGGGTCGTCCTCCTGTGCGGAATTGTCCGGCGCATAGGAAGACGGCCTGCGGTATACGTACTCCTCTTCACGGTTCAGCTCATGACGGAAGGTAGGCTGCGTATAGTCAAACTCATCCTCCCAGATATCGTCCTGTTCCGCGCTGCCGAAATAACGGTCCTCACGGGCGGATTCTTTCTTCTTTTTCTCGCGTTCCGCTATGAACAGTTGGGAGCGTTTAAAATAGTCGTCCGGACCGCCGTAACCGGATTCCTCGTATCCATCATCGTCAATGCGTACAGCGGGCTGATCGAAGTCCTCATCAAACTCCCCGTCGTCCGCAATTTCCTGCAGAAAAGCGTTTTCGCCGATGTGATTTCTCTCCAGTAGTGACAGAACAAGTAACACCGCGCATGCCAGAACAACTACCGCTCCGAGCACGATCAGAATCCTTGTGACGATGCTGCTGAACCCCGGCGTCGCATGCGGTTCGGGTTCCGGCGTCACCGTACCGGGGATTCCCGGCTGTTCCGTCTGTTCTCCAGTAGGCGCAGCAGCGGCGTCCGTCAGTGTCAACGTGCATTTTGCAAGATCCCTGACGGAATTCAAAGCGTCTGTGCCTCTCAGCGAAAACTCCAGTGTTTTGGGTTCGGAAGCAAACAGCTGTCCTTCAAATCTGGTCTGCCCACCGGGAAGCGTGAGATAGGTCGCGAGAAGTCCCGCAGATGCTTCCGAAAGCTCCACGTTGGACAGAGCACCTTGACTGCTGTTATCGACCAGTATACTGAAAGAAGCGTATCCGTCCGGCGTCATGTCCGACGTCTGGACCGCCTGCATGGTAACAGAAAACTGTGACGCATCGATATAGAACGGGACGGAAAGAGAATCCTGCGATACGGTTTCGAACTGCTCGTCAAACGGATCCGTTGCCGTCAGCGAAAAACGAATGTTTCTTGATGACAGTCCATCTGGATTGCCGACCGTATAGGTAAGGTTCTGTTTCTCCCCCGCGTCGACGGAAAACGGAACCGTATTCACCGGCGTGCCGGAATCATCCGTTACCCGGACGTCTTTCAGCTTCTGATTTCCGGTATTTGTAACGGTAAGGTCTACCGCCGTACCCGAGCTGGATACCGTTCCGACCTGCGCCTTTATCTGCGCGCCGATGTTGACCGACTGGATCGTGATCGGCTCGAGAGGAGTAAGGCTCTTCGCGGATCCGTTCACGGAATAGGTTATGACCGGATTCGAAACGGCGTCTTCCGTACCAACCGTATACGAATACTCAAATGTCAGCGAATTGCTCGCCTGGAGCGAATCGTTTCTCCTGATCGGTTCGTTGCAGATCTCCTCGTCGACCAGCATGATGTCCGTCATGTCAAACCTGGTTTCGTTCTTGATCGTATAGGTCATAACGACCTTCTGGCCCGGTTTCGCGTGCGTTTCGCTTGCTGTGCGGAGAAGCGTGATAACGGGTTCCTCCGTTTTCTCGATCATCGTTTCCACTTCTGCGGTATACGGTTCCCCGTCGCACGTCCAGCCTACGGTAAAAACGATCGGAGACCCGATCTGGGAATCCTGAACCGATACCGTAACGGGTATGATCGCCTTCCCAAGATGCGGGATGACCGTATCCTCCGGGATGGGATAGCTGATCCCGTTCTGTGAAACGGTAATGGACTGAAGTTCATAGTCCGATCTGTTGTTGATGGAGATCGTAACGAGAACGTTTCCAGCGGAAGGAAGCGCGTCCGGATCAACTGCCGTGATCTCAACCGATACGCTCTCCTCGGCATATGAAACAGCCGCGGTACAGATCAGCGCCGCGCTCAAAAGCAAAAGCATCAGTTTTCTGGCAAAACGTCTTACCATATCCGTCCTCTGTTTCACTCCGTAACGTCTGCAGGATAGTATCCCTCGGACAGAAGCAGGATTTCCAGGGCTCCGTCCGTCATTTCACGCATCATATTCCGGAACCGCTCAAACTGTGTCCTGTCGATCCGGAAACCGCAAGTTACCGCATCCGTATACTGCGGCGCGTAATCGATGCATTCCGCCCTGAATACCCGCTCGAGTTTCGCCCACTGCGGATAGGAAAGAACGCACCTGCAGGAAGCACAGACCCGGATCTCGCTGATGCCGGAATCCTCCACCGCTCCCGCGGCAGTCTCGGAATAGGCTCTTGCCAGACCGCCCGTTCCAAGAAGAATGCCCCCGAAATATCTGGTCACGATACAGACCGTATTGGTCAGATTCTTCTGTCTGAGAACATTCAGGATCGGAACGCCTGCAGTGCCGGAAGGTTCCCCGTCGTCGGAGCATCTCGTGATCATTCCGTTATCTCCGGCGCAGTACGCATAGCAGTGATGCTTGGCGTCATAAAACCTTTTTCTTACGGTTTCAATACAGGAGGCAGCCTCCTGTTCAGATTCCGCGCGGAAACACTGGCCGATAAACCGGGATTTCTGCACGGTCAGTTCAAAGCTTCCTTCTTTCCTGATTGTCCGGAATCCGTTCAATTGGTTTTAAACCTGCAGAAGCCTTTTTTGCCTTTACGCACGATCACGCCGTCTCCCGCAAACAATTCCGCGGGGAGCGACATCCATGCGTCGGTCACCTGTTCGTCATTCACGAAGATGCATTTATCCTTCAGGATCATGGTATGCGCCAAACTGCGGGACGGGACATACTTGGCGAGGATCATCAGATCCTTGACCAGAATACCGCCGTCTTTCAGCTGATCCGGCCCGAGAACCACGGTCGGGATCGTGGATTTGTCGCTTCCGCCCCCGAACAGGGCCTCTGCCGCTTTCTGTGCCTTTTCGGCCTCTTCCGTTCCGTGGACCTGCTCGGTAAGCGTAAACGCCAGGACCTTCTTTGCTTCGTTGATTCCGCTGTCCTTCAGCGATCCGAGCCTGCGGACTTCATCCATCGGAAGGAATGTCAGAAGAGCAAGACAGTTCTCTACGTCCTGATCGTCCACATTGCGCCAGTACTGATAGAACTCATAAGGCGACGTCTTGTCGGGATCGAGCCACAGAGCTCCCTTCTCCGTCTTGCCCATTTTCTTTCCTTCGCTCGTGGTCAGAAGCGCGGTCGTAAGCGCATAGGCGGGTTTCCGTTCCAGCCTGCGGATCAGATCGGCTCCGCCGAGAATATTGCTCCACTGATCGTCTCCGCCCATCTCGAGAACGCATCCGGTCTTCCGGTTCAGCATGAGGAAATCATAGCTCTGCATGAGCATGTAGCCCATCTCAAAGAACGTAAGGCCTCTTTCCCTTCTCTGCTTGTAGCATTCCGCCCTGAGCATGGTATTCACGGAAAAGTGGACTCCGATCTCCCGCATGAAATCCAGAAAGTTCAGTCCCAGGATCCAGTCGGCGTTGTTGTAGATCAGCGCTTTGCCGTCGGAAAAGTCGATCAGCCGCTCCATCTGCTTCTGAAAGCAGGCGGCGTTATGGTCGATCTCCTCGTTCGTCATCATGCGGCGCATATCCGTCTTTCCGGACGGATCGCCGATCATCGCCGTTCCTCCTCCGAGAAGAACGATCGGACGATGACCCGCTTTCTGCATGTGTGCCATGGACATCAGCGCGACATAGTGTCCGATATGAAGGCTGTCCGCCGTCGGATCAAAGCCGATATAAAAAGTCACCTTCTCTTCGCCGAGAAGCTTCCTCAATTCTTCGGGATGGGAGCACTGCTTGATAAAGCCGCGTTCTTCGAGAACATCATAAACATTCTGATTCATTGTACCGATAAAGACCTCCGAAAAATGATATGCGAATCCAAGACGGATTCACAAATTTTCACAAATAGAATATAACACGAATCTGCGGTTAAAACAATGCAGGCTGCCCGTAAGGACCCCTGCGCTGTTTGAATGTTCTGTAAATTTACCCCTGAAAACGGACTATCTCTTATGAACCGTAAAAGAGAACACGACACACCCGTCCCGGTTCTCGACAGAGATCGTTTCGCCTAGCAGAGTCAGGATCTCCTGGGCGATCGCGAGGCCGAGGCCGGTTCCCGAACCGGAATGCGCCTTGTCAGCCTTATAGAAGCGTTCGAACAGATGCGGCAGATCCACCGGATCCACCTCTCCGGTATTCCGTACGAATACCTTCATCAGGTCTCCGCCGTCTTCCGCCCACACATCCACCGTTCCGCCGTCCGTACAGTACTTCACGGCATTGTCGACAAGTGACAGGGTGACCTGTTCGATCCTGTCCCTGTTTGAGAACACCAGGTCGTCCGGAGCACCGTCATAGTTCAGGCTGATGTCGCTGTAATCCGCAATGTTCCTCATTCTGTCACAGATATCCGAGATCAGATCCTTCAGCTGAAACTCCGTCTTGTTCAGAGCGACATTCCCCGACTGCAGGCGGGACAGTTCCAGAAGATCGTTGATCAGCCTTGTAAGACGGGTGGATTCCCTGAGAATATGGCTGTAATACCTGTATCGCTCGCTGTCATCCTTTACCATTCCGTCGTTCTGTGTTTCGGCAAGCGACCGGATGGAAGCGATCGGCGTCCGAAGTTCGTGACTGACGTTCGCTACGTAATCCCTTCTGGTCTGTTCCAGGCGTTCCGCCTCTGTGATATCCCGGACCAGAACGATATACGTGTCCTTCCCTGCATCAGAGTGGTCCGGATTGCCGTTGAGCGTGATCTGCATCGTGCGTCCGCCGCAGACCATCGTCATTTCCGCCGTTTTATCGCCCGCATGAAGCTTCTCAACGCACTCGCGGAATCCCGCCTGATATTCCGAGCCTTCTGCCGGCGGAAAGCATTCGATATCGATCAGACCGTTCGCGGCGTGATTCGCGTAGGTAATGTGTTCCGCGTTCTCATCCAGTGCGAGAATCCCTTCGGTGACGCCGTCCAGAATCGTATTGAGCTGATTTCTCGCTTCCGTCAGCTGCGTAACAGTTTCCGAAAGCTGTTCCGCCAGATAGTTGAGGGCGCCGCCAAGCTGCGCGATCTCCGGTCCGGCGTCGGTATTCACACGGACGGAATAGTCCCCTGCTGCCATCTGCCTCGCAGCGTTCACCATTTCGGAAATCGGCTTCGATATTTTACCGCTCAGAAAATAGGAAGCGACAAGAAGGATCAGCATGACGCCCGCGATACCGGCGATCAGCACATAGGTCATGGAAACCATGCCGGTCCTCAGCTGCCTTGCGGGTTTAATGGCAATAACCGCGCCCGCTACGCGGTCCAGATTGTCCAGAATGGGGATCCCGATTAGAACGCCGCCGACCTTCGTTATATTTGTGTCGGACAGTTCTTCCCCGGACGAAAAAATCCTGCTGATATACGGCTGGCAGATCTGCTGGATCCTATCCTCTCCTTCCTCCTGATCGGAAGCATAGATCACAAGGTTTCCCTGATCGTCAAACACATACACGTGTGATCCTCTCGACACGTCGAAGGAGAACATGGAAGCATAGGTATCGTAGCTGATCTTACCCTCCAGATACCGTCTGGTCAGTCTGACTACCTGTCTCGTACGCGGCACAAGCTCCCGTTCGATCTCGTTTCCGAACGTCTTCATTCCGAAGAAAAAGAAGATAAGCGTCGAAAGGACGCCAAGCAGGACGCAGGCGCCAAGGACGAAAAGGATCAGTTTGTTGAACAGGGTGAGTTTTTTCATTCGGCAACCCCGAACTTGTACCCTACGCCGTACACCGTCCGGATTCCCCACTTCGTATCTTCATTCGCGATCTTCTGGCGGATTCGTTTGATCTGCGTATCGACCGCTCTGGTGTCTCCGAAATAATCGTATCCCCAGATTTTGGAAAGGATCTGCTCCCTGTCGAATACCCGTCCGGGATTGGATGCGAGCAGATGAAAGATCTCCACCTCTTTCGGAGTGAAATCCATCCGCTTCCCGTTGATACGCACCTCATAGTTGGCAATATTGACTTCGATCTCATCGATCCGGATGACATCGCTGTTCTCCTGAACGGGGGAATTCGACCTTCTGAGCACCGCTTTGATCCTGGAAATCAATTCGCGCGTGGAAAACGGCTTGACGATGTAATCGTCCGCCCCCAGTTCAAGGCCGACGACCTTGTCGATCTCCTCTCCTTTCGCTGTCAGCATAATGATCGGGACCGTACTGGTCGCGCGGATCTCCTTGCATACCTCGATCCCGCTCTTGCCCGGCATCATAAGGTCAAGGATAATCAGGTCAGGCGACTCTTCCTTCCAGAGTTTTATGGCATCGTTCCCGTTATATGCAGAACTGTACGTAAAGCCTTCGCTGTCGAGGTAGGCGCCTATCGTTTCATGAATCACAGGCTGATCGTCGCAGATCAGGATGTGCGGGATATTATTCTGCATACTGTATTCCTCCGTCATAAAAAAAGATTCCGCTGTCTGAATTATATTCACAGCGGAATCCCGTTTCAATGCCATTGCCAGCTTTTACATAAACTTGTCAAATTTCAAACATATTAACGGGTGTCTTTCTTTCCGCTGTCCGTGCGCTTGCTCTTTTTGGTCCGTTTTCTTGTTTTTTTCGGTTTGATGACTTCATAAGGAACATCTTCTTCCGCGCCGTCCGTATCCTGACACGCAGCGTTGTCTTCTTTGGAAGGATCGTAAATGTAATCCGCTGTCGGCCCCAATGCGATCGCGTTGCTGACGTATTTTTTCAGCGTAAAACTGAAGCAGGTTCCCTTCCCGACCTCGCTCTCCACGAGGATCTGCTCTCCGAGCATGTCGATGATCTGTTTCGCGATCGAAAGCCCAAGCCCCGTTCCGCCGTCTTTCCTTGATTTATCGACCTTATAGAATCTCTCAAACAGATGCGGAAGTTCTTCCGATGCAATGCCGCATCCCGTATCGGAAACCGATACCACAATCACATCGCCGTCGGAAGCCGCGATCTCGATGGTGCCGCCCGGGGGCGTGTAGCGCATCGCGTTGTCGATCAGGATAACCAGAACCTGTTCGATCCTGTCCCTGTCCGTCATCGCGTAAGGTACATGGTCCGCGTTAAGGAGAAGACGGATTCCCTTCTGTTCCGCTTCCGTTTTGTAATTCATCATGACGTCTTCCAGCAGTTCATACGTATTGACCGCGGAAACTTCCATGTATTCCGTTCCTGACTGAAGCCTGGACAGCTGGAGCAGGTCGGTGATCAGTCTGGAAAGACGCTGCACCTCGTGCATCATGGTATCGTAATACCGGTTCCTGGTCGCGTCGTCCTTCACCATGCCGTCCGCCAGGGGTTCCAGCAGCCCGCGTATGGCGGTCAGAGGCGTCCGGAGTTCATGGCTGACATTCGCCACGTAATCCCTTCGTGTCTGCTCGAGCTTCTCGAACTCAGTCACGTCCTTGAACAGACCGACGGCGCCGGTGCATTCCCCTTCGTCCGATTGGATCGGAACGATGGTGATCCACAGCATTCTGTCGCCTGGCAACTTGTAATGAAGCGTCTGGGGTTCTTCCGTCTCAAGCACTTCATGGAACTTTCCCCATATGGATCCGTCCGGAACCACATCCAGAGGCGTTTCCGTATCCAGCGTACCGAACATCTTCTGCAGAGCGGGATTAAAATGCGTCAGCTGTCCCGCTTGATCGATCGCGGCAACACCGTCATTGAAGCTGATCAGCAGGGAATTCAGCTGGCTCTTCTCGCTTCTCAGCTGGTTAATGGTGCTCGACAGATTGTCGCACAGCTGGTTCAGCGCGCGGGCAAGGATCCCGCTTTCGCCGGATATGTCCTCATTGGCTCTGACCTTAAAATTGCCCTTCGACATCTCAAGAGCCGTGTCGGCCATTTCAATCAGAGGTTTCGACGTCGCTCTTGCAGAGAAGAACACACACAGCATTCCGACCATCATGCCTAATATGATTGTCAGAATCAGCGTATCACTCAGTTTCTGATACGCGGACTGTATCCTGCTGATCTGCTTGATGATGAATACGGCGCCCGAAACGCTGCCATCCGGATCATAAACGGGGATGCCGACGCAGATCGCAGGCTCGCTGTCGGACGTCATCATCTGCTCGTTGTGCACAGTTCCGCCTTCCAGAACCGCCTGGATGTCGGCGGCAAAAGACGCGCCGTAATCGGTAATGCGGATATCTTTTCCGATGTCTCGGACGATCATGGTCTTTCCGATCTGGTCCGCAATCAGTATGGTCGAGTTCCCGGCGATCGTCTGCTGTTCGATCAGCTTGTTGAACGCTTTCCGGTCCAGCGCGCCGGTTTTATATTCCTGATATACCTGTTTCGTGTATTCCGCCTGGGGCTCCAGTTCGTCCATTTCCAGAGAGATGAAGACATTTTTCCCCACATAAGTATAAGCTGCAAGCGAAATGACATTCGCTAGCAGCAGGATCAGCACCGTGGCAATCAGCAGTCTCCAGAAAAAAACGCTTTTCATGTATCAGTCAAGATCGAATTTGTAACCGACTCCGTAAATCGTTTTGATGCTCCAGCCGAGAGAGGCGGAATCCAGTTTCGCCCTGATCCGCTTGATATGCGTATCAACCGTTCTGGTCTCACCCGCGAAATCATAACCCCACACCTTGGAAAGAAGCTGTTCTCTCGTAAAGACCTGTCCGGGATGGGACGCGAGAAGGTGGAGGATCTCGATCTCCTTCGGGGTGCAGATCACCGGCTCACCCTTGAGCAGCACGGTATAGCTCTTCAGATCGATCGACAGACCGTTATGCGTCACTACGTCCGAATCGGACTTAGGCTGTTCGGAAGTACGTCTCAGGACCGCCTTGATCCTCGCTACCACTTCCCTGGGGCTGAACGGTTTCACAATATAATCATCCGCTCCGAGTTCAAGGCCTAGAATTCTGTCGATTTCCTCTCCCTTTGCGGTAAGCATCAGTATGGGAAGCTGAGACGTTTTCCGGATCTCCCGGCAGACCTCGATGCCGGACTTTTTGGGCATCATCAGGTCGAGCACGACCAGCGAAATGTCCGCATTGAGTTTATCCAGTGTCTCCTGCCCGTCATAGGCGTCCACGGTCTCAAAGCCGTCTGCTTTCAGGTAGATCCCCAGAGATTCGTGAACGGTAGGTTCATCGTCGGCAATCAGGATCTTCTGCGTCGTCATACATGTTTCTCCTTTTGCATATTCATTACGCGTCTATCATAACACGCGGCATTCTGTTCATCAAGAAAACGCCCAAGCTGTGCGGCATCCGTCTGCAGCACCTCCGTCAGCGAACGGTTGTAGATGCAGCTTGCGGGATGGTAAAGCGGAAAAATCCAGGTCTTCAGCGATCCGATCGAGATGCTTCGGGCTTTCCCGTGCGCCTCTCCGATCGGCACACGCTTTTCCGACGCAAGATCCAGAACCGCGCCGAGCGGCGTGCTCCCGAGTGTAACGATGACCGCAGGCCGGAGCAGTTCCATCTCATTTCGAAGAAGCGGCAGTGCCTCAACGATCTCCTTCCTGGAAGGCGTCCTGTTTCTTGTCGTTTTCACGCTGCGCACGACCGGTCTGTATTTCACCGTATTGGTCAGGAAAAGCCGTTTTCTGTCGATTCCCGCCTCCGAAAGCAGCTGATCCAGCTGCTTCCCGGCCTTTCCGACGAACGGAATCCCGGTTTTGGTTTCCTCCGCTCCGGGCGCTTCCCCGATCAGTACGGTATCGGAATCCGGAGACCCCGCCCCGAACACAGGCGAAGCGTATTCCCCCTGCGGCGTATCCGCGGTGGCAAGTGCCGCAAGCCTGGTCCGTTCCTCTGTGTAAAGGCCCTCCAGCCGGGTCTCAATCGTCTCCACCGTTTTCTCCCTCTTCGTTTGTTTCAACCGGCTGATTCTGCTGCTGAATGGCAACTTCTCCCTTCGCGCCGGTATAATCGTTCATCAGCGTCTGCAGGAAAGATTCTATCTCGGAATACTCATAGCCGGACAGCGTATGTCTCAGCTGCTCGATATCGTAATTCAGAAGATACGCCGTTTCCGCGCTCAGATGATTGTTCTGCATAAACTCCAGAACGACATCGATCATGGATTCAGCCTCCTGCTTCAGTTCAAACACGCCCGTCGATCCGACTGCGTGCACGGAGCAGGGACTGAACTGTTTTACGAATTCATCCGTAGAAATATCGGTCCGCACCGCGTTAGGCATTGCCTTGAACAGGTACTCATCCTCAAACTGATCAAACTGCGATCCGCTCCGGATCAGGATGTACGTTTCTACAGAGGTCGTGGACTCCGGACAGAACTGCGTCGCGATCCCGCCGGATTCCTTGCAGATCTCGACCGATACATGCATGTCGCAGTACTCGGTCGGCTCTGTGCCGGAAACAAACCAGTCTGTTACAGCCTTGTGATCCGAATCCTCTTTGCATGCGTCCGTCGCAAGCATTCCGGATACCGTACAGACAGTCTTCTTCACCAGCCCGAGAGCGGAAGGATCTTCGTCGATAATGCTCCGGTCCTCCAGTCCCTCATGAATCTTCTCCATATATGTCCGCCACAGAGGAGCCGCATATCCGCCGCCCGAGGCACCGCTCTTCAGTTTATTGACCGGATAATCGTGACCGATAAACACGGTGGATACATAGTACGGCGTTATCCCCGCGAAATAAACACTCGCGTAATCGGAGTTTGTTCCGGTTTTTCCGGCGACCGTCATGCCGTCGATTTTCGCCTTTGTTCCGGTTCCGGACTTGACGGCGTCCTTCATGATATCAACCAGCAGGTAGGCGGTACTCTTCTTGAACACCGGCGTTCTGGTCCTGATCTTTTCCGCGTCCAGCAGGATATTCCCTTCCGAATCCGTTACCTTTGTAAACGAGAGGGGCTCCAGATAGACGCCCTCGTTGGCGATTGCGCCGTAAGCGCCAGCCATCTGAATCGGCGTCAGACCTGACGTTCCGAGCGCAAGCCCGGAACCGTCCACATTGATCTTCGACATGTTCGCGCCGAGTTTTTCCATATATGTCGCTGCCACGGCAGGCGTCACGCTGTCCATGAGCACGCGCGCCGCAACGACATTCAGCGAAGACATAACGCCGCGCCGCAGCGTAACGGGACCGTAGCGGGAATCCAGTCCGCCAGACGGATAGCCGCTAGGCGTGTTCCATCCTTCAATCGGACCGTCCATGTTCGCGATGATCGATGCGGGAGAAAGGCCGAGATCCAGCGCGGGCCCGTATACGGAAAGCGGTTTGATGGAAGACCCGACCTCGTTATAGCTCTGATACGCCCTGTTGATTCCCTTCCTGACCGTGGGGGTATCCCGGCCCCCCACTACGGCGCGGAGTTCTCCTGTCCTGTAGTCCAGTACGACCGCCGCAGCCTGGGGCTGGATCGTTTCCAGCACGTTTCCTTCCGAATTGGTCTCTATGCTGAGCGCCTTGCTCGAGTCGGCGAGATGCGGGTATTTATCCCAGGTCGACAACGTTTCCTGAACGGTATTCTGGATCTTCCTGTCCACCGTGGTGTAGATATGATAGCCGCCGGTACGCAGTTCGTTCTCGATCGCGTTCCTGTTGGCAGCCGTATCCGGGAGCTCTCTCGCGGCAAGCAGGTGCGACACGACATCGTAAATGGCGTATTCCACGAAATAAGGCATGTCGTAAAGCTGCTTCTGTTTGCTTTCCTTCAGGATCTGCGTAGCCTCCTGAATGGCCTGCTCATACTGTTCCTCCGAGATGAATCCTGCCTGATACATCGCGGAAAGCACCCGGTTCGTCCGGTTGTTGGTGATCTCCATCTTGTCCCGCACGTACATATTCCTTCGAGGATTATACGTATACGGCGCCTGCGCAAGACCGGCGAGCATTGCACACTCCCTTATTGTCAGATCGGAGAGTTCCTTTCCGAAGTAATCGGACGCCGCCGTCTTGATTCCGTAATTGGACTCGCCGAGATAGATGTCGTTCAGATACGCTTCGAGGATATCCTCTTTGGAAATCATCTTTTCAAGCTGAACGGCAAGATAGGCTTCCTGGATCTTGCGCTTGTAGTTCCGCTGGGAGCCGAGTATTTTGTTTTTGATCAGCTGCTGTGTGATGGTGCTGCCGCCGGAAGAATTTGAATTGCCGAGAATCTCAAGGGCGGCCGAAAATAGGCGTTTGAAATCCACGCCGGAATGTTTATAGAAGCGGACATCCTCCACCGCGATGAAGGCGTTCTGCACCATGGGCGGGATATCCTCTATGTCCACCCAGTCCCTGTATTCCACGTCCGCGATGGATGTGATGAGGTCTCCGCTGCTGTCGTATAAAAACGAGGTCCTGTCCGAGATCGTCAGCTGAGCGACATCCAGCGTGGGGGCAGTATCCACATACGCCTTCACAATTCCGAACGCCAGCCCGAGACCCGCGAAACAGATCACGACAAACGCGACAATCAGAAGCTTCAGAGAGGTAAACAGAACCGCTAGCATGAACGGGCGCTGCCGTTTTGCCTTCGTCAGCATGAAAGCCGAATCGTTTGAATTATTGCTTTTTCTGCCGACCGCCGCGTTCAGTTTCTTCAGCAAATCGGCAAAAAACGCTTTTACAGCAGGCAAAATAACCTCCACAAACTGTTTTGGTTATTTTAGCATATTTCCATCCGCGTATGACATTTTGAACAAAAAGTTCATACAAGTGTTGAAAATGAGATAAATATTGCTTTACAAATCGATGGAAATCTCCTATAATTTATCGAGCACGGGGCATTAGCTCAGCTGGCTAGAGTGCCACACTGGCAGTGTGGATGTCAGCGGTTCGAATCCGCTATGCTCCACCAAAAGAGACAAACAAGCTGAAACAAGCCTGTTTGTCTTTTTTTATCCCACAAATAACTGAATAAATGTTATTTTGGAGCGGATTTTCGAAGAAATCTGCTCCATTTTCATATTAATACAAACCCCAAACAATCAGCCGACGATATAAAGCACTAATATAGAGGTTTTGAATTTCTACTAATTCCACTAATATTTGTGTTTTATATTGAAACGCACGTCGAAATCAGTATAATTAGAAAGGAACCAGAATTATGAAGTTGTCATTAGTCGAATCGAGACTTTTTGGAAGAATCTGCTACGGCTACAGGAGGGACAAGCAAGGGCTTGTTGAAATCGTGCCGGAGGAAGCGGAAGTTGTCAAAACTGTTTTCAGCCTCTACAAAGCTGGAAACAGCTTGGAAGCTATTCAAGGCTATTTATTCAACGAAGGGATTCCTTCTCCCTCTGGAAAAGTGCAATAGAGCAGAGATGTACTGAATAAGCTCCTGAACAACGGAAAGTACACAAAGGGCATCATCAAGTTTGAAGACTACTGTTTTGTGTACTTTTTGAAAGGGGAAAACTGCCGAAACCCAAATCAAGCGAAAGTGGTAAAAATACATTCCAAGAGCAACCAAAGAAGAATTGGAGTGGGCATACGCGCTGACCAGAGAGAAGTTTCTGGTGCGTGTGAATAAGCTATCTCCCATCAGAGCAGTGGATTGGAACCGCTATTTGGATGTTATCTTCGAGTCGATATTAAAGGATGAGACGCCGATCTATGAGCCAAAGATGAACGCCTACCTCGAAGAAACGGTGGCCAAATATCTGCATCCGTCTGATGATTATATTTCTTTGACTGAAATTGCACGCAGGTTTGATGCCGATAATCCGAGTTACCTAATTCAAAGTTGGTTGCGAAGTCGCAATACAGTGGAGTTCCTGGCGGCATGGGAACGGAACAATAACCCACAATTCAATGAAGCTGCATTTCAAAAGCTTGTGGTTGATGCCAAAACTCCGCAGTTCACTTTGACACCAAAGAAATGGATCGACCTGACGAATGCCACCGGCATTACCTCAAAACAGGGCAAGGGCGGTGGTACAATGGCGCATCCCTTTATCGCCTGTGACTTTGAGATGTGGAATGATTCAGCATTTAGATACGAAGTGCTGAAATACTTTATTAGTTCGAAAATTGGGTAAGTACTACTGCTATGTAATTGATTTAGCAGATTAGAAACGAAAACTAAGTTATGGGGGATGCTGTTTGTATATTCCACCTAAAACAATGGAACTATTCTTGACTGAGTTCGAAAGTAGACTCCGTGGATACTCGATTAATAAGTTTAGTACACCAGATAACCTTGTCAATGTTTATTCGCTGAATGATTCACTTGCAATTTTGGTAGAAATTGTGGGAAGAAAAGCACATCTTTGTAGCAATCCCGAAGAAATGTATGGAAAATATCGTAATAACCCATATCTTGGCTTCCCTGTTGAGGGGAAGACGTATTATTCGTTACGCATAGAGGAGCTGACCCCGAACGATATTGGGTTCAAATATAACAACACCAAGTTTATTAAAGATATGAAGGCAATTACGAACATTCCTTTTCTAAGCATTTCTTACTCAAAATTTGCAAGTGACCGTAAATCATATTGGCATTATACTGCTCCGGAGATTGAATCAGATGCAAATAAAAGAATTGATAAACTATTCCCAGAACTAAAACTATCTGAACGCTGTGCTGCTTGGGAAGGGAACCGCTACTATTTCATCGTCTTAGAATTAGAAGACATAGATGGTGCTGTTCACAGAGCTTGTGCTTATGCTACAGCAAAACCGCACTCCTATGTAATTGAAATCTGCAAGACATGGATAAAAACAGGAAAATTAAAAGGCACAGCAATCTCAACAGGTCCAACCGAAAGTGATATGGCTGCCGCATTTGATAGTTGGAAAGGAATGCGAAGACAGCAAAGGTTAGAAGAACATCTAAAATATTTTTTTATTGAAAGGCACTTTAAAAGCCATGATGATCTTTTCCCTTATTCTCAAAAAGTGCTCAAGGATGCAAATGCCGGAGTATATGATCATGAGGAGCGTAGTACTTATCTTCGACCAGTAAATAAGTGGGTTTCAGAGGAAATGGTTTATAATATAGCGAAAAAATACTACAACAAGCTATACCCTGTAGTTTATCAGCACAGACCATTCTT
>JAFPXU010000096.1 GCA_017394605.1 Clostridia bacterium | reverse complement strand
GGTGTCGTTCTGGAGCCTTCCGAGTTCGGAATCACGACCGGCTGGCCGCCTTCCAGAATCGCTACGCACGAATTGGTCGTGCCAAGATCGATACCAATAACCTTACCCATAACTTATATCCTCCTGCTGTTTATCTTATAAAACTTGTTTCTTTGTCCGTTTTATTCGGCCACTTTAACCATCGTATGACGGATGATCTTGTCACCCACGCGGTATCCCTTCAGGAAAACCGCCAGGATATCTCCCGACTCTTTTCCCTCCGCCTTTTCCTGCATGACCGCGTTATGCAGGTTGGGATCAAATTTTCCGTCCGCCTCTATTTCGCTGAGTCCCAGTTTCTGAAGCGTGTCCATCAGCTGCTTATGTACCAGCTTGATGCCGTCGCGCCATCCGGCTCCGGCCTCGTCTCCGGCTTCCGCCTCCATCGCCCTGTCGAAATTATCCAGAACCGGGAGAAGCTCCTTGATGCAGTTTCTCTTTCCTTCCTCCAGGCTGTCCGTGCGGACCGATCCGTTGCGGCGGCGGAAATTGTCAAAGTCCGCCTGATTTCTCTGAAGAAGACCGATCGCTTCCTCTTTTTCCTTCCGCAGTTTCTCAAGCGCTTCTTTTGCCTGCCGGAACTCTTCTGCGGTGAATGTGTAAGTCTCCGGCTCCGCCGCGTTTTCCTTCTGCTCATCCGCGGCAGTTTTTTCATTCTCCTTCGGGGTCTCGGCTTCCTGAGCCGCTTCCCTTTCTTCATGAACCGGCGTCTCCGCCGTTTCTTCATTCAGATTTTTATGCTTTTTTGCCAAGGCTCACTCCTCCTCGATGTAGTTGCTTAATATTTCCCCAAGGCTTCTGCGCATGTATTCCAAGACAGAGATCACCTTGCCGTAATTCATTCTCGTCGGACCGATTACGCCGAGCGTACCCATCGGCATGTTCTGATCGCCCATCCTGTAGGTAGCCGTCACAACACTGCAATCCTTCAGCGCATCCTGCTCGTTTTCGCTTCCGATGGTGATCGTAAACTCCAGTGAGCTTGCCCGTCTCAGCATGTTGTACAACGCGTCCCGTCCTTCGACAGCCGACAGGAAATTCCTCGCCTTCTGGAGGTCTGCGTATTCCGGATAATGCAGCATGTTGCCCGCTCCGGCAAGTTCCAGATTTTTCCTGTTCGGGGAAATCTTCCGTTCGATCCCGTCCGCAATGCTCGAAAGGAACGCTTTCCTGTCCGCCATTTCGGACTCCAGCTCGGACGTAATCATTTCCGCAACCGCGTCCATCCGCGTACCATACAGCCGTTTGGTCAGAAATCTCGATATCTGCTCCAGCTCTTCGGTCCTGATGGAAGGCGGGACATGGATCACCGCATCCTTTGCGAACCCCGTTCCCGTCACGATCACGAGCAGCGCTTTCCCCGGGACAAGCGGGACCAGCTGCACATGACGCAGCGTATCGCAGTCGAGCTCCGGCGCGAGCACCATGGCCGTATAGTTCGTAACCGAAGAAATTGCGACCGCGGTCTGTTTCAGGATCTCATCCACCTCGGAGATCTTGCTGGAGAAGTGCGTGCGGATCTTTTTGATCTCGTCCCGGCTGATCTGTGCCCGGTTCATGATCGTGTCCACGTACAGCCTGTACGCTTTATCGGACGGGATCCTTCCCGCGGACGTATGCGGCTGCTCCAGAAAACCCATCTCTTCGAGGTCCGCCATCTCGTTGCGGATCGTAGCGCTGGAAAGATTAAATTCGGGGTTTTTGCTGACCGCGCGGGATCCGACCGGGGAAGCGGACATGACGTATTCGTCTATGATCGCCTGAAGGATTTTCAGCTTTCTCGCATCCAGTTCCATCTCAGCATCTCCTTCCCGATTTCCTTGTTAGCACTCCAACT
>JAFPXU010000095.1 GCA_017394605.1 Clostridia bacterium | reverse complement strand
CAACGGCAGCCGTTCCGCTGCACGTTCCAACGGACGTTCATTGATGAGCGCTTTCCGCATCCGTTCCGTATTCTCTGCGATCCTGTCCAGGAGCCGTGCTTCGCTTCGGAGCTTTCTCACGGATCTGCTGATCTCGAGCCGTTCCTCCTTCGTTTCCGGTTTCTTCGGAAGGACGGACCGCCGTTCGAGGAGAGAAGCAATCTTCTCGTCGACAGTGTTTTTTCTTTCCGTCAGTTCGGGCAGGGTATCGATCTGATTGTTATTGAGATATACAAGTTCTTTCATGTAATGCGTATATGCGATGAGATCTCTGTCGTTGTGTTTTCCGTTTCGGATGAATTCCATCTCATGCTGATAAAGCGAGGAGAGACTGTTTGCCGAAACGGGAGAGAGGTTCGGACCGGAAGACTCTGGATCATCTTGCGTCAGTTCCTGCAGGGACTCGGACAAACCATGCTCAATGATCCTGTCGATATCCTCATCCTGAAACGGCTTGTCATTAATCCACGCCGTCATTTTGACTTTTTTTCTGTGAGGAGTGAAATACAGGTGCCCGTCCGCCCGAAAAGCGGTGAATCCACGCTCTTCCATCAGGGAAAAGAAATCGTTCCGGTCGAGAGACAGGGATAACGATTCCTGCACACTTTTGTTCAAAAAATCACGGCCGGTGAGAATGCCGAGGGAGGCGAGCTTCCAGTTGAAGTAGTCGGGAGCATGTCCCTTCATTTCGTGTATGATCGGAAGACCGTGAGCAAGATTGATCTCGTCGGAAATACGTTTCATCCTCTGTATATTGCCTGCACGGCTGTGATATTTGATCCCAGTCAGTCTGGATACTGCATTGAAGACTATATGGTTATGGATATGATG
The DNA here is from genome assembly GCA_017394605.1 of Clostridia bacterium. Next base: position 3,220 of record JAFPXU010000095.1, on the reverse strand, counting down.
CTTGTCCAGATGCGTTACAATAAGAGCGTCGTGCCCCGAAACGAACCGGTCGATAAACTGGATCCCGATCTCATGCGCGAGCTCCGGCGTGACCGAATCGGGAGGATAGCTCTGGATTACATGCCAGGCTGTATTGCCACCACTTTTCTCGTAATAGGCATTCGTTTCTTTCCATGCCTGTTCAGGCGGTTTTGTCCCGCTCCCAAGCGCCGTAACATACATGCCGTTTGCCGTTTTAAGCGGGTTGGATACATACCGAATCAGCTCGCCCGGGGACTTTGAAGTGTGAAATATTTTTGCTACAGCCATTTATTCTTCCATTCTTCTATTTCAGCCCGGACTTCTTCCATGATATGGAGCGCTTTCTTCATATCCTCATTTGTGACAGTATTTTCCCCGTAGATTTTCCGAACGGTCAGGTTCAGACTGCTGTTCAGACGATCGACTGCGCGTGCGAGCAGGTAGAAGTTTACGTCAGGCCTTTGGCGGATCTCCTTCGATAGCAGCAGCTTTTTGATCAGCATGCCGGGGCGGAGACCGCTGAGGGAACAAAGAGTGTCTATTTTTCGAATTTCCTCCTCGGAAAGGCACAAATTGTAGCTGCGCTTTATTACCGTTTTCGGTGCGGCGTTTTTTTTAGTCTCGCTCATCTGGCGTCCCCCTTGCGTTCGGCTGTTTTCACAATGTCGGAAACAGGTTCGGTTTCATGCCATTCGTAGGTCGTACCGTCCTTCGAGAGCGTCAGCCCCCAGTCGGACAGGTCGGCGTCCATGATCTCCGCCGCCATCTCGAACGCTTCCCTCGAATCGGGGGCGGGGATGTCGTGATCCGTGACCATTCCGTCCTTCATCGTGAAGCGGCCCACGTTCCGCCCGATGTCCTCGTCCGCCCAGCCGTAGCGGATGCTGACGGAAGGATACTTTTCGGAGATCGCCGTGACCATCTCGGGCACCCCGGACCAGGCGGTGCAGAACGACAGCATGCAGCTTTCGGGCTCGACTGGCACGCAGTCGTAGGCGTTCCATTTCGTTCCCCAGTTGCGGATGCACCAGTCGTACCAGTTCGCGGCGCCGTAGTGTTCGATGTTCTCGTAATACTGCTTCCCGAGGTCCCAGATCTCGGGATCCTCTTCAAAGCGCTCGCGGTAGGTCGCTTCGATCTTTTCCGCCGCGTCTTTGCTCAGACCTGCCGACTGCCGGAGGTATTCACGGTAGGCACGGAGCCCCGTGTCGCCCCGGGATCCCGCCTCGATGTCGAGAGAGGAGGGCATCGGCATGAGCGTGTTGAAATCCACGTGCCCGAGCGGACGGTCGGGGGAACCGCGGAGGAACTCCGCGATCTTTTGGAATTCCTCCGGACCGCAGTCGAACTCCAGCACGTTTGTGATATGATTCGGCATTGTTTTCTCTCCTTATCTTTCGTTTTCCGTATGTCTGCGGGGAACCGGCCTGTCCTGTCCGGGAACCGTCTCCGCGTGTCCTTGCTGCGGTTCCACATACACCGACAGAGCGGGGATGGAACGGAATGTTCCGCCTTCGATGCAGAACGTCTCGGGCGTACGGAACCGCTCTGCGTACATCGAAAGCTGCTCATCCGTCAGGGAGGCGAACCCGTCATCGGTCAGTCCGGTGACAAGGAACGTTCCGGCGATGATGTCCGTGAGGCGTCCGTCATCTCCCGCGAGGCTGCGGTTCAGCGGAAGCCCCATCAGTTTTCCTTCCTCGTTGCAGATGACGGCGGCTTCGTCGGGGAAGGGATAGACCGCCTCGATAAAACCGCCGACCTCCTTCTGAAGGTCGGCGAGCTCTTCTCCTATTTCTTTGATAAACGGTGGTTTCATCGGTTCAACGACCAGTACCCGCATTTTGCTTTCTTCCTTTCCTGATACTGTCCATTCGCCGGAAGGGAAACGTTGCCCGTTCCGGCATGAAAAAAGCGACCATGCAGGGCATGATCGCAGGTAGATACAATGATATGGCAGGAGAGCTTACCGCTTTCTCGACCACTTATACGGACGGAACCGGAGATAGACCGCCCGGATCAGCCGCATGGCGTCGCGCTCGTCGCGGCAGCCCTCGCGGAGCCGGATCTCCTCTTTCGTCAGGCGGGTTTCCCCGGTCCCGAGGTAGTCCGCGACCCAGTCCTCCGCTTTGGAAATCGTCGCTTCGGAGGAGTAGATGTAGAGCGCGCTGATGCCGGGGACGCCTTCCTGTGGGCGGATTGCCGTGCGCGTCAGGCCGGGGGTGAGGGAAGGGATGATCGTTTTCGCCATGTTCCGGACCTCTTCGTCGGTTCCGTATACCTTGAAGCAGACGATCTCCGCCGTCTTATAGACCTCTCCGTCCAGGTAATGCCGGTACAGGGAACGGCGCATCCGCTCCATCATCAGCCGTTCGGAAGCGGTGGGTTCTCCCTGGTGGAAGATGCAGAGCTTGTCCCTGTGGATCGTATAGGTGAAAAAGCTCAGGCCTTCCGCCGCCAGGATCTCGCGGACCTCTTTCGCCGATTCGAAGGCGAGCGTCTGCTGATGGATATACCGGTTCTCGTTCGTGTCATACACGGCAGCGCCGTCCATGACGATCATCGGAACGGTCATCTTGATCCCCTGCATCTGTTCCGAATAGAACGCGGGGGCGTGTTCGTTGACAAGGCATAGCCTCGCGCCGTCCCGGTACATGGAATTCAGGTGATACAGCACGGAGGGCGACATCTCGGAAAAACGGTTCGGGAGGAGGTCCTTCGTGCGGATGAAGAACACACGGTCCAGCCGCCTGTCCCGCGGCACGCGGATCACATTGACGAGGATTGCGGCAGCGGTCCCGACCAGGACACCCAGGATGCGCTCCGCTGCGCTTCCGAGCGGTTCGCTGATGTCCGGGAAGGAGACGACGACGCACAGGTATACGATCCCCGCGAGGCTGGACGTGCCGGGCCGTTTCAGAAGGATCGTCGTATACAGCGTAGGCAGAAGCCCCGCAGCCATGACGGCAAGCGTCAGGATGGGAACCGACGCGATTCCGGTCAGGGACGCGATCAGTAGGAACACAAGGCCCCAGAAGCCGCCGATCAGCGTTCCGACCAGACGGTTCAGGGCGAATGACTTCGTATTCTCCAGATTCGGCTGCAGGCAGATGATCGCCGTGATCATCGCCTCGGCGGGCATGGTATCTCCCCAGCGGCCTCGCAGATAATAGAAAAGCAGGCACACAAGGACGGCGAT
>JAFPXU010000094.1 GCA_017394605.1 Clostridia bacterium | reverse complement strand
ACGTTCCAGACTTCTGCTGCTGAAGCACCGGGATAAGCTGACGCCTTTCAGCATGAACCGGGTATCCCGGATGCTGGAGATATGTCCGGAACTCCGCGACGCGTATCTGCTGAAGGAAAAGATGTATTCCCTGTTCGCGTCCGAAGACTACGAGACAGCAAAGAAACGTTTTTCCGAGTTCATGCTGTTCGCGGGCGTAGCGGAGATCCCGGAATACAGGGAATGCACGACCATGATGACCAACTGGGCACCGCTGATCCTGAATGCGTTCAGGTGCAGGTATTCCAACGGGTTTACGGAAGGCTGCAACAATACGATCAAGGTGATCAAGCGGACGGGATACGGCTACCGGAACTTTGAAAACTTCCGCAGCAGGATCCTGATGATCCTGAACAGAGGCAAATAACGGGATCCATCTGCCGTGAACAGGGGGCATGCCCCCTGTTCAAGCTGCCCTGCCGCATGCTGTTTCCTTTCCCTTACATGCCTGAATACAGCAAGAGTCTCACACTTTCATGCAAGACTCCTGTTTGAACTTGATTTTACTTGATTTCTTTTATCTCAACCCCAACATTTGACATTGAGTCAGAAGTTCCGGTCAGCCTGCCAGCTGTTCCAGCGCAGCCTGTGCTTCGGCCAAAGCGGTCTGGTAGTCGGTGAATGTATATCCTGTGATGTCGAACAGGGACTCGTCGACCGCGTCGTCGATCACGTCGATTTTATAGATGTACTCGCCCAATCCGATGGATTCGTTGGCGCAGTTGATCATGTAGGCAAGGGAGCCGGCTTCATCAAAGCAGAAAATCTGGTCTACGCCGTATTCCGACTGCGCGGGGTATTTCTCCGCTTTGAAAGTCGTCTCACCGACCGTATATTCGATCGTCTCGTAGACAGGCTCCAGTACCCGGGTCATAACGTTCTGGTAAATGGTGCAGAACATCGCGCCGTAATAATGGAAGTCCTCTATTTCGGGAACATCCATATAGATACCTGACATATCGGATTTTTTCATGCTGTACATCTTCCCGTCGCGGTAGACCTTCAGGGTGTCGCTGTCGGAGGAACCGATCTGCTCGATATAGTTACGCTCAAAGAAGAAATCGCCTTTCGCCTGATCGTCGTAGATGGAGTTGTAGCCCATGATTTCCAGTTCGTAGCGGATATGGAATCCGGCCTCATTGTCCAGGGTTTTGAAAAACGCCGCAAGCTGCGATCCGTTATCGGTGACAGCAGGTTCTGCGGCGGGTTCGGTGCCCTCCGCGAGACTTCCGAAGATGCCGCAGGATAAGATCAGAACGGACAATGCAATTGAAAAAATGGTGCGTCTCAGTTTCATGATGATTCCTTTCTGCCCGCATCGCGGGACGGAATGATTCTGGTTCTGCCGGTGGAAACGATCGGAAAATGCTCTATATAAAACGTATACGTAATTGTAACATGCATGAAACAGACATTCAACCTTCGCATTGAAGTATCACAGTTTTGCCATTTTTATTTCACGCGCGTTTCTTTGGTTGACAGACAGCGGGAAGCGGTTATAATTAACGAGTTAACTATTGTATGGAAAGGCTGGCAGAAGAGAGTGGATAACGCTGCGGGAACGATTATGCCTCTGATGATGCAGACGGACCGCTGCCACAGGATGATCATAGAGGGGCAGGTGCACAGGCTCGGCGTGCACAGGACACAGCATATGATCCTGATGTGCCTTTCTCATTGTGATACCCCTCCGGCTCAGTCCGAAATCGCGGAGATGTTTCAGGTCAGCCACGCTGCTGTTGCGGTATCTCTCAGAAAGATGGAGCAGGCCGGGCTGATCGTCCGGACCGCAAGAGAGGGAAACGCGAGAGTTAAGGAGATACGTCTGACGGAAAAGGGCGTCTGCATGGTGGAGAAAACGAAAAAGCTGTTCGAAGCCGTCGGGAACGCCGCACTGAAAGGAATCCCGGAAGAAGATTTGGACGTCATGCACGCCTGTATGGAAAAAATCAAAAAGAATCTGGAAGAATTCAGATCAGACGATGAAAAAGAGCTGTCCGAAAAGGAAGGAAGGGCGGAAGCAGTTGAAGAGATGGTTTAAATATATCAGACCGTACCTGGCCTATTTTATACTGGGTCCGCTCTGCATGATCGTGGAGGTCATCGGAGAGGTCGTCATGCCGAGACTTCTCTCGGTCGTGATCAACAACGCAAACGCCGGAACGCTGACGTCCGGTACGAGCCTGACGATTATGGCGGAGATGATCGCGACAGCGCTTCTCATGATGGCAGGCGGCATCGGCGGGGCGTATTTCGGTTCGAAGGCTGCCGTGAATTTCGGCGCGGATCTCCGGGCGGACATGTATAAGCGCGTTCAGGCTTATTCGTTTGCCAATATCGACAGGTTTTCCACCGGTTCACTCGTTACAAGACTGACGAACGACGTGATGCAGGTGCAGAATTTCGTGAACATGCTTCTGAGAATGGCGCTTCGCGCACCGGGCATGATGATCGCTGCCCTGATCATGGCGGTCAGCATCAAACCTGCCCTGTCCACGGTGTTCGCCGTCAGCATTCCGATCCTTGCCGTAGTGGTCGGGTTTATTATCCGTACCGCGCATCCGAGATTCCGCAACATGCGAAAAAAGGTCGACGCGCTGAACACATTCGTTCAGGAAAACGTGACCAACATCCGTGTTGTGAAGAGTTTTGTCCGCGAGGAGCACAGCGAGAAGGGTTTCAGAAAGGTCAACGCCGATCTGAAGGATGCGGGACTGAGCGCGCTGCGTGTTGTGATCTTCATGCAGCCGGTCATGACGCTTCTGATGAATATAACCGTTCTGGCCGTCGTTCTGATCGGCGGAAGGATCGTGCTGGCGAACGGGATGGAGATTGGGGATCTGTCCGCGTTTATTACCTATGTGACGCAGATTCTGGTTTCGCTTGTCATGGTGTCCTTTATTCTGATGATTGCGTCCAACGCGTCTGCCGCTGCGGACCGGATCAAGGAAGTGCTGGATGAAAAGATCGATCTGTCCGACGAACATGCTGCCGAGCCGGAGCGGCTCGTGGAGCGCGGCGAGATCGAATTCAGGAATGTCTCGTTTCGCTACTACAAGGATAGCGAAGAAAAGGTTCTGAACAGCGTCAGCCTGAAGATCCCCGCCGGATCGACGGTCGGGATCATCGGCTCGACCGGGAGCGGCAAGAGCACGCTTGTCTCCATGATTCCGCGCCTCTATGACGCGGATGAAGGGGAAGTGCTCGTTGACGGCGTGAACGTGAAGGACTATTCGCTCGTGAATCTGCGGGACGGGATCGGCATGGTGCTCCAGAAGAATACGCTGTTTTCCGGAACCATTGAGGAGAATCTGCGCTGGGGCGACGCCGAGGCGACCGACGAGGAGGTCCGGAAATTCGCTTCCTACGCGCAGGCGGATTCCTTTATAAGCTCCTTCAAGGACGGATACGGAACCATGATCGACCAGGGCGGAACGAACGTGTCCGGCGGTCAGAAACAGCGCCTCTGCATTGCACGGGCACTTCTGAAGAAACCGAAGATCCTGATTCTGGACGACTCGACGAGCGCAGTGGATACGGCGACCGAAGCGGAGATCCGCAAGGCGTTCCGCGGAAGCCTGAAGGGTTCCACCAAGATCATCATCGCGCAGCGTATCTCGTCCGTTATGGACGCGGACGAGATCGTCGTGCTCAACGAAGGGGAAATCACGGGAACCGGCACCCATGAGGAGCTTCTCAAGACCAATAAGGAATATCGCGAGATCTATGAGTCGCAGTCCGGAAAGGAGGCGGTCTGATATGGTAAGATCACTGGACCGTCTCCGCGAACAGTATAACAGCGCTGCAGGGAAAAACGGGCAGCAGGCTCCGAGGGGCGGACCCGGACCGAACCGCGGTCTCGGCCTCACAGGAAAACCGAAGGACATGCGCAAGACGGTATTCCGGCTTCTCTCCTACATGAAGCCGTACCGCCTGCGGTTCGTTGTCGTTCTCGCCTGCATGCTGACCCATACCGTTACAGCCCTGATCGGCTCCTATATGCTGGCGCCGATCATCGACCGGCTTGCGGCTGCGGTCAAGCCGGACGCCGTGATCGAAATGTCCCCGATCGAAGCGACGGCGGACAGTCTGATCCGATCCCTGCTTCACGGCGGCGGAACCGTCATGCAGTACGTGCTGACGGCCGTGGTGATTCTCGCATGCATATACGGAGTAGGCATCGTGACGGCATACCTGCAGGGGAGACTTATGATCGGCATCACGCAGAACGTGCTGGAAAAAATGCGCAACGACCTGTTCCAGAAGCTGGAAAGGCTTCCGCTCCATTATTTTGATTCCAAGCCTACCGGCGAGATCATGAGCCGGTTTACCAACGATATCGATATGATCGACATGATGATCAACAACTCCCTGACATCGATCATCTCAGGCGCGGTCACGCTGATCGGGACTCTGGTATTCATGATCTCGACCAGCTGGATCCTGACGCTGATCACGGTCGTGTTTCTTCCGATCTTCGGTTTCGGCGGTATGATCATCAGCCGGCACGCGAGGAAGTACTATTCCAGTCAGCAGGCCGCGCTCGGCGCCGTGAACGGATACATGGAAGAAACTGTGACGGGGCAGAAGGTCGTCAAGGTGTTCAATCATGAGGACGAGTGCGAGGCGGAATTCAATCTTCTGAACGACGATATGCGCGGCACGCAGTTCAGGGCGAACTTCTGGGGAGGCATCATGGGTCCCATCATGGGCAACACCTCCCAGATCAACTACGCGGTCACGGTAGGCATCGGCGGCATTCTGATGGTGCTCGGATCCATGACACCGGGCGGACTGACGGTCTTCGCGAATTATTCGCGCCAGTTCAGCATGCCCATCACGCAGGTCTCGCAGCAGATGGCGACGATCTTTGCCGCGCTCGCCGGCGCGGAGCGCGTGTTCGATGTCATGGATACCAGTCCGGAGGAACCCGACCGCGAGGGCGCGTCCGCAATGCCCGGCATGCGGGGAGACGTCCGTCTTGACGACGTTTCGTTCGGATACAATCCAGACCAGCTGGTTCTCAAGCATATCAGCCTTTACGCGCATCCGGGACAGAAGATCGCGTTTGTCGGCTCGACCGGCGCCGGAAAGACGACGGTCACCAACCTTCTGAACCGTTTCTATGATGTGCAGGAAGGGCATATCACGATCGACGGTGTGGACATCATGGACATCCAGCGCGATGTTCTCCGGAAGAATATTACGATGGTGTTGCAGGATACGCATTTGTTCTCCGATACTGTGATGGAAAACATTCGTTACGGAAGACTGGACGCGACGGACGAGGAAGTCATCGCTGCGGCGAGGACCGCGTCGGCCGATCACTTTATCCGCAGACTGGAGCACGGTTATCAGACATGGCTGGAAGGGGACGGAGCAAATCTTTCCCAGGGTCAGAGACAGCTGATCAATATCGCGAGGGCAGCCCTGTCCAAAGCGCCGATCCTTGTACTGGACGAGGCGACGTCCTCCGTGGATACCCGTACCGAGCGCGCGATCGAGCGCGGTATGGACAGGCTTATGAAGGATCGCACGACATTCGTCATCGCGCACCGGCTTTCTACCGTAAGAAACTCCAACGCCATCATGGTGCTGGAGCACGGCGAGATCATAGAGCGCGGAAGTCATGAGGACCTTCTCAACCAGAAGGGCAGATATTATGAGCTGTATACCGGGAAGAAGGAACTCGATTGACGGAAAAACCGTCAGCTGTACAGAAAATGCATGGCGACGGCTCCGTACAGATTAAAAAGAACCGCAAAAGCGCCAAGGAACAATTCCCAGTTCCTCGGTGCTTTTTTTATGGTTGGGAGACAGATCAGAAAGGCGTATGACAGCAGGTCAACGGTATAGCGCGCGCCGAACTGCCACCCTCCGAACGTGCGGTGCATCAGAAGCAGAACCAGATTCATAACCATCGCGGCAAGCGCGGTCCACTGATACGGACGGAGCTTTCTGAGCCGGGTGAACAGGATGATAAAGAACGGATTGGCGACAAAGAACAGGAATCCGTCGTAAATGCTGTAGGAAAGGGAAAGATCCTCCCCGAGCGTTACCGGACGGAAAATGTTCGGGAGATTTCTTAGGATGAAGGACGCGGAAAACTGTGGCTCGCCACGGTTGAATTCCGGCAGATAGGTATGCCCGAACTCAAACGGGTTGCGGAAGCGCGCGTAATTGAAGATCATATAGGACAGTCCGATCAGCGCGGGCAGCATTAGTACTTTCCACTGGGAAAGGACCGCCTTTTTCAGCGGCATGCCTTTTTCCTTTACGTCTTCCTCGATGAACAGCGCCAGAAGCGGCAGGAACAGCAGGATCGAGAAGGGACGGCATCCGACCGCGAGCGCGGTGAAGATCAGGGAAAGGCAGCGCTTTTTGCAGACCGCGCAAAGGATCGCATAAAGGCAAAGCACCATGTTGAGCGCCTGCGCGAGGAACCATACCGATCCGTCCGTGCACATCCAGAGCATATTGCTGCCGAGTACGAGAAACAGCGCCCAGAAAGCGCTGACACGTTCGCTGGCACCTATTTTCCGCATGGAGAGGTAAGCCGCGAGAACCATCAGAAGCGCGTATCCGAGGATGACAAGATGATCGGGAGTGCGGGCGCCGAAAAGAAAAGTCAGGGGAAACATGACCAGCGTCGGAACAGGCGGAAAAGACACGTACCAGTCCCCTCCGTACACGGCAAGCTCCAGCCAGGGGTAATCCCTGCCGAGACCGAAGCTGCCGTTCCGCCATGCCATGGCCTGCAGCGTATAACTGTTGTAGTTGCTGGATGAGAGAAGGGTGCCGCCGAACAGATCGTGCAGCAGAAGAAACACTGCGAAAACGATCACAAGAAGAAGCGGCAGTACGATCCGGTCATCCGTGCGGTGTTTTTCCATACAGACCTCATAAGAAAAGGCTCTTCACGGAAAATTGTGGAAATCATAAATATCGGAGATCGAGTGGTAGCGAATCAAGGTAAAGAAGTATCGATCATCTCTGTAACCATATCCGATCCGCTTCAGCACTTTGATCCTGTTGTTGAATCCTTCCAGTT
>JAFPXU010000093.1 GCA_017394605.1 Clostridia bacterium | reverse complement strand
GCCGGGGCAGTCAACGTGCGCATAGTGACGCTTGTCTGTCTCGTACTCAACGTGCGCCGTGTTGATCGTGATTCCGCGCGCCTTCTCTTCCGGCGCCTTGTCGATCTCGTCATAACGCATTGCCACTGCTTCACCCTGCTGTGCCAGCGCCATCGTGATCGCCGCTGTCAGCGTCGTTTTGCCATGGTCGACATGGCCGATCGTGCCGATGTTTACATGCGGCTTCGTTCTTTCATACTTTGCCTTTGCCATTACAAAAGATCCTCCTTGAAAAATGTTGTTCATCGCCCGCGGAAGTTCCTGTAACGGCAGCGGGCTATATTATTGCTACCGTGGCGGTGCTGGAGCGGGTGATGGGAATCGAACCCACATAGTCGGCTTGGGAAGCCGATGCTCTACCACTGAGCTACACCCGCACACTTCCACAATAGCGGATTCATTTTAATAAATTTCGGATATGGTGTCAAGTAAAACGGCTGTTTAATCGGTATTTTTCCAGTTCATTCACAAATTGAAACACCTGTTCCCTGAACGGAAGAAATTCCTTGGAAACAAGAAAGAAATGAAAAAGTGAGCGGTCGTTGTCAGGACTTGTATCGGGGTTCCAGTTTTTTCTTGATACGCTGAATCGTATTGTCGACACACTTCCTGGAACGGCCGATCTCGTCACCGATCTGCTGATAGGAAAGCCCGCGCAGGTATAGGGTAAGAGTCTTTCGCTCAAGCGGGGAGAGAAGATGCTGCATATCGTAAGAGAGCATCTCCAGCGTTTCGCGCCCAAGAAGCGCCTTTTCCGGATCCTCTGAGGAGGAACTTTCCAGAATATCCGCAAGCGTTTTTTCTGTTTCGTTCCCGTCGCTGATCGGTTGGCTGAAGGAAATGTATGAATTCAGCGGCGAATGCTTTTTTCGGGTTGCGTTTTTGATGGCTGTCAGAATCTGGCGCATGATGCACAGATCCGCGTACGCGTGGAAAGAAACATTCCGGACCGGCGTATATTCCCGGACGGCATTATACAGACCGATCATGCCCTCCTGAATCAGATCGTCATAATCTGCGCCTACGAGAAAGTACGATCTTGATTTAGCGCGGATTATTTTCCTGTATTTACCGTAAAGAAATTCTTCCGCAAGCGTGTCGCCGCCGCGGATCCGGTCGATCAGCTCTTCATCTGTCAGACGATCGTACGGAAGCATGGCTCAGTTTTCCTGAAGATCCTGGCGCTTTTTTTCAAACATAAGTATTCCTGCCGCCACACCGGCATTCAGGGAGTCGATTTGTCCGAAAAGAGGAATGGAAACAAGGAAGTCGCATGTATCCCGGACAAGTTTGGAAAGCCCGGAACCCTCACTGCCGATTACGAGCGCAAGGGGGCCGTTCATACCCTGTTTGGTCATGCTGGTTCCGGACATATCCGCGCCGGCCACCCAAAGGCCGGCCTTTTTCAGATCTATGATCGCAGAAGAGATATTGGTGACTCTTGCGATATGCATGTATTCCGTTGCTCCTGCAGATGCTTTTACTGCCGCAGGGGTGACGGCGACGCTTCTTCTTTTCCCGATAATGACGCCGTGTGCGCCGGCACACTCCGCGCTCCGGATGATGGAACCAAGATTGTGAGGATCCTCTATCCCGTCCAGAACAATGACAAACGGCGCTTCCCCGCGCGCTTTGGCTTCATTCAGGATATCTTCGACGGAGCAGTATTCCACGCCTGCGACATACGCGACAATTCCCTGATGGTTTCCGGGTTTGTCCCCGTGGCCGAATGGCATGCAGAGCTCATCGAGCTTCTTCCGGTCGGCTTCACGCACCTCGATCCTGTGATCTTTCGCCATGGAGATCAGCTCACCGAGAGAACCGTCCTTCTCTTTTACGACAAGGATGCGGTTGATGCTCTTTCCTGACCGAAGCGCTTCTCTGACCGCGTTGCGTCCCATCAGAAGAAACGGCTGCTCGTCCTGCGCGCGGGAGACGGCGTTATCTTCGACGTAGTCAGGAACGTTCATAGAACGGCGGACTTTCTGCTTTTCCGGGATGGAACCGGAGACGTTTCTGCCGGACTTTGGAGCGGATGCGCCGCGCGGCTTATAATCCCGACGGTCTTTATTGTCAGAACGGGGATTTTTATTATTCGTATAATTGCTGTGGCTGTTCATCTGCGTAGTCCTCCAAAATGATATTCATGAGTTCATCTAAACGATCGTCCTGCTCCGTCCAGTAAAGATGCCCGATCAGCGTTTCAAGACCGGTTGCGACGCGGTAATCCTGCACGGATGCGTTTTTCGGAACAGAGCCTCCGTGCGCGTTTCTTCCCCTATGATAAACGCGGAGTTCCGGCTCGTTTAAGACCGGTTCAATTTTACGGAAGGCGGCAGTCTGACCGGCAGCGCATACGATTTTTGCCGCGGCCGTATGTGTGCAGTGCGCCGACGTGGGGAGCTTATGGACCAGAAAAGTACGCACATAAAGGTCGAATACGGTATCTCCGATATATGCAAGGGTCAGGACGGGAAGATCTCCGGCACCGCGGGAAGGCATTCCCGGAAAAGATTGTTTGACGGTATGATGCATGGACATTATCGGGTCCTCCGTTTACGAGATGCTGAACATGCCAAGCGGATGGTCGCGGTTCGCGATCATGATATTCATATCATGGATCCCGGCCGTCTTAAGCGCGCTGTCAATCGTTACCTGTGCGAGTTCGGGAGAGTTGTTTTCCTTAGACAGATGTCCAAGAATCACGTTGCGTACCCCGCGTCCGTGAAGTGCGATCAGTGCGTCAGCGCAGTCCTCGTTGCAAAGGTGTCCGCGTCCTGACAGGATCCGCTTTTTCAGCTGGTAAGGATAACTGCCTGCCATAAGCATATCCACGTCATGGTTTGCCTCGATCAGAAGAAGATCACTGTCCGCCGCGATGGAAAGCATCCTCTCGTCAATGTGACCGATATCGGTCATAACGGTACACTTGCAGCCTTCGGACAGAATGCTGAATCCGACGGATCTTGCTGCGTCGTGCGGCGTTGAGAACGGTAGGATCTGGAGACCTGACAGGAAAAACAGATGATCGGTATCAAAAAGACGGATACAAGAGGCGGGGATCTTTTCGCGGGATGCAGCAGGCATCGCATTGAAACATTCCGCGTTTGCATAAACCGGAATCCGGTATTTCTTGGACAAAACGCCGATTCCGCTTATGTGATCGGAATGCTCGTGTGTAACGAGTATTGCGCTGATGGTCGCTATATCGATGTCAATCTCTTTCAGCAGTTCCGCGATTCTTTTTGCGGATAATCCGGCATCGATTAAAATCCGCGTTCCGCCCGATTCAAGGAAAGAAGAATTTCCGGAAGAACCGCTGCATAGGGGGCAAAAAATCATTTAAAAACTCCGTGATCCGAAAACTAAAGAAATGGAAACGTTATATTAGCCTATTCCACCTGTTTATAGAGTATAACACACACGGCAGGCATCTGATATAATTATAAATTATGAAAGAAGTACAGGAAAAAGCATTCGCAAAGATCAATCTGACGCTTGGGGTACGCTGTAAAAGGGCAGACGGTTACCACGAGCTTGATATGCTGATGCAGACGATTAGCCTGTATGATTCCGTAACGGTGGAAAAGGCGTCTGACATTACCGTGACCACCAGCGGAATGCTGCTTCCGTATAATAATACGATGCGGAAGGCTGCGGAGTATTACGCCGCACTGACAGGGCACGGGGCAAACATCAGGGTAATCAAGCGGATTCCTGCGCAGGCGGGACTTGGGGGAGGAAGTGCGGACGCCGCGGCAGTCCTGCGCGCATTGGACAGACTGTACGGAGAAGTTGATGCCGGAACGATGAGAGAGATCGCACTGAAAGTGGGTGCAGACGTTCCGTTTTGCTATCATGGCGGACTCTGCCGCGCCGAAGGGATCGGGGAGGTTCTGACCCCGATCAAGGGCATGCTGTTGCATATCGTGATTGTAAAACCAGTGGAAGGAGTATCGACAAAAGCATTGTTTGATGCGCTGACTTTGCCGCGGAAAAATCCGGACACGCTTTCCGCAATGCGCGCACTTTCGGAAGGAGATCTGGAAGGCCTCTCCGCCTGTATCTATAACGCCCTGGAAGAACCGGCGATCCGGCTCGTTCCGGAAATTGCCGTGCTTAAAGAACGGCTTGTGGAAAACGGAGCGGTCAAGGCATGCATGACCGGAAGCGGAAGCGCGGTTTTTGGTTTGTTCCGCTCTGCCGGAGAAGCCGAGGAAGCGGCAGAACAACTGAAGGACGTTCCGTTCTGCGCAGCGGCAGAGAGCGTCTGATCGCCTGTCCATTGGCTGAATGCGGTCTTCCATTTGTGAAAAATCAGAAAACTAATCTCCCTGCAGCATTTTTGCTCCATATTTTTCCGTAAAATTGTATTGTGCGGGACTATCCGAAAATGATTTCGGTGAATACAACCCGCTATTGATTACCCGGGTATGGAGCGTCATGTTTAGCAATCTGCGATCCAAAATCTGTATTCTGGCTGCGGCACTTCTTCTGTGCCTGTCTTGGTCCGTTCTTTTTGCGGAGAAATCATCCGCTGAAGAGGGAACCGTGCGGGTGCTTCTTTCCATAGAGTCCGCATCAAAACTGAGCATGTCCGTGAAAGGCGCGTATACTGTTCTGGAAACCGGATCGGTGATCGAAAATGGAACGATTTCCTTTTCTGCTGATGGAAGAACGGTTTCCGTTCAGCATAATAAACTCGGGGAGCTTTACAGCGGAAGAAGCATCACGCTGGTACGCAAGGATACTGATCCGTCCGCCGGTTTTATGACATTCAAGGTAAACGGATATACGAGGTCTTATCTCGGTGATTTTATTATTACCGCCTCCGGAGGAAACATCACGGTCGTCAACGAAGTACCGCTTACACAATACCTGTACGGAGTTGTGGGCTATGAGATGAGCAATACCTGGCCGGTGGAAGCGCTGAAAGCTCAGACAGTCGCGGCTAAAAATTATGTTCTTGCAAAGAAAGGGGCCGGCGGGTTCTACGATGTTCGGGACACCGCGGCGGACCAGGTTTACAAGGGATATTTCAGCTCACTCAAAAATGTCATATCCGCGGTCAACGAATCTGCAGGATTCGGGCTGTATCTGGACGGAATGCTGATTCCATGCTATTACTCGGCCAGCAACGGAGGGTATACGATCCTTCCGTCCGCGAACTGGGGAGAAACTGTTTTTGACGCGGCGTATACCGAGGGAACGGATCCGTTTGATATTCGGAATACCGCTTCCAGGACGGAAGCGCTGTATATCCCTCAGAATCTTGCGAGAAGAAGCTTCTCATCCGCCGCGCTGTATCGGTTTGTAACGGAACGCCTGAACGTTGCCGCAATGGAAGCGGGCGCACTTTCAGAAGGAAGGGCTTTTGACTCTCTGGTCGGAATCGACAGCATCCTGTCAACAAACGCGAGCGGGATTGCGACCCCGGACGGGAATCATACCAGGATTGTTATGAACGCAAAGATCCTGACAAAGCCGGATCCTGCTGCCGTACAGCCAAAACCGACGCCGAGCCCTGTGCAGGTCAATGAAGAAAGGACGGAGATCGGGCGGAAAAACAGCGAAGTAAGGGAAGAAATGATTTCTGTATCAATACCGTTCTCGGAGATGGCAGACGCAGGATTGTTTCAGGATAAGTCGCTTCGGATCTATCATGTCCTGCCCGCTGACGGAGGATGGATATTGTTCCACGGCAGATACGGACACGGCGTAGGAATGAGCCAGAGAGGCGCGCAGCAGATGGCGAGAGAAGGCTGGACATTTGACCGTATCCTGAACTTTTATTATCCCGGAGCGAAACTTCTTAAGGACGGGGATACCGGAACGCAGGGTCAGGTGCCTTTTTCGCTTCCGGCGACGCCCCCGCCTGTACCGGAACGGACGCTTGATGAAAAAAACAACGCGACGGTGGAAAGAACGGCGGTTCTGTACAGTGGTGCCGGAACAGGCACGCCGGCAGTGGAGACGCTTCAGAAGGGAGACCGTGTCCAGGCGACGGCTATATCCGGGGAATGGTATCTGGTCAGGGACAACCGGAACAATAAGGTCGGATATATTTTTTATGAGAATCTGACGGTTTCCGGAGAAAAAGGGCTGGCAGCAGGAATCATTACGGGAAGTTCCGTAAATATGCGTTCAGGACCGGGAACGGATTTCGAAAGCATCGGAAGGCTCGATAAAAACGAGAGAGTGGAAGTGCTGGCTATTGGAGACAGCTGGCACAGGGTCAGGAGTTCGACGGGCGCTTCCGGATATGTTTCGAAAGAATATGTCGCCGTAACGGGAATGATCTCAAATGCCAGCGCAAATCAGACGGAGAATGATCAGGAGGTGCCCGGTCAGGTCGTTATTAAAATAGCTCCGACCCCGTCTCCCGCAAAACAGAAGGCCGGAGAAACCATTACAGAAGGAACGGTTGCTTCCTCGGCTGCCGTATTGCGGACAGGGCCGTCCGAGTCCTCTTCCGTACTCGGAAAATATGAACGAGGAACAAAATTCCGAATTCGATTAAAGATTGGGAACTGGTATCATGTTGCGCTCGAAGCGACAGGGCAGACAGGCTACGTGTACGCAAAGCATATTGCACTTGGGGCCGAGGACGAAAACACTCTGACAGGAGGCGCGGAGGCGCGGATAGCGGAAACGGACACGCCGTTGCGGAGCGGTCCGGCAAATATGTATAACTGCATTGCAAGGCTTGACCGCGATACGCGGGTCACCGTTATCGGTTCGTCAGGAAGCTGGTACCAGGTGTTGATATTAGACACGGGGGAAACGGGATTTGTGTTCGGGCAGTATCTGAGCTTTGACGGGCAGGAAAAAATAACCGGGAACACAGGTGACCGAAGACAGGGGACTGTTCTTATCAGTGTTTTAGAGATGAAGGATATACCCGACGCCGAGAAGGGGAAAACCCTTTGCAGAATCAGACGGGGCTATACCGTTACCGTGCGAGGCATATCGGGCGGATGGGCGCAGATATCCTTCAACGGGACAGAAGGCTATTGCATGGCTAGGTATCTGGGACTGAAATGAAAAACAAGAAAAAGAAAATGTCCTTTGCCGCATGGACGTATATAGGTGTGTTCGTACTTCTTGCGCTGCTCTGCGCAGGCGCTTCCGTGCTTGCAGAGAGACGGCCCGGCGGTGACGCGGAAACGCGGATGCCGGATCTGATTCGGAAAGAAGGAGGACAAGTAGTAGAGGTAGAACTGAGCGTTACTCCCGTGCCGACGCTGAAACCGGTTGAGAAGCCCGTTATGCCGGACGGCGCGGTGGATCTTTGGATCGCGGGAAAGCCGACCGGAATCACCATAAAGTCGGAAGCGGAAGCGAGGACCCTTCTGGAAGATTACCTTTCTGCCTGCATGGAGTTGATTCCGGAACAGGAAAGGATCCTGTCCGCGGAATATGACGGAGCACTTTCCTTATATGACACGAATGGAGAGGGCACGCTAATGACCGGGGAGGAGGCACTGGCGTTTCTTCTGGAAAATCCGGAAATCCTTCCTGTCCGAACTGTTACGGAGCAGAGAGTCCGGACGGCGGTGACCGCGAAAACCGAAACGGTTAAAAACGCCAATCTGGCGAAAGGCAACCGGATCATCAAACAGCTCGGAAGAGGCGGTATACAGGTAGTTGTCGAGACAAAAGAGTATTTGTCGGGAAAACGTGTTTCCGTGAAAAGTGCGGAGCCTGAAAATCTGTTTGAAGCACTTCCGACAAGGATTGAGGTGGGCACATATCTTTCCAAGGATCCGGAAGAGGAACCCGGCAAAAAGGAAGGCAGCAAGTTCAAGGACGCGGAAGGACTGCAGCTGATTCTTCCGATACAGGCGAAAATCACAAGCTTTTTCGGAACGAGAAACAATGTGATGCATAACGGCATCGACATTCCGGCGAAAGCCGGAACGGAGATCAAAGCGCCGGCCGAGGGGCTGATCGTTTTCGCCGGGGAGAGAGGCGAATATGGGATTGTAATCGATATCGATCACGGAAACGGCTTCATCTCCAGACTGACGCACTGTGAAAACGTGCAGGTTAAGCTGAATCAGCGCGTGTTCTCCGGAGAACGGATCGCAACACTTGCGGAAAAGGAAAAAGGGGAAGGGAAGCCGCATCTTCATTATGAGCTCCTGATAGACGGTGTTCCGGCGAACCCCATGTTTTATATGGAATGATGAAAAGACAGTATTTCATTTTCATGATCAGCCTGCTTCTCCCTGCGCTCGCGACCGTCGCGGCATGCGGGAAGCAGGAAACGGCATCGGAATCGGAAGACATATCGCAGCCACAGCTGACTGAACAGTTATCCGCCACCCCGGAAACGGTGGACATCGGCGTTGTGCAGACGCCGGAACCGGCAGCCGTGACACCGACGCCGACTCCGGTACCCACGCCGACACCGGATCCTTATCTGCAGAATGTGGAAAAGAAGGAATACCGTGAGGGCTTTTATTATGTGCCGCTTAACGATGCCCTTCGGAAACGGATCACGGGACTGAGCTATCCGAAGGATACCAAAAGCTGCCTGGTATCGTTTGACGAGCTCCGGTATCTGAGGATCCTGTATGTGGATTTTTCGGGGGAAGAGCATGTCGGGGAACTGATCGTACACAGGGAGCTCGCGGACGAAGTCCTCGAGATTTTCGCCGAGCTGTATGATAACCGCTACGCGCTGACTTCCGTTAGGCTGGTGGATGATTTCGGAGAACGTGCCGATGACACGAAGTCCATGGAGGCGGATAACACTTCCTCGTTCTGCTATAGAACGGTTTCCGGTTCTGAAAAGCTTTCCCGACACAGCTACGGAGCGGCGATCGATATCAATCCGATGCGCAATCCGTATATACGGCCGGACGGATCGGTATCTCCATTGAACGGAAAAGAGTACGCGGACAGATCAAAGGACTTTCCGGGCAAGATCGACAAGCACGATCTATGTTATAAGATTTTTACCAGACACGGCTGGAGCTGGGGCGGAGACTTTAAGGACAGCAAGGATTATCAGCACTTCTCTAAGGAAGTTGAGAGGTGATAATCCGCATTATGGCGGATACGGTAACGGAAGGCGTTTTTCTTGACGCAAAAGAAAAATGTAATATAATGGCGTTATGCATAAAGACTGGTACAAAATTGAAGGCGGAAAAGGCTAGAAGGCACCGTAATCATCAGCGGAGCCAAGAATGCCTCGGTTGCTATCATTCCCGCGGCGATCATGTCGGGCGAATGTTGCATACTGGAAAATCTGCCGCATATTCAGGATGTCAATACGCTGGAAACGATTCTGCGCCAGATAGGTGCTGAGGCGGATTTCACTTCCGGCGACTGCATGCGAATCGATTCTTCCCATATAACAAGCACAAGCGTAGTCAGCGAAGAAGTCGCAGAAATGCGCGCTTCTTACTATCTTTTGGGCGCACTTCTTGCCAGATTTCATGAATGCGATCTTGCGCTTCCCGGCGGCTGCGTCATCGGCAAACGTCCGATTGACCAGCATATCAAGGGCATGCGTGCTCTTGGTGCAGAGATACAGGTGGACGAAGAGCGTAATATCCTGCACGCCAGGGCAAAGAAACTGGTCGGCACGGAAATCTTTTTTGATATGGTCAGCGTCGGGGCGACGATCAACGTCATGCTTGCCGCTTCCATGGCGGAGGGAACGACCGTTCTGTCTAATGTGGCAAAGGAACCTCATGTCGTTGATGTGGCGAACTTTTTGAATATGATGGGCGCTTCCGTTAAGGGAGCGGGAACCGATACGATCCGGATTAAAGGCAGACCGAAGCTTCATGGATGCGGATATTCCGTCATCCCGGACCAGATCGAAACCGGCACCTTTATGATCGCTGCGGCGGCGACGCACGGCGATGTTATCATCAAAAACGTTATTCCTACGCATATGGAGGCTGTGTCCGCAAAGCTTATGGAAAGCGGAGCGACGGTAATCGAAGGCGATGACGGTCGCGACTTTTACATTCATGTGGTCATGAAGGACAAGCCTAGACCGGTGAGCATCAAAACGTTGGCATATCCCGGATTTCCGACCGATCTGCAACAGCCCATGATGGCATATCTTTCAACCGCCGCAGGTGTTTCCACCATAACGGAAACAATATTCGAGAGCAGATTCAACCATGTTAAGGAATTGAGAAGGATGGGCGCATCCATCAGTATCCGTGATAACATGTACTTCAAAGTAAAGGGCGTTAATGCTTTACGCGGCGCTGATATTTATGCTTCGGATCTACGGGCAGGCGCGGCGCTGATTATCGCCGGACTGATGGCTAACGGTGTTACAAAAGTACACAACATAGAGTTTATCGACCGAGGGTATGAATATCTTGACAGGAAACTCATGGCAATCGGTGCGAGTATTGAAAGAATCCACGAATAAAAAATCTTTTCCAGCGAACAGAAAAAACATTCTCAACTGAAGAAAGCCATAATTTAGAAAGTGGAAATGTTTTCCACTTTTTCCACATAATTATCCACAATTATCGGTATATAGTGGCTTTTTTAATGTGGAAAACTCCAAAATGAGCATAAGTTTTTCCGTTTGGAGGAGTATAATAAGCATAAACTTATTGCAATATTGATCACAAAAAACACTGGAATTAGCATCAGGATAGTTCTTGACAAAAACAGAAAGCATGATAAACTAGAGAAGCCGTTTTGAAACGGACCCATACATCGCGGGGTAGAGCAGTTGGTAGCTCGTCGGGCTCATAACCCGGAGGTCGTTGGTTCAAATCCTTCCCCCGCAACCACAAAAAACTCCCTAATTCAGGGAGTTTTTCTTTTATACTGTTTTTTATGCTACT
>JAFPXU010000092.1 GCA_017394605.1 Clostridia bacterium | reverse complement strand
GAACTGTTCGTTCGGCTCGCCGTCCGCACCGATGATCTGCGACCCTTCCCACCAGCCGATCATCTCCGCGCCGAACGCCATGGCGCCGTTGACCTGATAGCGGAGCTTGTTCACCGTGATGTCCGCCGGCAGATCGCAGATCTCACCGCACTGCAAAAGGCACCACATGCGCCGTCCCGTTCTCCGGCAGGCTTCTGCGACGAGCCGGAGATTATCGAAGAACTGCCCTGCGCGCGGGTTGTCCTCGTGCGCGTACATATAATCGTCAAAGCAGATGTAGTCAAGGCCGACGCATTCCGTGTAACGCCGCAGA
Organism: Clostridia bacterium; assembly: GCA_017394605.1. The sequence goes on along the minus strand of JAFPXU010000092.1, from coordinate 1,337 downwards.
TACTCCTCGTATGAGCGGGTTCCGAGCTGGCTTTTCACCTGATCCTCGGTGTTTTCCGCAACAGAGGCATAGCTCGGAAACAGATTGATGAACGGGAACTGATGCGGGAAGGCACGATTGATGGCATCTATGACGACGCCGTGATGCGGCAGATCGAGCGCGGACGGTTCGTCGCATTCGTTGATCGCCCAGATCGCCGGGTGATCCTGAAACTCGCTGGCTGCCCGCTCGTATATGGAAAGCGGATTCGTCTCCGAGAACTGCCCTTCCCAGCCGCTGCCGCGATGCCCCGGGACGGCACCGTGCTCGATCGCTCCGATCCCGTATTTCTGCATCAGATCCAGAAAAGATCTCGGAGCGCCGATGAGATAAATGAACAGATCGATCCCGCAGTCAACAGCCTGCTTCAGATGCTCTTCGTCCCAGAACTGCTGCGGGAAATAGCACCTCGCGATGTGAAATTTTTTCGGGTCCATGCGTTCGTTCATGTCGCTTTCCTCTTATCCGTTCCGATGCGCGTCGTCAACGCTTTTTTCGCCTTTTCCTTATTTCTCATATCTCCACATAGTCGATCCGGGCTTTGCTGATCACGCTCGCGATAAACGAATCTTTGCCGATCCTGCCTCTGAGGATCTCCTCCTCGGTCACGGAGGAAAGCAGAATCTCTTTGGCTGCCTCCGAATGCCAGGTCTCCCTGTTCAGATGAGCGCGGTTGTCCCTTTCGCGGTCGTGAATGATATAGAGCCTTCCTTTTTCCCCTTCGGCAAGGTCGGGGTAGGAGACGCCGGGGCGCGTGTCAAGCGTCAGGCTTCCCGCCCAGGTTTTTCCGTCATCCTCCGAAAGCATCACCTTCATGCCGGTTCTTTCGGTATCCGAGATATTCCTGACATAGACAAGGCGTCCGCTTTGCAGTCTTGCGATAAAAAACCGGGTCGACGGCGCTTTTTCAAATTCTTCCGTTTCGCTCCATGTTTCTCCGCCGTCGGAGGAAAGGGACGTCGCATAATAACCTCGGACGGTGCGCGCCAGAAGACGGAGAGATCCCTCCTCGGTTTCAAAAACCATTGTCTCGTCAAATACGCGGTTATCCGGCTTCTTTGCCGCCGGTTTATCGACGAAGGTTTTCCCGCTGTCGGAAGAAAAACGGAGCATATACCGGTCGGGTACGTCCCAGTCGTAAGACGGGAAGAGATAGCGCCCGTCCCGGAGGATGATCGGCTTGCAGCGCAGAAAGCCCTTCGTGATCATGCGGGGCTCCTCGAAAATGAGCTCATCGGCATCGGGATCCCGGCACAGAAGCATCTCCACTCCCGTGAAATCGGAATGATAATTCAGGT
>JAFPXU010000091.1 GCA_017394605.1 Clostridia bacterium | reverse complement strand
GCGGCTTTGCGTCAGGCATCATGTGGCCGGGGACGATCAGCACGGCATCCCGCACACTTCCATTCGGAGGGACCGCCATGTTTGCGCTGCTGGCGCTTGCGGGCGATCTCGGCGGATCAATCGGACCGGCGCTGGTCGGCATGGTGTCGGAGCGCGCGGGCGGAAGTCTTCAGGTCGGGATCCTAGCGGGCACCGTATTTCCTGTCCTTCTGATCGTCGGTCTTCTGCTGCTTCGCAGAGACGGCGCAAAGAAAGCGTAACGGCTTCCAATCATAAAAACACATCCTGCGCGTTTCCTGCGCTTTGACGATTTCATAAAACGGTACTAGGATAGATACAGAAAGACTCTTTACTTTGGCAGGTGATTTCATGAAACAAAAACTGATTCCTGCGCTGATTTGCGTCGCGCTTTTTACGTCTCTTCTGATGACCGCGTGCGGTCCGAAACTGGAAGCTCCAAGCGTTGATCTTCCGGCACCCGGTGTTGATCTCCCCGCGCCGGGCGCAGGCGCGAAGCCGCAGGCCGCTGCGAAACCGGTTGATTCTGTCAAGCCGCTCAGCTTTTCGGGCAGCGGAACCGCGTACGACGGGAACGGGATCGTGGTTACGGTCACCGCGATCGAAGAGGTGGATTCCATGTATTTTTTCGGCTTCGAGATCCGGAACAACAATGCTGCAGACCGCGGCATTACGATGGATTACTTCTTTGTGAACGGAATGATGGTTCCTTCTTACGGCGTCGCTGAACTGGTACATTCGGGTGAAACCGTCACAAGCGAGGTCATGATCAGCAAGGACGCGCTTCTGTTCGCAGGGATTCCGGAAGTCGGCACGATCAAGGTGCTCCTCAGGATCGAAGACGAGAACTACGATATCATCGAGGAGGACATTCTTATTCCGCTGTATACGGCAGACGAGAGCCTGATCTGCGATCCGCAGCCTGCGGGAGCTATCCTTTATGACAAAAATAATGTGCGCCTGAGCTTTCAGGGTTCATTTACGACCGAATACAGCGGGCAGACGCTGTTCTTCCTTCTGGAAAACGGCTCGGATCAGACGCTCAATTTCGAGCTTGCGGATTATGATTCGAAAAAGGCAACCGGAACGGGAAGCAAGGAAACGGTCATCAGCGCTGATTTCGCCACGCTGCCAGCCGGTACAAAAGGCCTCTGCTCCGTCAATATGTTCGACGGCGAAACCTATGAGAACGTGACCTTTGAGACGCTTGATATGGATTCCGTCGTCAAACTGGAAGGCCAGTATACCGAACACGTTCCGATCCATGTGATCGCGAACGGTGACACGATTATCGCCACTGCGGACGAACCCTATTACCCGGATTATGTTCTGCAACGGATGGAATATGATCAGAAGAAAGCGGAAGAGGCGGAAGACGCGGCATCTGCAGAAGAAGTCAAGGCGCCCGTTATAGAAAAGGTCGGTGTGTATACGAGGGAGATCGGGAGAGAGAATGACGCGATTATTACAGTCCTGGTCAGAAACCCGAACGAAAGAACGTATATCGGATCGCTCAGTTTCCACTATTTTCTGTATGATGCAAAGAATAATCAAATTGATTCCTCAGAGGCGGATAACATGCTGAACCGGGTCGTGATCCGGCCGGGAGAGACGGTTCCATGCTTCTTTATGTCAAATCGCTTCGAATCAGGGATCCGTGCGGAGCAGGTCTCCGTCACAATCAATGAATATATTGACATGACGGAAAGGCAGGTCGGCAGATCCTATGGATCGCTGCTCACAACACAGGACATCCATATCGATGCATACACGATCGAAGAAGGGAAGGACTGGGAGGTTCCGACTCCGGAACATCCATTCGATGAAGACGCGAGTTTCAGGGCGCTGGTGACCAACGACAGAGACGCTCTGGAATACGGGATGATCCTGTATGTGGCATATGACAACAGGGGAGAGATCATCGTGGCGGATTACACGGTTCTGGAAGATGTGCCGGAGCGCACCAGTTTTGAGGTTTCCTCACATTTCCCGACAGCTGTCATGAATTTGCCCGGATACGATCATGCCGAGTGTTATGTTCTGGCGAGATCGCAGGGTTAATCAGGCTTTAGTGCAATCTGGATAGCCAATTAAAGATCGAAAGGACAGCGAACGCTGTCCTTTTTTGAAGATTCTGATAGGAGATTGATTAAATGAGACGAATGAATTACACTGTGCCCGTAAAGCATGAAAGGAAGCGTTTGGCATGAAAGCACGGGGAAAGCAGGCGGGCGGCGCCATGATGTTCATTCTCCTCATGGGCATCGTCAGCATGTTTTCTGACATGACGCACGAAGGCGCCAGGAGCATTCTAGGCGAATACCTGAATCTTACGGGTGCGTCTGCCGCTGCGATCGGTTTTGTATCGGGGTTCGGGGAACTGTGCGGCTATTCGCTCAGGCTGCTGTTTGGATTTGCTGCGGATAAAACGAAGAAATACTGGTTCTTCGTCATTTTCGGTTACGCATTGCAGGTTCTGGCAATTCCTGCGCTGGCGCTTATACCGGAATACGGATGGGTGGCAGCATGCGGGCTGGTGATTCTTGAACGGATCGGCAAGGCAGTCAAAAAGCCCGCGAAGAATACGCTTGTCAGTTTTGCCGCGAGCGAGGTCGGCGTCGGAAAGGGCTTTGCCTTCCAGGAGTTTCTGGACCAGCTCGGCGCGTTTATCGGACCGGTGATGCTCTTTCTGGTTGTTTCCCTGAAAGGATCGGGCAATCTGTTTTCCACCTACCGGATCTGCTTTGCGGTTCTCGGCATACCGGCGCTGATCACCATATCCCTCGTGCTGTTTGCGAAAAGGAAGTATCCGCATCCGGAGACGTTTGAGAAAGCGACAGAGGAAACGGCGTATTTCCGGATCCCGAAGGAATTCGTGTTCTACATGATCGCGGCATGTCTGTTCGCGTTCGGATTCGCGGACTTTACGCTGATTACGCTGCACGCGGCGAAGACGCAGGCATTTCCCGCGGCGACGCTGAGCCTTCTGTACGCCGGGGCGATGGCGGTGGACGCCGTTTCGGCGCTGTTCTTCGGATGGCTGTTCGACAGGGCGGGGATGAAAGCGCTGATCGCATCCACCGTCCTGAGCGCGTTCTTTTCGGCCTTTGTTTTCCTGACCGGAAATCCTTACCTGATGGGAACCGGGATCGTACTGTGGGGGATCGGCATGGGCGCGCAGGAGAGCGTCATGAAGGCGGCCCTCAGCACGATCATTCCCCGGAACATGCGCAGCACCGGATTCGGGATCTTTGAGGCGGGATTCGGCGTCGCATGGTTTCTCGGCAGCTGGCTCCTCGGCGCGCTTTACGATATCAGCCCGGCGCGGCTTGTATGCATCTCCGTCGCCGCCCAGACCCTAGCTGTCGTGTTCTATGCGGTTTCCGCGCGCATCTCACGGAAACAAAAAACAGAATAAATTCATCTTTCGACGCTCATTCCCGGAAAGAATGAGCAGAAGGATATGCTCTTTTTCTACGGTCTTATGGCCGTTTTTTCATCATTTTTCCGAATAAAGTGAAGCCGTCAAACACGGTCAGCTTATTGAAATGATACCCCCCATGGTGTTAAAGTTATATATTAGAGCATGCCGCAATTCTGCATTCATTGCGGATCACTTCCGAAACCTCCTGACCGGCGGGAAACGTTGCCTTCTGACAGTTCCGCTTCAGCGGACCGGCCGGATCGCACGGGGTTACATCAAATCAATACCACGACAGAAAAACGGGACAACAAGCTATGGAAAACAAAGTCGCAGCCGAACCGAAGAAGACAGGAAAGAAAAAACACAGGGTTCTTTTTCGTGTCCTGACCGTCCTGCTTGTGCTGGCGGT
>JAFPXU010000011.1 GCA_017394605.1 Clostridia bacterium | reverse complement strand
TTTTGCTTACAAAACCTGCACTTCATTTACAAAAACGGATTCTCACTGACAAAAGCAGCATCTCGTTTACGAATATTCACTTTTCAATTTGCAATGTGGCATTACAGCTTACAATCTTGCATCTAGGATTGCTATTAAGCCGGTTCCGTGAAGCAGACGCCGTTCTTTATCGATAAACAATAAAAAATTACCAAAAAACAACAAAATCATATTGACAGACGATATAACCCTGTGCTAATCTGCAGAAAGATGAGACAGGGAGGTTTTGGACATGAACTGGAACAAGGACAAGAGCATTACGCTTTCCAGATTCTGTACGGTGGTATTTGCCGTGCTGCTGCTCGCACTGGATATCGGATGCTACTGGGTTGTGAAGCGCTTTTCTGACATCAGTCCGGTTTCCTGGAAGTACAGTGTGGCGTGTATCGAGGCGGTGCGTGTCGCGGCGGTATATGTTTGCAGCGTGTTCGCTTGGATTCTCCTCTGGCATCTCTGGAAGCTTCTCGGCAACATCAGCAGGGAAGAGGTCTTTACGGAGGAGAATGTCCGGCATCTCCGCGTGGTCAGCTGGTGCTGTCTCGGCGCGGCCTGCATCTGTCTTGTTACAAGTCCCGTCTGCCTTCCGTTTTTGTTCATAGCCGCTGCGGCCGGGTTTATGGCGCTGATCGTCCGCATCGTAAAGAACGTATTCCAGCAGGCGATCGCGATGAAATCGGAACTGGATCTGACCATCTGAGGTGCCGGCTATGGAAATTCGGATGAATCTGGATGTCATGATGGCAAAACGGAAGATCACGAGCGGAGAGCTTGCGGAACGGATCGGGATCACACAGGCGAATCTTTCCATTCTGAAGACCGGCAAGGCGAAAGCAATTCGCTTTTCAACCCTGATGGCACTCTGCCATGAACTGCAGTGCCAGCCAGGAGATCTTCTGGAATTTCATGAAGACGCAGAGAGCTAACGTCCCGGATCAGGGATAATCCAATCAAACAAGGAGAAACGAATATGAACGAACCGATGCCGGCGGCACAGGGCCGCACGGACGTATTAACTGCACCCGTAATGCGGGAACTGAAGCAGTTTTCCGCTTCAAAACAGGAAATCCTGACGGCTGCAGGCATGTACCTGCTCGCGTATCTTTATCTGCGGATCGGATACACCTGGCAGCTTCCGGTTTTTACTGCGGGATTCATACTGATTACCGAACTGCTGTCAAGAAACGTAACGCGGTCAAAAGAGAACCTGTTCTGGCTGTTCTGTCTGATCCTGACCGCGGCGGCCAGAACGATGGACCTCTGCACCGCGTGGGAGGACGGAGGGTATCTGATTCTGCATGCGTTCGCTGTCTGGTATGTGCTTTCCAGGGAAGATCTGTTCGTACAGGGAGAGAGCGGCCCCATGATCCTTCAGGACGCGCTGAACGGTTTGATCCTGATTCCGTTCGGACATTTCTTTCTCAGGATCCGTACGGTATGGTTCGGCCTGACGAACCTGCGGAAACGGAGAGAAGGAAACGGACGTTCCTGGCTCTGGACCGCGGGAACGGTGCTACTGGCCGGATGTCTGTTTGTCCTTGCCGTCCATCTGCTGATCAGAGCGGATGACGGATTCGCGGGTCTGATGTCGGGAATTTCCGGATTGTTTGAGAACTGGCACTTTGAACTGGATCCCGAATGGATTCTGTCTCTGCCCGTAGGCGCCTATCTGTTCGGATTGATCGCCGGGGGAATGCGTGAGGACCGTGACCGGCTTCGCGAATCCGCGCAAAGGACGATGGAACGAGTCGGGAAGCTGCACAGGGTGGAAAACCGCGTGTGGACGATCCTCGCCGCCTGTTTCTGCCTGATGTACGGCGTCTTTTTCATCGTGCAGTTCCGGTATCTGTTCGGCGCGTTCGTGCGCGAGCTCCCGGAGGGGTTTATTGTATCCCGCTATGCGCGTCAGGGATTTTTCGAACTCTGCGGTGTGATGAGCGTGAACTTCTTTCTTCTCATCCTGATGGAAAAGATGTCGCTGCGTCCGGTGCGGGAGGACAGAGCGGCGCTGACGGTTTCGCTTATCCTGCTTCTGGAAAGCCTGCTGTTCGCTGCTGTCGCTGCGTCGAAGCTGATTCTGTATATCGACTGCTTCGGGTTTACTCCCAGGAGACTCCAGTCCAGCTGGGCAGTTTCCGTGCTGGCGGCGGGGTGCGTCTGCATGGGCAGGTCTAAGATCACAGGGCGCGGGTCGTTTAAGATCTGGCTGTTCTACTCCGCTGCGAGCGCCGCGGCGCTGTGCCTGTTCTGACCGACCGGTAACGACGGAGAAATTGCCCTGCGGCGTGCTTGCGCCGCAGGGTTTCCTATTCTATAATTAGCGGCAGAAGTCCGGTTTTGACCGGACAATTTATTACCGCAGTCCGGTATTGATCCGTTCTGGGAAAAGGTGCCCTGATTTGATTTTCGGGAAGCATATCAACCGCTATTACTGGAAATATCTGCCGCAGCTCCTCCTCGGGGTGGCGGCCCTGATTCTTGTCGACTATGCGCAGCTGATCATCCCGGAACTGTACCGCATGCTGATCAACGGCCTGAATGAAGGAGCGGTTCTTTACAGAGGGCAGACCGTTCCGTTCGATACGGCGTTTCTGCTGGACCGGATCTGCCTTCCGATCATCTATATCATCGTTGCGATGGTCGTCGGAAGATTCCTGTGGCGCGTCTGCTTTTTCGGATCCGCGATCAAGGTGGAGACCGATGTCCGTGTCCGGATGTTCGACCACTGCAAGGAACTGTCCAGAGAGTATTATCACGTCAATAAGGTCGGAAATCTCATGAGCCTGTTCACCAACGACCTGGATACGATCCAGGAATGCTTCGGAGACGGTCTCATCCTGTTCTTCGACGCGCTGTTTCTTGGATCGCTTGCCTTTTCCAAAATGTGGCGGATGGATGCGGTTCTGTCGCTTCTTACGCTGATCCCGCTTTCCATCATCCTGACGGTAGGCATCATCATGGGCAAAGCCATGATGCAGAAGTGGGAGGTTCGGCAGCAGGCGTTTTCCAATCTGTCCGATTTCGCGCAGGAAAGCTTCTCAGGGTATGTGGTCATAAAGGCTTTTGTCAAGGAACTTCAGCAGCTCAACTCGTTCCGCAGACTTAATGTCGAAAATGAGAACACGAACATTGCGTATACGAAGGTCTCCGTAACACTGAATGTTCTGATCACCCTGATGGTGGAGACCGTTATCTGCGTGATCCTCGGATACGGCGGATATCTTGTCTACTGCGGGACGTTCAACGCGGGCGAACTGGTGGAATACATTGCGTATTTCTCGTCGATCGTGTGGCCCGTCATGGCAATCTCGATGCTGATCGAAAAAACGGCGCGCGGGAAAGCGTCCATGAACCGCATTACGGAGCTGCTGGACGCGGAGATCACCGTGCACGACGGCGCGGATGCGAAAGACCTGAAAGATATCAAGGGAAAAATAGAGTTCAGGGATCTGACGTTCCGCTATCCGGGTGGAGAGTTCAACGCACTTGAGCATGTCTCGTTTACGATCGAACCCGGAGAGAGCGTCGGCATCGTAGGCAGAACGGGGTCCGGAAAGACGACTGTCGTGGACCTGATCCTCAGAACCTACAACGTACCGAAGGGTACGGTATTCATCGACGGGACGGATATCATGGACATATCGATCCGGTCCGTGCGGGAAGGCTGCGCGTATGTTCCGCAGGATAACTTCCTGTTTTCGGACACGATCGCCAATAACATCAATTTTGCCTATGATGAATTGGATGAGGAAGCGGTGGAAGTCTCTGCCGCGCTGGCAGATGTTCATGACAATATATCGGAATTCAAGGACGGATATCGCACCGTGCTCGGAGAACGCGGCGTAACCGTATCCGGAGGACAGAAGCAGCGTATCTCCATCGCCCGCGCTCTCATGAAGAACGCTCCGATTCTGATCATGGACGACGCCGTTTCCGCCGTGGATACGGATACGGAGAAGGTGATTCTTAACAATCTGAAAAAGAACCGCCGGGGAAAGACGACGTTGCTGATCGCACACAGGATCTCAACCGTGAAGGACCTCGACAAGATCGTATTCCTGGAGGACGGGAGAGTCTCTGCGGTCGGAAGCCATGAGGAACTTCTTTCTGCTTCTCCCGAATACGCAAAGATGGTCGAACTCCAGAAGCTGGAGGAGGAAGAGCGGGGAGGTGACGGCAATGCGTGAGGCATATCCGCTGCTTCTTGCCGGAGGAATCATAGGACTCATCTCCGTCGTTCTGATCATTGCGTACGCTTCGATCAAGGATAAAAAACAGGCAATCGGATTTGACCGTCACATGAAAGACGGGGAGATCATCCGGAGACTGCTCCGCTACGCGAAACCATATGCGGGAAGCTTTGTGTTTGTCGGATTCATCATGCTGTTCGGCATCGCGTACGATATCATATCCCCGCTGATCATCGGGCAGATCACGGATCTGATCCGCCAATCGTTCGAACTGCCGGAACTGTTCCGTCTGGTCGGAACGTATGCCGGCATCCTGATCGTGTCCATGGTCTGCACATATGTGCAGGCGATCGTACTGCAAAGGGTCGGCCAGAAGATCATTTCCGGGCTGCGGGAGGACCTGTTCACGCATATCGAATCGCTCTCTCATGAACAGATGAACGCGATTCCGGTCGGGAAGCTCGTTACCAGAGTCACAAACGATACCAACGCGATCTCTCTGATGTTCACCACGCTTCTGGTCAACCTGATTAAGAATTTCTTCGTGGTGATCGGCGTATTTATCGCGATGGTCCTTCTGAATTATGAGCTGACCCTGATGGTCCTGTGTTTCGTGCCCTTCATCGTTCTTTTCACGGTGATCTTCCGGAAATTCGCGAGGAGAGCGTACCGCCGTGTGAGGACCGCACAACGGACATCAACACGTATTTGTCGGAAAACCTGTCCGGCATCAAGATCACGCAGATATTCAACCGCGAGAAGGAAAAGCTCCGCGACTTTACAGAAAAGAGCAGAGGACTCGGAAAAGCGAAGCAGGAGCAGATCCTTGTGTTCGGTATTTTCCGTCCGCTCGTCTATATGCTGTACATTTCGTCGGTTCTCTGTCTGTTCTACCTCGGCGGCAAGGGATATCTCGACGGAACGATGTTCCTTGGCCAAGCCCTGACAGCAGGAACGATCGTCAGCTTCTATATGTATATCAACAAGTTCTATACACCGATCCAGAATCTGGCGGAGCAGTTCAACTGGCTGCAGTCCGCTTTCGCGTCAGCCGAGAAGGTATTTACGATCATGGATATCGTGCCTGCCATAACCGACGCGCCGGATGCGATCGAGCTCGATTCCGTCCGGGGAGAGATTGAATTCCGCGACGTATGGTTCAGCTATGTTCCGGATGAATGGGTATTGAAAGGCGTTTCGTTCCATGTCATGCCGGATCAGACGGTCGCATTCGTCGGCGCGACCGGTTCCGGAAAAACGACGATTCTTTCCCTGATCTGCAGGAACTACGAGTTTCAGAAGGGCGAGATCCTGATTGACGGGATCGATATCCGAAAGATCAAGACCGCGTCCCTCAGGAAACACTTCGGTCAGATGCTGCAGGATGTATTCCTGTTCTCGGGAACGATCCGGAGCAATATCCTTCTGGATAAGGAGGGCGTCACGGATGAAGAGGTTATGGCTGCCTGCCGGTATGTTAACGCGGACCATTTCATCGACCGGCTGGAAAACGGACTGGACGAACCTGTCCGTGAACGGGGAAACAATTTCTCGGCGGGACAGCGGCAGCTTCTGAGTTTCGCGAGAACCATCATCCACAGACCTTCCGTCATGATACTGGACGAGGCCACGGCGAACATCGATACAGAAACGGAGATCCTGATTCAGGATTCCCTTGAGAAGATGATGAATATCGGAACGATGCTGATCGTCGCGCACAGGCTCTCGACCGTTCAGCACGCCGACAATATCATCGTTCTGTCGAAGGGCGAGATCGTGGAGCAGGGCAGTCATCACGAACTGCTCGCGAAGAAGGGACGGTATTACGCATTGTATACCCTTCAGTTTGAGAAGGAACGACTCCAGGAGATTTCCAATCAGGGAATTTCATAAGTGTGAGGGACGGCCACGGCCGGTTTCTTTTCATCCTTTCTCTATGTATAATAAGACTGCCAATTAGAAGAAAATGATTCGGAACAGGAAAACATGGAGCAGCGTAGAAGAGGCGTCAGACATCTATTGAAAACAGGAAAAAGGGGCATTATGCGCGTTATTTTCAGCAGAACGGGAATCATTCTGCTGTTCCTTGCCCTGGGCGTCGGGCTGTTGTTCCTTCTGACGGTCAATATCGCGAGATGGATGTCCGAAACGCTGGTCGGAGCAACGATCGTATTTCAGCTTGTGACCGTCGCGATCCTGATCAACAGCCGCATGGACGCTTCGGCGAAGATCACCTGGCTGCTTCTGATTGCCGTCGTGCCGGTGATCGGAGGGGCGTTCTATTATTTTACGAAGGGCAACTGGGGAAACCGCAATTTCTCGCGGCGGGTCAACCGCAAGATCGAGATGAACCGGTCCGCGATCCGGCAGGATCCCGACGTGATGATGAGACTGGCAGAACGCGAACCGCAGGAGGCAGCCGTCGCGAGGTATATCGCGTCCACCGGATGCTATCCCGTCTACCAGGATACGTCCGTCCGCTACTTTGCAGTGGGCGAGGATTACTGGCAAAGCATGCTGACGGACCTTGAAAACGCACAATCCTATATCTATCTCGAGTACTTTATCATTCAGGAAGGCGAGATGTGGGGCGAGATCCTGGATATTCTGGCGAGGAAAGTAAAAGACGGGATCAAGGTCCGCGTTTTGTATGACGGGACATGTGAACTGACAAGGCTTCCGCATGATTATTCCAAACGGCTTAGTGAAATCGGGATCGAATGTCATATGTTTTCCCCGCTGACGCCGTTTGTTTCCACGCATTACAACTACCGCGATCACAGGAAAAACCTTGTGATCGACGGAAAGATCGCCTATACGGGCGGCGTGAACCTGGCGGATGAGTATGTGAATATAGAGCATCCTTTCGGTCACTGGAAGGATTCCGGAATCCGCGTTCAGGGACCGGCTGTGGAGAGTTTTCTTCTGATGTTTTCGGAGATGTGGGAAGTGTCCGATCCGTCCGCAGCGCTCTCAACGACTGAGATCCTGAATACGGCTGAGCCCCAGGAAGCGGAGGGTTTTGTCCTCCCGTTCGGAGACAGTCCTTTCGACAGTGAAAAAGTCGGAGAACAGGTGTATATGGATTTCCTTAACCGCGCGGAGCGGTACGTGCATATCATGTCGCCCTATCTGATCCTGGACGGGGAGCTGCAGAACGCAATCTGTTTTGCCGCGCAGCGGGGTGTGGATGTCCGACTGATCCTTCCGGGGATTCCGGACAAGAAGTTCGCCTATCTTCTTGCCAAAACCTATTTTCCGGTTCTTGTGGAATCGGGCGTGAAGATCTACACCTACACGCCCGGATTCCTTCATTCCAAGTCTTTTGTTGCGGATGGGAGACGCGCGTTCGTCGGATCCATCAACCTGGATTACCGCAGCCTCTACCACCATTTCGAATGCGGCGCGCTTCTGTATGACGTCCCGTGCATCGCTGAGATCGAGGAGGATTTTCAGAAGACGATCCTCGAGTGCGAGCCGGTCACGCAGGAACGGCTGAAGCAGGAGAAACTGCTTTCCCGCGTTGCGGGAGGCGTTCTGAAGGCGATCGCGCCGCTGCTGTAGGCGTTTCCGTTTTCGCCCGGATGGGTACGGATCTTCACGCTTTTTTCAGAAGTTCCGCTTTTTTCTCCTTCAGAGCCTTCAGTTCGTCGCTTTCCCTGATGCCCCATTCATTTTCCAGCAGATCGACGATCCGGCCGCAGGTATCCGCGGCTTTTCCGTATTCTCCGAGAATGACATAAATGTCCCGGATCCCCATCAGCTCGTCCGTGAAACGCGGCCTGCGTGTCGTTTTTTCGAATGACCGCTCGTAAAGCTCGATTGCCCTTGCATAATTGCATTTTTTGGCATAATATTGCGCTGCCTCAAACAAGCAGATCCAGTCTTCCGGGTTGTCGGAGAGCATCTGCTCGATGATTCCGTCGGCCGTCTTTTCGTCAAACCGGGCGAGCGCGATATGAGCACGGTATTCCTGATTGCTGATGGGCCTTGTGTCCGGCAGAGCGCACAGACGTTCGAGGTAACGGTCCGCTTCATCCGCACGGTGATCTGCGATCAGGTTATCGAGCAGATAGTAATAAGGCATTTTTTCGGTCGGGTTTTTCTCGACCAGATCCTTGTAAAATTCGATGGCTGCGGTATGGTTGGATATGTTCCAGTCCCAGGCCGCATGGCCCTCGGCTTTCTGAAGGATCCACTGGCATCCTTTTTCTCCGGGAGAGAGCCGGACCGCGTCTCTAGCGTAGCGGCTCGCTTTCTTTGAAAACATTTCCATTCTGTGCCAGTACAAGTACGCGATCAGTTCGGTCGCCCGTTTCTTGTATGTTTCATCCGTCAGCTGCGATTTCAGGACTCCTCATATTCCAGAAAGATGTCTTGCGGAAGATCGTCTTCCACGTCCATGCGGTTCTCAATGCGGTTGAAGCGCTGTTCCACGGTCAGGTCGAACAGATCGTCAATCGTGACGCCGAAGATTTCCGCAAGCAGCGGAAGCGTAGTGATATCCGGCATAGTTGCTCCGTTTTCCCACTTGGAGACCGACTGAGCGGCGATCCCCAGTTTATCGGCAAGCTGCTCCTGCGTCATGTCTGCCTTGAAGCGGAGCGCTCTGATTTTTTTTCCGAGTTCCATAATGATGACCTCCCTGATTGGTTTCTGTTTCCTTTTTGCAAGCTTATTATACGGAACCCGAAAAAGTGATTCAATAACGCAGAAAGCAAGCCCTTTCGCCTGTCGGGCGGAAAGCGTGTATAATAAATATGTTGTAGAACCATAAGAGAAAGGCAGGAACAAGCTGTAATGAAACGTTCGGAGATCAACAGGGCACTCAGAGAGATGGAGGCCATGTGCGAAAAATACTGCTGTTTTCTTCCACCGTTCTGTCATTTTACCCCTGAGGAATGGAGAACAAAGGGCCATGAATACGACGAGGTGCGTGACTGCGGTCTCGGCTGGGATATTACGGATTACGGCGGGGGAGATTTTGACAAGATGGGATTTTCCCTGATCACGATCCGCAACGGAAGCCGACAGATGCCGGACAAATACCCGAAGGTATATGCGGAGAAGCTGCTGTATCTTAAGGAAGGCCAGTACTCTCCCAACCATTTCCACTGGCAGAAGACGGAGGATATCATCAACCGCGGCGGCGGAAACGTGCTGATCCGGGTATACAATTCGAACCCGGATGAGTCGGTCGATCCGGTATCCGACGTTACGGTCCATCTGGATGGCAGGACGTGTACGGTTCCTGCGGGAACGCAGATCCGCCTGACGCCGGGGGAATCTATTTTCGTTACGCAGTATCTCTATCACGATTTTGAGGTCGAGCCCGGCACGGGAAGCGTGCTTCTCGGAGAGGTTTCACAGTGCAACGATGACGCGAACGACAATCGCTTCAATCCCCCGGTCGGAAGATTCCCAGAGATCGAGGAGGATGAGCCGCCCTACAGGCTGCTTTGCACGGAGTACCCGGAAGCGTGACAATTCGACTGTCGGATGGAACGGAACGGTCGTTTGAAAACGGAGATAAGAATCTATCCGCTGGAAGACGGGGAGATCCAGAGGGTGCAGATCGTGCGCCTGAACGGATGGTCATCGCTTGACTTTCTGCGCCCGGACGCTTCGGACAGCGTCTTTTCCCAAATTGTGTTTCTCTACCGGCAGTTTATCGTTCCCGTCATGCCATGGATTTTCGGACGGATGATCCTGTTTTCTCTTCCGGAAGGCGTGCCGGTTCCCGATATGCCCGGAATGACGGGGAGGGTCGAAACAGACGACCGCCTGACAAAAGCGGCTTATCTTCTGAATAAATATGCCGCTGTGCAGAACGCGAAGATTTACGCGAAGGAAAAACGCGTTCAGACCTTTGTGGAGGAGCTAGAACGTTCCGGAAGCATTGGGGTCGTATGCGGGAAACTGCCTTTTACGAAGATCATTCCGGTCCGTAGCACGCTCGGGTTCCTGTCGGAGACGGAGAAGGAAGCGGCATTCAAATGCAATGCCCCGTTCTTTATCATGGACAGCTTCGACTGCGCGACCCCGTTCGACCATGTCGGGACGCCGATCGGACTTATGGTGAAGGACGGCGTTATCCTGAATCCGCCGTTATACCACAGGGAAGCACTGCTGGTCCGGCATGACGGCACATCTTTCGTGGAGATTCCGGACATCCGGACGCTTGAGATCGGACTGGGCGGAAAGAAGTATCTGCATGGGCGGAACGCGGAACTGTATACGCGTCCATTCTGCAGAAGAACAAAGCGCGGCGGGGGATGGGATACGGTCATCATCGGCAACCGGGTCGCCGGCGTCAGCGAGAGCGGATACACCCCGGTCCCCTCGTCCGGATTCGTGATGCGCACACCGGAACGGATCGCCTCCCCAGGGGATACAGCCGTGTTTTACGGCATGGAAGATATCCAGTTCGGCATACAGACCGGCAACAGCACGGTCGTCAGCGGAAACCGGACGGAATCGTTTGTCTCATCCTTCTACAATATCCGGGACCCGCGCCAGCGCGTGCCGTATCCGCCCAGTTTGTATCCGCACCGGTACGCGCAGGACCGTGCGGCCAGAATGGCGCTCGGAAGCGACGGAGACGGAAATCCGGTCGTGATTTGGGCGGAAGGAGCTGCCAAGATTGGACACGAGCCCGGAAAAGACAGCCGCGGCGCGACTCTTTTGGAAATGTCGCGCTATTGCACGGATGCCGGCATCGTGAACGGGATTAATCTGGACGGAGGGGGATCCGCGCAGATCCTTGTGGAAAACGGGCGGAGTCTTCTGATCTCCGACCGGAACCGGGAAGACTTTGGCGAAATGGAACGCGCGGTGCCGCTCGGCCTGATTGCGCGCTGAGCTTAAAAAAACGTTCTGTTCCGGATAGGAATGAAACAGAACGGACCAATCACATGTAAAAGAACGACAAAAAGATGAGAATTGCCTGCATTCAGATGGACCATCTTTCTCCGGATCCCGATCAGAACTTCAAAACGGTGTCGGATCGGATCTCGGAGACTGCGGAAACGATCCGACCGGACGTTATTACCCTGCCGGAGATGTGGAATTCCGGCTATTTTCCGAGGGAGGATCTTGCCTCCGCGAGCGACATAAACGGGGAACGGACGATAAAGCTGCTCGGAGCTCTCTCGAAAGAGTACTCCGTCAATATCGTGGGAGGTTCCGTGTCGGACCGCAGGGATGGGTCAATCTACAATACGACCTATGTATTCGACAGACAGGGATACTGCGTATGCCGGTACGACAAGATCCATCTGCTTTCCCGGTCCGGAGAGAATCTTGCTTACAGCGCGGGAAATACGTTCGGTACTTTTTTACTGGACGGCGTCCGGTGCGCCGCGGTGATCTGCTACGACATCCGCTTTCCCGAACTATGCAGGGCAGTCGCGGAACCTCCGACAAGGGTCATGTTCGTCTGCTCCCAGTGGCCGTACAGATTCGCGGATCAGTTTTCTGTGCTTTTGAGAGCCCGAGCGATCGAGAACGGGATCTTTACGGTCGGAAATACTTCCACGCCTCCGAACAGAGCAGGACAGCACGAAGGCGGCTCTTTGATCGCGGGACCGCAAGGCGCCCTGATCGCTGTCGCGGATTCCGGGCAGAATGTCATTTACGCCGATCTGGATCTCGCGGATGTCGAAACGGAGCAGGGGAGAAGACCGGTCTGGAAGGACAGGCGTCCGGAACTGTACCGCTGACAACGATGCCGTACGGTGCACGGACTGCCTCTTTGAGCGGGTCCTGGCTCGGCGGGGACGGACTGAATCATCAAGGGGAAAACTCGTGGACGCAAATGTAGAGAATGTCGACTGGTCGCATCTGAATGACAGAGAAAAGAACAGGCTTCTGTATCTTCGCCAGAAGAAAACGCTGGATGTGTTTTTGGAGCACGGAGCCATATCTCAGGCCCAATACGATAAAAGCCTCCATGATCTGACTGAAAAAATGGGAATGACGGAAGAAAAGACGCGTTCCTCAGAAAAATGAAACGGCTGCGGCTGCGGTCCGCAACTGCACGGCCGGATACAGGGACGGCGGAGAAAAGAACAGAAGCAATCGTATAATCGGCGGTTTTGCCAATAGTCGGAATGATGCGTAGGCTGTCCGTTTAGGCGGGAGAAGAATGCATGCTGGATCACAAGGGTTTCGATCTTTGGGCGGACGGGTACGACCTGGACGTCGGATTGTCCGAAGAGGAGAACGCGTATCCGTTTGCCGGATACAAAAAGGTACTGAACGGGATCTATCGGACTGTAATGGAGAAGAGGTGCGCCGTTGTACTGGATCTTGGGTTCGGAACCGGAATGCTCACCGCAAAGCTTTGCGAGAACGGCTGCACCGTTTACGGACAGGATTTTTCGGGGAGGATGGTCGAACTGGCATCCGCCAAGATGCCGGACGCGCATCTCTATCAGGGCGATTTTTCGCAGGGGCTTACGGAAGCGCTGCGGAACCTGCGGTATGATTTTGTTGTGGCGACCTATTCGCTGCATCATCTGACCGACGCGCAGAAGACCGGCCTTCTTCGTGACCTCATGGATCGCTTGACAGAGGGCGGAAAGATTCTGATAGGGGACGTTGCTTTTCAGACCCGCGAAGAGCTGGAACACTGCCGGCGGGAGGCGGGGGATGAGTGGGATGACGAGGAGTTCTACTTCATTATCGATGACATGAGACGGGAATTTCCGAATCTTGACTATCAGCCGGTCTCTTTCTGTTCCGGGATCCTGACGATTTCCGGGCAAGGGTAAGAAGCCGTTCCGGAATAACGGTTTCCCGTATCATGCCGTCACTTCGGGATAATTCGTTGAGAGACATGCATCAGGCCGAAGACACGCCCGCTTCTGACGCGGAAGAAACACCACGTTTTTTCAGAAATAATCATTGCGCACGGGGATCGTTTCGGGTATAATAATTTCTTGTTTTTGTATATAATATTCGGCAAATCTGCCAGCCAGATAACGGCGCGGCAGGCCGGTACTTACGGGAGGGACATATGATCAGATTAGTAGGGACAGTTGCCAGAGGCATCCGCACCCCGATCATCCGTGAAGGCGATGATATCGTCAAGATCACGGTCAACGCGCTGCTGAACGCGTCCTATCACAACGACTTCTATTTCCATGACAGGGACGTTGTGGCGGTCACGGAAGCGGTCGTTGCGCGCGCGCAGGGAAACTATGCGACGACGGAACAGATCTCCAAGGACTTCAGAAACAAGCTGGGCGGGGAAACCGTAGGCATCCTGTTCCCGATCCTCAGCAGAAACCGTTTCGCGATTCTTCTCAGAGCGTTCGCGATGGGCGCGAAAAAACTGGTTGTACAGCTCAGCTATCCGTCTGACGAAGTCGGAAACCATCTGTTTTCCGAGGACCTTCTCGATGAAAAGGGTGTCAATCCCTATACGGACGTTCTGACCGAAAAACAGTACCGCGAGCTGTTCGGCTATCCGAAACATCCCTTCACCGGAATGGACTATGTTGCCTATTATCACGATTTGATCGAGGCTGCGGGATGCGAGGCCGAGATCATTTTCGCGAACGATCCGAGAGCGATCCTTAAGTATACGGATCACGTCCTTTGCTGCGATATCCATACGAGACAGCGCAGCAAACGGTATCTGAAAAACGCCGGCGCCGCGGTAGTGCTCGGTATGGACGATATTCTGACGGAGTCCGTGGATGGGAGCGGCTTTAACCGCGACTATGGTCTCTACGGAAGCAACAAGGCGCAGGAGGACCGCGTCAAACTGTTCCCGCGCGACTGCAAGCAGGTCGTGGAAGGGATCGCGGCGCAGCTGAAGGAAAAAACCGGCAGGAACATCGAAGTCATGGTCTACGGAGACGGCGCGTTCAAGGATCCTGTCGGAAAGATCTGGGAGCTTGCTGACCCGGTCGTCTGTCCGGCATGCACCGACGGTCTTCGCGGGCAGCCGAATGAAGTGAAGCTGAAATACCTCGCGGATAACGACTTCAAGGATCTGAAGGGTGAGCAGCTGGAAGCAGCGATCGCCGAATACATCAGCAAGAAGGAAAGCGATCTGGTCGGAAACATGGTTTCGGAAGGAACCACCCCGAGAAGGATCACCGATCTGATCGGTTCCCTGTGCGATCTGACATCCGGCAGCGGAGACAAGGGTACACCTGTGGTTCTCGTTCAGGGATACTTTGACAACTTCTCCATTGACGAGGAATAAGAATACGCTGAATTGCGGGGGTTCGGGCGAGCAAATGCCCGACCCCTTTTTTGCGGGAGGAGAAACCGGCGGTTTTCATTGCTCCGGGAGACTGCCCGGCTGTCGGGATGAACCCGTCCTGATTTATCGTTTGTTATTCGAAAGGCAGACATGAAACATTCTTTTACTAGGCACGTCCTGGAGTACGTGCTCGTCTTTTTCATGGGCATTCTGATGGCCCTCAATTATCAGATTTTTATTCTTCATAACGCGTTCGCGCCTGCGGGGATTAACGGAATCGCCACGATGATCCAGTATCTTTTTTCATTCAGCATCGGCTACTCTTCACTGATCATCAACATCCCGCTTGCGCTCATTGCCTTTTTGTTCGTTGACCGCCACTTCAGTCTGAAAACGCTTGTGTTCGTGCTCGCTTTTTCCGAATCGCTTCTGCTCATGCAGCGCGGCGTCATCGATCTCAGCCGGTTCATCTATCATACTGCTGACGGACGTTCCACTCTTCTCGCTCCCGTAGCGGCGGGAACGATCAGCGGATTCATCTGCGGAGTTACAATACGGGCGGGTGCGAGTACCGGAGGAACGGATTATGTTGCCGATCTTGTACGTCGGTCGTATCCGGCCTATTCGTTTACCCATATCATCTTTCTGATCAATACCGTTGTGGCGGTCAGCAGTTACTTTGTATACGGGTGGGATATCGAGCCGGTCATTCTGTGCATCATCTACTGCTATCTGACCACCCGCGTCAGCGACTATATCATCGAGGGAAATAAGGAGGCGCTTCGGATCGAGATCATCACGAGCCGTCCGGAAGAAATCTGCGATCTGCTCATCCGCGAACTCCGCCATACGGCGACGGTACTGCGCGCGGAAGGCGGCTATTCGCATCAGGAAAAGACGGTCCTGATCTGCGTGATCAACAAACATCAGCTTACCCATTTCTACCGGCTTATTGCAGCGTTTCCGGACGCGTTTGTCAGCGTTTCATCCGTGAAGGAGACACGCGGCAACTTCAAGAGGATCCACGATTCGGGACGCTGAGTCAAACGGACAACGAGACATCAAAAAGACGGCTTCCTGTATGGGAGCCGCCTTTTTTCAGTTATACAGATTGGATTTCAAAGGAGTCGGGAAAGAAGCGTTTCCGGATCCGGAACGGGATCGCGGATGCCCATTTCTGCCAGCTCGCACACGGTGCGGTATCCCCACGAGACGATAACGGAATCCGTGCCCGCGTTTTCCGCGGTTTTTGCATCCACTTCAGAATCGCCGATATACACAGTTTCTTCTGCCGGAACGGACAGGGTGTTCAGTACCGACACGACACCGTCAGGAGCGGGTTTGGACCTCAGACCAGGCGCGTGCCCGACGACAAGGTCGAACATGCCGGGGAAGAAGGTATCGCAGAGCGGTTCCGCCATGCGTGCGTCCTTGTTTGTAACAAGCGCGAGGAGCATTCCCGCGTTCTTCAGGTTCCTGAGCAGGTCGGGAACGCCTTCATACGGTCTGGTGTGATCCATAAAATGGGACGCGTAGCGCTCGATGAACAAACGGAAAACAGGTTCTTTCCCTTCTGCCGGGACGGTATCGGGAACGCTCCGGTCGATCATCTTTCTGAGTCCTCCGCCTATCGCAAGACGAACCTGCTCGGAAGTCCGTTCGGGGAAACCATATTCGGCAAGCGCGTGGTTCAATGCTCCTGCTAGATCATCAAGCGTGTCGAGGACCGTTCCGTCCAGATCGAAAACCGCCAGCTTCTTTGTCATGCAAGGATGTATTTTTCGTTCTTTGCCGGCTGCGATTCCAGTTCAGCCCGCTTCTCGTCGTACCCGGGTTTGCCGAGCATGGCGTAGGTGGCGTTCTTGCCCTCTTCCACGCCAGGCTGGTTGAACGTGTCGATATCCAGCAGCTCGCCCGTAAAGGCAGTCATGACCTCGAACATGTAAAGCAGCTCGCCGATCGTGAAGGCGTTGACTTCCGGCAGCGTGATCGTTTCGGAAAGATGTCCGCTCTTCATGACGGCGTATTCCGTGGCGTGCTGCTCAGTCTGCAGCAGTTCGTTCAGGGAATGACCGGACAGGAACGATACGTCGTGAATATCCTCATACCGGAGCGGAATGGCGACTTTCGAACGGAATTTCTCCACGCCGAGGAACGTGATGATCTTATCAAACGGTCCCTCCGTGTAGAGCTGGACCTGCGAATGCTGGTCGGTAACACCGAGTGCCTTTACCGGCGTCTGTCCGGCGTGCGCGTCCGAGCCGTCGCGGTGGACAAGCTTACCGAGGGATTCCGCCCAGAGCTGCGCGAACCAGTCGGAGATATATTTCAGGGAGTCCGCATAAGGCATCATGACATGAATGTTGATCCCGCGCTGCATGGCGATGTAGGACAGCGTACCAAGCATATAGGCGGGGTTCTTGCGGACATCCTCTTCAGCGCAGATCTCGTCCATATAGGCCGCGCCCGCGAGGAGTTCGCGGATGTCGATGCCGCAGACCGCGGCGGGGAGCAGACCGACGGGGCAGAGCTCGGAGAACCTGCCTCCTACACCGTCCGGAACGTAGAACGTGCAGAGACCTTCCAGTTTCGCGATCTTGATCAGGTTGCCCTTGGACTCGTCCGTAACGGCGATCAGATGATCGGAGATCTTGTCCCCGTACATGGAGTGGAGGATGTCGGAAACGATCAGAAGCTGAGACATGGTCTCACTGGTTCCGCCAGATTTGGTGATGACATTGAACACGGTCTTGTCGGGGTCGATGACGTCAAACAGAGCGGTCATGGTCTCCGGATCGATGTTGTCGAGAACATAGAACCTCGGGCCCTTGCGCTTCCGGTTCGGGAGCTCGTTATACCGAAGGTGGTTGAGAGCCTGCTGCACGGCGATCGGACCAAGCGCGCTTCCACCGATGCCGAGGACTACAAAGTATTCGCAGCGCTTGCGGATCTCTTCCGCGGCCCTGATGATGTCCTCGACGATCTGGTTCTGGTTATACGGCAGTTCGCGCCAGCGCATATTGCCGCGGTTCTCGACCAGCGCCCTGCATGCCTGATTGAGCTGTTCGGAAATGCCGTCAATCTCTTCTTCCCGGATTCCGCGCTCGCCGAGCATATCGGACATCATGTTGTTGTAGTCCAGCCGCAGACGCATGCTCTGGCGGAAGGAAGGGTCGTCGTATCTTGCCATGTTTTAATTACCTCCTAAAGATGTTTCGGTGGAAAAGATCCGGTCCGCAATCGTCTTGAGAAACCGGTAGCTTTCAAATATTTCTTCAATATCAAGGAAGGAATCGCTGTATCCTTCCAGTGTCAGCGGTCCGCTGTATCCGACGGAACGAAGCCTTGCAAAAAGCGCGTCAAACGAATAGCAGCCTTTGCCAGGCAGTTTCCAATTGTACTGGCCGGATACGTCTCTGACATAATCGCACAGATGAACGTTGCGGATCAGCGGACCGACCGCATCGATGTAATCGTCCGGCGTGTAGCCGCTTCGGAACGCCTGCTTGATATCCAGTGTGTAATGGAGCCGGTCGCCGAGACGGTCAGCGAGCGCCTTTCCGAAATCGGGTTCCTGGAAGAGACACCAGCTGACGTTCTCGAGACACAGCGTCACGCCGTATCCTGCGGCGATATCGGAAAAGTCTCCTAGCAGACCCGAAACACGGTCGAACTGCGCGTTTTTCAGGACGCCCCGGATATACGGCGGTCCGTGCATGACATATCTGGATGCGCCGAGTATAACGGCGCCCTGCAGCACCTTTTCAAACAGCCGCATCGCGTCCCCGTACTGCCTCGGGTGGATCGAAAACATCTGGGGTTCGAACTGGATGCTCATTGGATGAACGGCATGAACACGAAGCCCCGTTTTATTCGCCCGTTCCGCGAGGAGACGGATGAAATCATGCTCGTATTCGCTGAACGAGTTGAGAAACAGCTCCGCGTCGGAAACGCCGTGCGCGGGGAAATCCATTACGATGTCCTCAAGGTCCATCCTCTGGAAGTATGTTGCGCTCGATACGCTTGCGAATGCCTGACCGCTTTTCATGGGCTAATCATAGCACAAACACGGCCTTCTTTCCATATGATATAATATCGCGTATGGAGCAAAAGGACACAAAAACCGAATCCGAAAAACGTGACTGGTCTTCCGTAACAAGGATCCTTCCCTGGACGCTGCTGCTTCCGCTCGGAATCCTGTTGCCGTCGATCTGCGCCGGAAGGAAGGAACTGTTCGAAGCCTATGCGCTGCGTTTCTATCCGCAGATCAAGGACGCGATCAGCTCGCTGACTTCCCTGATCCCGATTTCGCTGGCGGAGGTCATTCTGTACGCTCTTGTGATCGGCATACCGCTCAGGATTCTTACCAGATTCGTGATGCTGCTTCTGAGAAAAACGAATCCGGTACGGTTCGTGCGGATGCTGGTGCGGATCGTGATCATCGCGGGCGTTGTCTGGAACCTGTTTTACGTGACATGGGGATTCAACTATTTCCGCGAACCGCTTCAGAACCGCCTTTCTGTTACCGTGGAGGCGAGGCCGAAAGAGGAACTGTACGATTTGACGGTAGAGCTCGCTATCAGGGTGTCGGAGGTTCGGGCAGGACTTGTCGAGGATGAAAACGGTGTTTTCCGTTATCAGACGGGCGGATACAGAGAAAAGTTCGCTTCACTTCCCGAGGCGTATGCGGCGCTTTCGGAAATGGAACCTTGCTTTTCCGGCAAGGTTACGCGGGCGAAGCCGGTTGCCTGGTCGGAGGGACTTTCGTGGTCCGGCATTTCCGGCATCTATATCGGACTGACGGCGGAACCGAATGTCAATGTCGATCAGATCCCGCTTCTGACTTCATCGGCAGCCGCGCACGAAATGGCGCATCAGCTCGGGTTAGCTTCCGAGAACGAAGCGGAGTTTACCGGGATGCTGGCTTGCATCTGTTCATCCGATCCGGAGATACGATATTCGGGACTTGCGAACGCCCTGATCCTGTGCGGCAATGCGCTGTACCGCGCGGATCCGGATTTGTATGCCCGGGCAAGAGCGTATTACTCGGACGCGGTGATCCGCGATTTCCGCGCGCATAACGCGTACTGGGATTCGTTCGAAGGACCGACGGAGGAGACCGTGACCCAGATGAACGACAGCTATCTCAAGCATAACGCGCAGGAAAGCGGTGTCCGCAGTTACGGAGAATCGGTGGATCTGCTGCTTGCCTACCGGGAAAAGAAAAATTTTTTAGATGAACCAAAATATTTTTGAGAATGTGACCGTTTAGTATTTACAACAATTCCGCGGATAGTGTATTCTTGATACGTAAAAATCTTTACAGAATGGGAGAATTAATATGATCGATCTTACCATGAATCGTGACAATCTCGAGCGTACGGTTGTTCGCGCGCGTGAGAGAGGCATCATCATCCCGACTTTCGCCCAAATGCGCAATCCTGACCTGATTCCCGAGAAGATCAAGGACAAGCTGAAGGACGTAGGGCTCTGGGATCTGAATCCCCTGAACCTTTTCCGTATTTCCTGGCGCAACGAGCCGAAGCCCAGCGGCGGCACGTTCGGTGACGTTAACTTCATCGAGGTACCTTCCGTCCTGACCGGCGTGAAAGCCCGTATCATCATCCTGACCGGCAAATGGTTCCCGACAGGCTGCCATAAGGTTGGTGCTTCGTTCGGTTGTCTGGTTCCCCGTCTCGTAACGGGACAGTTCGATCCGACCTTCCACAAAGCGGTTTGGCCCTCCACCGGCAACTACTGCCGCGGCGGCGCGTTCAACTCCAAACTGCTTGCATGCGACTCCATCGCGATCCTTCCTGCCGAAATGAGCAAGGAACGTTTCGACTGGCTGTCCAAGATCGCAGGCGAAGTCATCGCGACTCCCGGCTGCGAGAGCAACGTAAAAGAGATCTTCGATAAAGTCCATGAGCTCCGCGCGACCCGCAAGGACGTCATGATCTTCAACCAGTTCGAAGAGTTCGGCAACTGCGTATGGCATTATCAGGTAACCGGTAAGGCGATCCAGGACGCGTTCAATCAGATCAAGCGTGACGGCGACCGTTTCGCGGGCGCATGTTTCACGTCCGGTTCCGCCGGCACGATGAGCGCGGGCGATTATCTGAAGGAGCAGTATCCGACCTCCAAGCTGGCCGTCGGCGAAGCACTCCAGTGCCCGACACTGCTCTGGAACGGATTCGGCGGACACCGCATCGAGGGTATCGGCGACAAGCATGTACCGTGGATCCATAATGTCAAGAACACCGACATGGTGATCGATATCGACGACGAAGACAGCCAGCGCCTGCTCCGGCTCTTCAATGATCCGGCAGGTCACAAGTACCTGATCGAGAAGGTTGGCGTTCCGGCAGACTTCGTCGCGAAGCTCCCGCTTCTCGGCATCTCCGGCATTGCGAACCTCCTCTGCTGCATCAAGATGGCCAAGTACTACGAGCTCACCGAGCACGATGTCGTTGCGACAGTCGGCACCGACTCCTCCGACATGTATCAGAGCCGTATCAAGGAACTCGAAGATCAGTACGGCGCATACGGCGAAGCACCCGCTGCCGCCGATTATGCGGAACATCTCCACGGCATCCGTCCGGATACGATGCAGGAACTCACCTATACGGACCGCAAGCGCGTCCACAACCTCAAGTACTACACCTGGGTCGAGCAGCAGGGCAAGACCTACGAAGAGATCAACAAGCAGTGGTACGACGAGCATTACTGGACCGACATGCACGCTCAGGCGGATCAGATCGACGAGCTCATCAACGAGTTCAACGAGGAGACCGGCCTGCTGAAGAATCTGTAAGCCAAGCGCTGAATCGGAAGAGAAAACCGAAAATCGTCTGAACTGTAACAGGAACTGCACGGAATCGAAAGTGCGGTTCCTGTTTTATCTGGCGGCAGATCAGATTCAGGAAAGCAGAAACAGGCGGAAAAACCGGACTATAACAAATAAAATAGACGCTGCTTCATCTGCGGCGCCCAATAAAAAAGACCGCGCTTTGCGTCAGCGCGGTCTCTGGATTTATGGGGAGAAGTTCCGGTCAGCCTGCCAGCTGTTCCAGCGCAGCCTGTGCTTCGGCCAAAGCGGTCTGGTAGTCGGTGAATGTATATCCTGTGATGTCGAACAGGGACTCGTCGACCGCGTCGTCGATCACGTCG
>JAFPXU010000090.1 GCA_017394605.1 Clostridia bacterium | reverse complement strand
CTCGGCAATGCAACGGTACGCATATACCGGGATGCTGCGCCGGAGCTTCTGGCTATGGCCCTGCAGGCATTGCGGAGGTCAGGATGTTAGGCGACATATCCGGGGTGAACGCGATCTATCTGATATGCGGATATACGGACATGCGGAAGTCGATCGACGGGCTGATCACGGTCATACAGGAACAGCTTCGGATGGACCCGAGAAGCAAGGCGCTGTTTCTGTTCTGCGGGGATCAAGGGACTTCTGTTCGAAGGAGACGGGTTCACGCTTCTGTACAAGAGACTGACTTCGGAAGGAAGGTCCCGCTGGCCCCGGAACAGTTCGGAAGCGAAACAGCTGACCTGGAAGCAGTTCGACTGGCTCATGTCGGGGTTGGAGATCGAGCAGCCGAAGGCGATCAGACCGCACATCTGAAAGTCCGGTTTTTCCCAGAATTCTGGATTTTTTGCGTTTTTGTGGTAAACTGAAGACGTAGAAAAGAAAGGAATTTCCGCATGGCAGAGAGCGCACTGGAACTTCAGATCAGGGAGCTGAAAGATACCATCCTTCATCTGAATGAAACGGTCCGACTGCTGACGAAGCAGCTGCAGGAGTCTGCCGCGCGGGAAGCCGTTCAGAAGGAACAGATCGAATATCTGACGAATAAACTGTTCGGCCGATCCAGCGAGAAAAGCTCTAAGATCGCGGACGGACAGCTGAGCCCGTTCGACGAAGCGGAGCAGGAAGCGGATCCGGAAGAGCCGGAACCTGCTCTTGAGACAAAAGTCAGAGAGCATACCCGGAAGGCAAAACAGACATACAGGGAAAAGCTTTGCGGCATACCGGTCGAGGAGGTCGTGATCGGCATTCCCGAAGAAGACCGGATCTGTCCGGAATGCGGATCGCGCATGGAGCCGATCGGGAACTGCTTTATCCGCAATGAGCTCCAGTATATACCGGCACAGGTCAAACTGTTCCGGTATATGGGAACGCACTGTTCGTGCCCCGAATGCCGGAAAAGAGGAGAGACCACGATCCTGAAGCCGGAGATCTCGCCCGCGTTAATGAACCACAGTCTGGCGTCACCCTCTTCCGTGGCATGGACGATGTACCAGAAGTACGCGAACGGTCTTCCGCTTTACCGCCAGGAAAAGGACTGGAAGCAGTACGGAGTGGAACTGAGCCGGACGACGCTGGCGAACTGGATCATCCAATGCGGGAAACAGTATTTCGAACCGGTATATGACTACTTTCACCGGAAGCTTCTGGAACGGAAGTTCGTCATGGCGGACGAGACACGGGTACAGGTACTGAAGGAACCGGGAAGGACCGCTGAGGCGCAGTCATTCATGTGGCTGTTCCGGAGCGGTGAAGACGGAGAGCCTCCGATCATCCTTTACAAATACGCGCCGACAAGATCCGGAACGGTCCCGGAGGAGTTCCCGAAGGGATTCAGCGGATACCTGGAATGTGACGGGTACGGAGGATACAACCATCTTCCGGACATACGCGCTGCGCCTGCTATGCGCACATACGCAGGTATTTTGCCGACGCCATACCGAAGGGGTCCGAAAAGGATCTCAGTGATCCTGCCGTTCAGGGCGTGAAATACTGCAACGAACTGTTCGAGTGCGAACGGCGCGCGAAGGAACTGTCCTTTGAACAGCGGAAAGAATACCGGCTCAAACACGCGAAGCCGGTGATCGACGCGTTCGCCGGATGGCTTGGAAAGCAGGCTCCGGAAGCAGGGTCCAGACTGGACAAAGCTGTGAAATACACGCTGCGCCAGGAGAAGTATCTGTACACCTATCTGGAGGACGGACGCTGCAGTCTGTCCAACAACCTGAGCGAGAACTCGATCCGTCCGTTTACGGTCGGACGGAAGAACTGGCTGTTCAGCGATTCCGTGAAAGGAGCGGAAGCCAGCTCCATTGTTTACACGATGGTCGAGATGGCTAAGGCGAACAATGTCAGCGTCTTTCATTATCTGAACTATCTTCTTTACTGCAGGCCGGCTCTGGGCATGACGGACGAAGAATATGAATCCTTCGCCCCGTGGAGTCCGGAAGCAAAAGCTTTCTGCAGCAGTTCACACTGAAACACAGTAAAATACTAACGGCTATTCAATTTTCAAGGTGCATTACTAGTGACGCCTTATTATTAGGCGCTTACAAATAACCTGCATATTTCCGTACATCCTGTGGGAAATATGATATACAAAATGAAGAAATGATCTTACGGAGGCGAATCCCATGAAAACCTCATATAAAAAGCTGATCTGCCTGGCCCTTGCCGCATGCATGCTCCTCGCGTTATGCGCCTGCAGATTCGGGAAACCGAAGACCGCGGCCAAGTCGGACATTGATTACATGGCGCTGGTCAACAAGACGCATCCTCTTCCGGACGGATGGGAAGCATCGCTCAAAACCGTGTCCGTTACCAATTCCGTCGGAGATACGGTGGAAGTGGAAGCAGCGGCGTTCGCCGCGTATGAAAAACTGAGAGCGGATCTTGAAAATAATCACGGCATCTATCTCGAACTGGATTCCGCACGGCGAAGCATCGCGGACCAGCAGAAGACCATGGACAGCTTCATCGAGAAATACGGCGCCGACTACGCCATGAAGACCGTCGCGCAGCCCGGGTTCTCCGAACATCATACGGGTCTCGCGCTGGATCTGTATTTCAAACTCAAAAACGCGGACGGAACCTTTACGGACGTTTACTACAACGAGGATATGGAGAAACCCGAGTATTCGGATATCTGGAAAACGATTCACTCAAGACTGGCGGATTACGGGTTCATCCTCCGTTATCTCCCGGGCAAGGAGCATATCACCGGATACCGTTCCGAACTCTGGCATATCCGCTATCTGGACAGTGTCGAGACAGCAAAGAAGATCATGTCGCAGACCGGCCTGACCCTGGAAGAATACCTCGCGGGCAAAACTGCGCCGGAAGTCACAATCGATCTCGGAACTTCCAAACTGTATACGGAAGAAGAGCTGTATAACGCCATGCTAGCGATCAAATGCCAGTTCGCTTCCTGGGGCGGATGCGAACTCCACTCGATCCAGTACGCAGGCGACGAGGAATGCACGGAGGAGAACCTCGAATGGCTGCGCTCACTCGGCAACGGAAAGGACTACAGGGATGTCGCGGCGTTTCTGATGGACTTCCACTCCCCCGTCGAGGACGGTCCGTACACCTGGGAGCCGGATACGGAATATCCTGATTACCAGTGGTGGCTTGCCCGCGAGGACGGAAAGGACTTTGAAATCGTCAGCACCGGTTACTGAGCGTCGCGATAAAGCCCCTGTCTCCCTTTCCAAACGATTTCCATCAGAAAGGCCGTCCAAAGTGGACGGCCTTTTGACATTGCGGAATATAACTAAGATTTCCAGGGTTTTCAATTGTTGATAAGGTTGATCGTGCCGGCGATATTGATGATCTCAAAGTTTGAAACCGAGTTTGTATCCGTCCGGTTATCATCTTTATCCACTTCAGCAAAGCAATTTCCTACGCTTTCATATGTTTCGGCTAATATACGATTCTATCTTATTGTGGTCTCTTCTCAAATCATCCAGATTGGGAGAATGAAAGTGTTTCTGTCAATGGCAGAGATTTCCTCCCGTAAGCACAGAATCGCTCCGGCTCCCCTCGGAACGGAACCTTTATCCAGCACCTTAAAAGCAGATGCCAGCT
>JAFPXU010000089.1 GCA_017394605.1 Clostridia bacterium | reverse complement strand
GCGTTCCCGATGACCTCCGACAACGGATACTTCCTGTTCTATGACAAGAGCGTTATCACCGATCCCAGCAACCTCGAAGCGATCATCGCTGCCTGCGAAGCTGCCGGAAAGAGCTTCTACTATGACCTGCGCAGCGGCTGGTATATGCCCGCCTTCTTCTTCGGCGCAGGCTGCACCCTGACCTATGATACAGACGATGCCGGCGCTTTCACAAAGTGCAACATCGACTATGCTTCCGATAAGGGTGTCGGCGCGATGAAGGCGCTTGTCCAGCTGGCCAAATCGCCTGCTTTCGTGAACGGGTCCTCCGTTTCCAACGCGACCAATGCCGCCGCGATCATTGACGGCCCGTGGGATGTCACTGCCGCCAAGGAAATGTTCGGAGAGAACTACGCCTGCGCGAAGCTCCCGACCGTGAAGATCAACGGTGTTGACACGCAGCTCAGCGGATTCGGCGGATTCAAACTCCTCGGCGTCAAGCCGCAGACCGACGAAGCCAAACTTGCGTTCTGTGACGATCTGGCTGCCTATCTTACAAGCGGCGAGGTCCAGCTTGCCCGTTACAACGCTGTGAACTGGGGTCCCTCCAACATTGAGGCCAAGAAGGATCCCGCCTTCCAGGCTGACGAAGCGATGGCCGCGCTCGGTGCGCAGCTTGCCTTCACCGTCCCGCAGGGACAGTATCCCGGCGAGTACTGGTCTCTGGCTGAGGGGCTTGGCGACGATATCATCGGCGGTAAGTACAACAACGCGGACGATGCCGCTCTGCTCGCGGCTCTCCAGCAGTTCCAGGATACCTGCATCAGCTACGCAGGCTGATTTCCCGCAAATGGATCAGGCATGGCTTACCCGCCATGCCTGATCTTCAATTGATTCAAAATCAAAAGACGGGAGGAATGGATGAAATGAAAAGCGGAAACGCTGTGACCCGATTCTTTCGATGGCTGGGGAAAGACCTGAAGGAGATCGGGGAATCTTTCGTCCGGGGCGACTGGAAGACTAAAATATCCTTCCTGATCATGGGCTTCGGACAATTGTGTCGCGGGCAGATCGTTCGCGGTATTGCGATGCTGGTCTCGGAGGTTGCGCTGCTGTATTTCACCTTCGGGT
The DNA here is from genome assembly GCA_017394605.1 of Clostridia bacterium. Next base: position 18,806 of record JAFPXU010000089.1, on the reverse strand, counting down.
TCGGCTGGCAGTATTTTACCAAACTGCTTACGCTCGGAACGGTCGAGACATACAAGAAGGGACGCGTCACCGTTTACGGCGACAACAGCTTCTTTATCCTGCTCTACGGCATTCTGACCGTGGTGGCGATCATTGCGCTGATCTATCTGTGGCGCCTAAATGTGAAACAGAACCGAGAAGCGGAAGAACTGCTCGAAAACGGAAAAAAACTTCCCAGCAACCGGGCTGATCTGCATTCGCTTATCGACAAGAACTTTGACAAGACCCTGCTGGCATTGCCGGTCCTGGGCATCTTCATTTTTACGGTCGTGCCGATCATCTTCATGATCTGCATCGCCTTTACCAACTACGACGTGACCCATCAGCCGCCTTCCAAGCTCTTCACCTGGGTCGGACTGGAGAACTTCAAGACCCTGTTCGGCATTGGCGGCGAGGGCTTCGGCGGTACGTTCTTCTATGTTCTGGGATGGACGCTGGTCTGGGCGTTCTTTGCGACGTTCCTGACCTATTTCCTGGGCATGGGGGTCGCGATCCTGATCAATAAGAAGGGGATCAAATATAAAAAGCTCTGGCGTACCATACTCGTTCTGACGATCGCGGTACCGCAGTTTGTGTCTCTTCTGTACGTTGGCAAGATGTTCGCCCCCGACGGTCTCGTTAACGCCTATCTGCTCAAATGGGGCTGGATTAGCAGCGCGATACCGTTCTGGACGAACGCGACCTACGCCCGTATCCTGATCATCGTCATCAACCTCTGGATCGGCATTCCTTACACCATGCTGATCGTCACCGGTCTGCTGATGAATATCCCCGCCGAGCTTTACGAAAGCGCGCGTATTGACGGCGCGAACGCGTTTCAGACCTTCCGCAAGATCACGCTTCCGTACATGCTCTTCGTCACGGGTCCCTTCCTGCTGACGCAGTTCATCGGCAACCTCAATAACTTCAACGTCATCTTCCTGCTCAACCAGGGCAACCCGAAGAGTCTGGAACTGGCCAAAAACGCCGGTTCGACGGACCTGCTGGTTACCTGGCTGTATAAAATGACGATCAACGATTCGAACTACAAGATCGCTGCCGTCATCGGTATCATGGTCTTCCTGGTTACGGCTATCATCTCGCTGGTCGTATACAACGTCCTGCCTTCCGTCAGGGATGAGGAGGGATTCCAGTAATGAAAAGTAGAAAGAGAATCACAAATACGATTACCTATATCGTTCTTATCGTGATCAGCATCATCTGGCTCTTCCCGTTCGTCGGTTTGGTGCTGCAGAGTTTCCGCGGCGAAAGCGGCGGTATGGTGGCGTATCTGGTGCCGAAGGAATGGTCCTGGAAGAACTATCAGTATCTGTTCGGCGGACAGAGCAAGTTCCTTACATGGTATGGCAACACGCTGACCATCGCGCTCTTTGTGGCTCTTCTGCAGACACTGGTTGTGATCTGCGTCAGCTATGCGCTCTCAAGAATGCGTTTCAAAGGCCGCAAGACGCTTATGAACATCTGGCTCGTGCTGGGCATGTTCCCCGGGTTCCTCACGATGATCTGCCTGTACTTCCTTCTCAAGACCCTCGGTCTGACGGAGTCCGGTGCGGTGCCGGGATTGATCCTGATCTCCGTGGCGAGTTCCGGTATGGGGTATTATGTCTGCAAGGGGTATTTTGACACGATTCCGAAAGCTCTGGACGAAGCGGCCATTCTCGACGGCGCGACCAGGGCGCAGATCCTGTTCAAGATGATCATCCCCATGTCCAAGCCGATCATCATTTACACCGCTCTGGTCGCATTCATGGCGCCGTGGTGCGATTATATCTTCGCGTCCTATGTCGCCTTCGGATATGAGAGCGGATACAACGTCGCCGTCTCCATGACACGCTGGGTCTGGACGAATGACTATCAGGGCTTCTTCACCCGTTTCTGCGCGGGCGGTCTCCTGATCGCGATCCCGGTCACGGTCCTGTTCATGTGCCTGCAGAAATACTACGTGGAAGGCGTTACCGGCGGCGCAGTCAAAGGCTGAGCCTTTTGCCCTTCTGCGCAGGCAGAAGAAATACGTTATCTTCGAATGCCTCATTCCATTCCTTACCGGATGGGATGGGGCTTTTTGTATTCAGAAAGAGGATAGGTATCCGGCAGTGCGGACTGGTATGCGGATCCGGCGATATATAAAGGACATTGATGTCACAAAGAGAGCGGGAGAGCGCGGAAAATATATTATTCTGATTCCGCTTTCAGTGGCGTTTTTGGGCGCCCGATTCCTTGAAGGGATAAGGCGGGATAGTGTAAAATCAAGTGGGCGAAAATCCTGTTCTGTTTTGTTGCGCCCAAACGGACTCTGTATTCTGTTCTGAATCATCCGAAACGGAGGATCATCCAATGTCCCGTATCGACTTTAACAATGACTGGCTGTTCACACCTGAATGGAGCGAAGACTTCTGCATCGGTTCGGATGATGGAAACGGCCTTCTGAAAGTGCGGCTTCCGCATACCTGCAAAGAACTGCCCTATCATTATTTTGACGAAAGCCTGTATCAGATGGAGTGCGGCTACCGTCATCTGATTTCTGTTCCGGAAAGCTGGGCCGGAAAGCGCGTTCTGCTGCACGTCGGCGCCGCAGGGCACAGCGCGGAAGTCTATCTGAACGGAACGCATATCGGCGGACACCGCTGCGGATATACCGCGTTTACCGTTGAGCTGACCGGCTGTCTGAAGACCGGACAGGATAACCTTCTTGCCATCCGGGTGGACAGCCGCGAAAGCCAGGAAATCCCGCCCTTCGGATACGTGATCGACTATATGACCTACGGCGGCATCTACCGGGAGGTTTATTTGGAGGTCGTGGAGCCCGTCTATCTCGAGGATGTCTTCGCCAAACCGATCGTGACGGCTGCGCTTCCCCAGAAGGACCGGGATCATGTCAGCGCACTGCTAGAGAGCGAGATCATGCTGAACGGCGTTCCGGAGGAGACTGAAACGCTGCATATCCGTCAGAAACTCTATGAGGGAAGAGCGGAGGACGCGGAGAAACTCACGGCGGAAACATTCGTTCCGGCGGAATCGTGCAGGACGGAAACGAGGACCATGCACGGGGAAGAGCGCAGAGTGCGAGTCCTTGAAATGCGCAGCGACGCGGTACGGCTGTGGTCGGTCGACCGTCCATTTCTGTATACACTCAGGACGGATCTCTTAAGCATGCGCGATGGCGCGGAGATCCTGCTGGATTCAAAGATCACGACGCTCGGGTTCCGCAGTGCGGTGTTTTACAGGGACGGATTCTATCTGAACGGGACCCGCATGAAACTTATCGGTCTGAACCGGCATCAGAGCTGGCCGTATGTCGGATACGCGATGCCCGCGTCCCAGCAGAGGCTGGACGCGGATATCTGCAAATACGAACTCGGCCTGAACGCGGTACGCACGTCGCACTACCCGCAGTCACAGGCATTTCTCGACCGATGCGACGAGATAGGGCTTCTGGTTTTCACGGAGATACCGGGCTGGCAGCATATCGGCGGAGAGGAATGGAAAGCACAGGCCGTCCGCAATGTCGAGGACATGGTGCTTCAGAACCGCGCCCACCCGTCCGTGTTCCTCTGGGGCGTAAGGATCAACGAATCGGTCGATGACGACGCGCTTTACAAAAAGACGAACGCCGTTGCCCGCGCGCTGGATCCGACCAGACAGACATCCGGCGTGCGCTGCTATAAAAAGAGCAGTCTTCTGGAGGATGTTTACGCCTACAACGACTTCTCCCACAACGGGAAGAACGGCGGATGCGAAAAGAAAAAGAACGTCACGCCCGATCCGGATAAGCCCTATTTCATTAGCGAAAGTAACGGACACATGTTCCCGACCAAGGCGTTCGACAGCGAGGGACACCGGCAGGAGCAGGCGCTCCGCCACGCGACCGTCGTGGACGCGGCGCTGGGCGAAGAGGATATAGCGGGCGTCTTCGGATGGTGCATGTTTGATTACAACACCCATAAGGACTTCGGAAGCGGCGATCGGATCTGCTATCACGGCGTGATGGATATGTTCCGGAACCCGAAACTCGCCGCGGCCGTCTACAGCAGCCAGCAGGAGGAAACACCCGTACTGGAGATCAGTTCCGGCATGAACATGGGCGAACGGCCGGAGGGAAGTCCGGGAAAGATTTATCTGTTCACCAATGCGGACGAAGTCCGCTTCTATAAAAACAACCGGCTGGTCAAGACGTTCAAACCGGAGGGCCAGCAGTGGAAGTATCTGAAACATCCCCCTATTCTGATCGATGACTATGTCAGCGACGAGATGGGAGAGAAGGAGGGCTTCGCTCCGGATCAGGAGAAGGATGTCCGGACGCTGATCAACCGCTCCGCGTTGTATGGTCTGAACAAGATGCCGATTCCGATCATGCTGAAAGCGGCGAAGCTGATGCTGAAATATCATATGACGTTCGAAGACGCCTACAGACTGTACGGCGCGTATATCGGCAACTGGGGAAAGGCCGCGATGGTGTACCGGTTTGAGGCGGTTAAGGACGGAAAAATCGTGAAAACCGTCGAGCGTTCCGTATCCAGGGAACTCCATCTGGAGGCGCGGCCGGATCATACCGATCTCAGGGAAGGCGCGACCTACGACGTTTGCTCGATCCGTCTTTCCATTCATGATCAGAACGGGCAGGTCCTTCCGTTCTATCAGGGGAGCGTCGAGGCTGAAACGGACGGTCCGATCGAAATATACGGCGGGAGCAGCCTTGTGACGCTTCGCGGAGGAGCGGGCGGATTGTATATCCGAACAACAGGGAAACCGGGCGAGGCAAGCGTGACGCTGAGGGGGGAGCAGACGGAACCGGTCACAGTCCGGTTCACCGTCGGCGCGGAATCCCGAGCATAAGCTGCAAAACGGGGGCGGATGACGCCCCGGAATCAATAAAAATCACATGAAACAATTGGAGGAGAAATGACGGACCGTTCATCAATGATCTTCGGGAATCCGATTCGTCCGGAAGACTACCGGAAGTCGGAAAAATCCAAACAGAAAATGATCCGCAAATACGGAGACGACAGCGGCCTGTACTACCCGGCGTCGCTGAAGGAGAACCATGTGCTGACGGAGCGCTTCGGTCTGTACGAGGTCAGTCTTGGTGAAGGTGTACCGGCGGACAGTGCGGAGACCGGGAACAGCGCGGGATTCGATACGGGAAAAGGCGTGATCGTAGGCAATATCCGGATGGGATTCGGTCATTACAGGATCTCCATGGCGATGGCGTCTGCAGCGCATGCCCTCGGATATACGCCTTACTGGATGGACCTGAACGGATATCCGCATACGACCTGTACGAAAATCATCAGCGGACAGAACGATCTGTATTCCATGGGTTCCAGACTGTCCCAGAAGAGCAGGCTTTTCAACAAGCTGTTCTGGGAGCCGATGAATTACGAGGGATTCCGGAAACTGACCTATAACAGTTCCGACCAGAAGAACGCGGAGCTGATGGCGCCGGTTTACCGCGCCGTCCCGAAAGACGTTCCGGTGATCGCGACCCATGTATGGCCTGCTCAGGCTGCCGTGCATGCGGGGATGCTGCATGTCGTGAACGCGATTCCGGACAACTGGCCGATGGCGCTCCATCTTTCCGAGGGCAGTCTTCATACGATCCAGACGCATCAGGCCTATCAGGGATATAGGATTCTGAACGGCATGCAGGCGGGTGACGTGCTCCGTCCGATGCCGGCGGACAGCCTGATTTATACGGGGCACTATATCGATCATGAGATGACGGCCAACATCGAATCGGACTGTGCGGCGCGCGTTGCCAGGAAAGCGGAAGGGAAGCCCATCCGGTTTCTTCTGACGATCGGTGGCGCGGGCGCGCAGAAGGAGATCTTCGCCGAGATCATCCGGTATCTGATGCCCGCCGTACGTGAAGGGCGCGCGGCGCTGTATGTCAATGTCGGCGATTACAAAACGGTCTGGGAGCAGCTGAAAAAAGAGATCCCATCCCTCGCTGGCGGGAGAGCCGCGTCCGCAGAAGGCGGACCGGAACTCGGAGAGCCCAATTCCGTTATTGAGCATTTCGACAACTGGCAGGAGACCGGCTCGTTCGCGGAAGCGGCGATGACGGGCGATGTTTCAGGTGTGCACGCGTTCTGGCATCCGGATATCTTCGAAGCGGTATACTGCACCAATCTGCTGATCCGCAGCTGCGACGTGCTGGTGACGAAACCGAGCGAGCTCGCTTTCTATCCTGTTCCGAAGCTGTTTATCAAGCGGATCGGCGGACATGAAATGTGGGGAGCGATCCATTCCGCGGAGATGGGAGACGGCACGCTGGAATGCCGCGATATCCCCCATACGCTTCAGATGATCCAGTTGTTCCTTGAGGATGAAACGCTTCTGAAGGATATGTGCGGATGCATCTGTGAAAACAAAAAATCAGGCCTATATGACGGCGCCTATAAAGTCGTGGAGCTGGCGATGGGCCTGAAGAACAGATAATCACCGAGAACACAGGAAAGGTTGGGAAGAAATCAACATGAACAAGCATACACTCACCGGTAAGGAAAAAGTTTCCTACGGACTGGGCGCGATCGGCAAGGACATGGTCTACATGCTCTCCGCCAGCTACGTGCTCTACTATTTCCAGGATCTGCTCGGGGTCAGCGCGATCGCGATGGGCGTCATTCTGATGGCTGCCCGAATCTTTGACGCGTTCAACGACCCGATCATGGGCGTGATCGTTGCAAGGACCAAAACGCGTTGGGGCAAATTCCGCCCGTGGCTGATGATCGGAACACTGACCAACGCGGTCGTCCTGTTCCTGATGTTTGCCGCGCCGCCGAAAATGGACGGCAGCGGACTGGTCGCCTACGCCGCGATCACTTATATTCTTTGGGGCATCACCTATACGATGATGGATATCCCGTACTGGTCCATGATCCCCGCGTTCACGGAAGGCGGCAAGGAGCGTGAAAACCTGACTACGTTGGCTCGTTCCTGCGCGGGCGTCGGTTCTGCGATCATTACCATCGTGACGATGATCGCCGTTCAGGCGCTAGGCAAGATGTTCGCCGGCTCCGGAGCGGGCGCCGTGATGGTCGAAGTGACCGGCTTTAAGTACTTCGCACTGGTCGTGGCGGTCCTGTTCATCGTGTTCATCACCCTGACCTGCCTGAACATCAAGGAAAGCAGCACCGTCGACATGAAGGTCGCCTCCGTCAAGGATATGTTCCGCTCCCTGGTTCAGAACGACCAGGCTATGACGGTCGTCGTTGCGATCGTTCTGATCAACTGCTCGATCTACATAACATCGAATCTGGTCATCTATTTCTTCAAATATGATTTCGGCGGAACGGGCTGGTACAACAGCTATACGCTGTTCAATATGTTCGGCGGTGCGATCCAGATCCTTTCCATGATGGTGATGTATCCACTGCTGAGGAAGCTCTTCTCTTCTCTCCGCATCTTCTACATTTCGCTCGCCATGGCGATGGCCGGTTACGCTGTCCTGCTGATCCTTGCCTTTACGAACATGAGCAGCGTGTTCCTTCTCTTTATCCCGGCGTTCTTCATCTTTGCCGCGAACGGCATGCTGACTGTTCTGACGACCGTGTTCCTTGCGAACACCGTGGATTACGGCGAACTGAAAAACAACCGGCGTGATGAAAGCGTTATCTTCTCCATGCAGACATTCGTCGTGAAGCTGGCTTCCGGCGTAGCTGCGTTCATTGCCTCGATCGCGCTGTCCCTGTTCCATCTGAGCAGCGACGCGGTCGACGAGGCGGCCCAGACCGTGGACTTCTCCGCTGCGGTGGACGCGGCTTCCAAGAACGGCCTCAGAATGACAATGACGGTCATTCCGGTCATCGGACTTCTGATCGCGTTTCTGTGGTTCCGGAAGAAATACATCCTGACCGACGCCAAAGTCGCGGAAATCGCGGATGAGGTCAAGGCGAGGAGAGAGGAAACGGCGGAATAATCCCTGAACAGCGATAAGCGGAAAAGGATGCCATTATGATCACTTTCAGACATAACGCATGGATACTGGCCACGCCGGAAACGACCTATATCTTCCGTAAAACGAAAACGGGTCATCTGGAGCACCTGTATTACGGACCGGCGATCGCGCAGGCGGAATCGCTTTCCAAGGACGATCTTGCCGCGATGAGCGTGAGGCGCGTTTTTCCCGCGGGGAACATGATTTCATATGACGCGGATCATTCCGCGGTGACGCTTGAAAACGTGAATCTCGAGATGTCCTCAAGGGGAAAAGGGGATATCCGGGAGCCGTTTCTGGAGATTGTAAACGCGGACGGGAGCAGGACATCCGATTTCCTGTTCGATTCGGCGGAGATATCCAAATCCGCGCCGGATCTTCTGACGGTCCCCTGCTCTGTTCCGTGGCAGGGAGAACCGGAGAAAGCGCCGGATCATCTGAAGATCGTTCTGAAGGACGCTGCTGCGAAGCTGAAGCTGGAACTGCATTATTATGTCTACGAGGACTGCGATGTGATCACACGCACCTCGCGACTGATCAATGAAGGAGAGAGCAGCATTACGATCCTTCGCCTGATGAGCGCGCAGCTTGATCTGGAACGCGCGGACCTTCAGATGACCGTATTCCGCGGCGCGTGGGTCAGGGAGATGGCGAGGTTCTCGGTTCCGGTCAGCGGACCGAAAGTGGTGAACGCCTCAGCGTGCGGAACGTCGTCGAACCGGGCGAATCCGTTCGTGATGCTGCATCCCGCCCAGACCTCCGAAGACGCAGGATTCGCGGCGGCTTGCAATCTGGTATATTCCGGGAATCACTGGGAGTCCGCAGAAGTCAACGCGTTCGGCCAGACGCGGTTTCTGGCCGGCATCAACCCGGAGGGCTTCTCCTGGCAGCTGATGCCGCAGGAGGCGTTTGAGGCGCCGGAGGCCGTCCTGACGTGCACGGATTCGGGATTCCACGGCATCAGCCGGCATATGCATGCGTTTGTGCGCAGACATATCCAGCGCGGGAAATGGGCGGACGAGATACGGCCGATCCTTCTGAACAGCTGGGAGGCGTGCTACTTCAAGATCAATGAAAGCACCCTTCTGAGACTTGCGAAGGCTGCGAAGGATTCGGGAATCGAACTGTTCGTGATGGACGACGGGTGGTTCCTGAACCGGAACGACGACCGTCACGCACTTGGGGACTGGACCGTTGACAAGAAGAAACTGCCGGGCGGGCTTTCCGGACTTTCCGACAAGATCCACGGGATGGGACTGAAGTTCGGCATCTGGATAGAGCCGGAAATGGTCAATGTCGAGAGCAACCTTTACCGTACGCATCCTGAATGGGTCATGCAGATACCCGGACGCGAGCATTCGGAGGGAAGGACACAGCGCGTTCTGGATTTCGCGAATCCCGTTGTTGTGGATTATATGACGGAACGGATGAGCCGCGTTTTCCGCGAGGGCAGGGTCGATTATGTCAAGTGGGACATGAACCGCATTTTCTCCGATGTCTTTTCTCCCTATGTGGCGTCTCTGAACACCGACCCGATCCGGCAGGGCGAGACCGCCCACCGCTATATGATGGGCGTGTACAGGCTCGCGAAGAACCTGACGGAAGCATTCCCGTCTGTTCTGTTCGAAGGCTGCGCCTCCGGGGGCAACCGGTTTGATCTAGGCATGCTGTGCTGCTTCCCGCAGATCTGGGGAAGCGACAACACGGACGCGATCAGCAGATCGTATATTCAGGAGGGATACAGCTACGGATATCCCATGTCCTCCTTTACGAGCCATATCTCCGCGGTTCCGAATCATCAGACACTGCGGGTGACTTCGCTCGCGACGCGTTTTGCGGTATCCGCTTTCGGCATATCCGGCTATGAGCTCAACCTGATCGATATGCCGCCCTATGTGCGGGATGCCGTCACAAAGCAGGTCGAACTGTATAAGATATGGAGAGAGGTCCTTCAGAAGGGAGAGTTTTACCGCGGAAGGATTCCTGGTGCAGATTCTGTGTCCGTCGGACAGTCCGGATATCCGGAGGGGATCGACGCATCCGGACTGTATCCGGGCAGCGGACGTATCCATGAATGGACCTGCGTTTCCAGGGACCGCAGGTATGCGGTCGGTCTTCTGCTGCAGGAGATGGTCACCCCGAACAGCCCGTTCGAAAGTTATTTCCCGCGGGGACTGGATCCGAATCTCAGGTACAAGTTCACTAATTTGGACAAAAGCCATGATATCCGGAAATTCGGAGACCTGATCAATACGCAGGCGCCGGTCCATGTGCGCCAGGATTCCCTTCTTCACAGGACCATCGCGAGATTCGTCAAGATGCCCGGAGAGAAGGAAAACCATGTCCTGCTCGGTTCCGTGCTGATGAAGGCGGGGATTCGGCTGAGTCCTGCGTTCGCGGGCACCGGATACAGTGACGGCGTGCGGAAATTCCAGGATTACGCCGCGAGGCTGTATTTCATGGAAGCGGTCGATTCTCCGGAGGAGGAATCCGATTCGTGAAGCAGGCGGTTGAACGCCGGAAAGATACAACAGCCGGGAGCAAAGAAAACGCTCCCGGCTTTCATATTGGAAAGGACCGGGAGAAGGGTGTAAAATGAATTTACTTCCGGAAACGGGACGGGGACTCCCGTCCGCAGATACAGCAAAGAGGGGATGCAAATGAAAAAAGTCAGGCTGTTCCTGTTTATCCAGTCGCTTTTATGCGTGCTGCTGGCCGCGGTGCTGATCTCGGCCGCGGTCGGCATCTGTATCGACGGACTCTCCGCGCTCGCGGGAAACCCTTCGGCTGCCATTTTTACGCAGGAGATCGCGGCTGAACGCCTTCGCGCAGCCGCCCCGCTCTTCTGTGCCTGCGCAGTGCTTACCGCAGCCGGGCTGTTTCTGGGGATCAAGGACGATAACAGCCTGACGCATGTGGCAGACGTCAAAGCGGAGAACAGAGCGCACGGCGGAAAGACCTTGCGTACGACGCTGCTGGCGGTTGCGGCCGTTCTGATCGCTGCAGGCATTCTGAACGGGAGTGCAGGGGATGTTTTTGACAATGCGGTAAAAATCTGTGCGGAGTGTATCGGACTTGGATAATACGGTCAAAACAGATTGGAGAAAGAGATTTCGGCCGTCAACCAGAAGACTGGTCCAGCTTTACAGCGCGCTGCTCCACAATGCATATCTGAAGGGCTTTATCGACGGCGAGATCTATCAGGGCAGGGCAAAGTACGCCTGCGTGCCCGGACTCAACTGCTATTCCTGTCCCGGCGCGGTCGGTTCCTGTCCCCTCGGGGCGCTTCAGAACGCGCTCTCATCGACCGGCCGCAGGGCAGGATGGTATATACTCGGCATTCTGGTGCTTTTCGGAACGATTCTTGGAAGGACGGTTTGCGGCTGGCTCTGCCCGTTCGGGCTGGTACAGGACCTGCTGCACAAGATCCCGACTTTCAAGATCAGGAAAAGCCGCGCAACGCGCCTGCTGTCTTTTCTGAAGTATGCCGTGCTGGCAGTTTTTGTGGCCGCGATCCCGCTTTGGTACGGTATACGGCATAACATGCCTGTGCCTGCATTCTGCAAGTATATCTGTCCTGCAGGAACGCTGGAAGGTACGGCGGGACTCCTTTCCAATCCGCGGAACGCCGGACTGTTCGGAATGCTCGGCGTTCTGTTTACGAATAAATTTGTTATTCTGGTCGTCATGGGACTTGCATGCGTCTTCTGCTACCGAAGCTTCTGCAGGTTCCTCTGTCCGCTGGGAGCGCTTTACGGCATGTTCAACCGGTTCTGCCTTGTCGGTGTGACAGTTGACACGGACAAATGCAACGGCTGCGGGAACTGCGCCCGTCATTGCGGAATGGATGTAAAGCGTGTCGGCGACCGTGAGTGCATCAGCTGCGGCAAATGCATGGACGACTGCGCTCAGAATGCCATATCGATCAGGGCGGGAAAGGCTGTTCTTAAGGCTCCGGCAGGCATCCTCAGCGGGGAAGAGCAAGAAAAGCGCAAACGCACGGGCAGGATCGTCTGGGGTATCGCACTGGCAGTGCTATGCTTTGCTCTGATCTGGTTCAATTTTCTTGATCCAGCGATTCGGTCCGGCGGCGCTTTTATTGGATGAGCCGTGAGCCGTGATTGAGCGGGTAGTCGTAAAGACTGTCTGTAAGGGCAGGGATCCGAGACAAAAAAACCGGAAGTATTTTGAAATACTTCCGGTGTTTTTATGCGACAATCAGGCATCGCGGGTTCAGGAACGGGACGCGGGGCTGTAGAGCGATACGATCTCATCCGCGACTTCCCGCTTCGGCACACACCGGTCCATCGCCTGCTTTTCCAGATACCGGTGCGCTTCCGGCTCTGTCAGGTTCCTTTTTTCGATGAGAAGAAGCTTGGCCCGGTTAACGATACGGATTTCCTGCATCTTCTCTTCCAGCGTCTGGGTCTTCTTTTCCAGATTCCGGAGCCTTTCACGGGCAGATACGAGAAAATCGAGTCCGTAACCCGCCGCGGTGGAAGAAGTCGGCTTCGGAAGGGTGAATACGCCGAAAGGAGACACCCTGCTCCGGACTTCCGCATACACGTCCGCCCGGATAAACAGCAGACAGACGGTACTGCGTCCAAGCGAGAGATCGATGGCAAACCGCGTGCCCGGTTCGTCCGGAAGCGGCGCGCTTACGATGACCAGATCGAACGTGTTCTCAAGGATGAGGCGTTTTGCCGCCGCCACGCTGTCCGCGAACAGTACCGGACGGCAGTGCGCGGGAGCGAAGAGGGGCAGGAGACTCTCTTTGAATTTTTCAGAGGACGTGACAACAAGCGTGCGGTAATCGCGCTCTTCCAATGCCATGCGTACAGCCTCCTTTCCTCAGATTTGTCCCGGGTCGCGCTCAGTCACAGAACTGCCGTACCAGCGCTTCGGGCAGGTGCCTTCCGATAAAGGCGCTTTCCAGCGCAACAGCTTTTGCCTGTTCAAGAGAAGCGGGAAGCTTTTTGAAGCGGCTGACCACCTCTTCCGGAGCTGTGAACAGGTTGATGTTCGCCGCAGGAGGCAGTTCCATGTTCTGTTCGATTCCCTCAAGACCCGCATAGATCAGAAGGGCGAACGCGAGATACGGGTTTGCCGCAGGGTCGGGGGAACGGAGTTCGAATCTTCTGTACGGTCCGTACGCGGCGGGGATCCGGATCAGCTGGGAACGGTTTTCCTCCGACCAGGAGATATAGCGCGGCGCCTTGAAACTGCCAAGACGCAGATAGGAGGACTCCACGGGATTCAGAAAAACGGTCATGTCCTGCGCCTTGTCCAGGATGCCGGAAATGACCGCGGGATACGGAACACTGCCGCCGCTGTTCTGGACCGAGATATTGATGTGGAGTCCGCTGCCTGCTTTATCCAGCAGAGGCTTTGGCGAAAAGTCCGCGCAGAGGCCGTTCTGAAGAGCGATCGCCTTCACGACGGTGGAGAACGTCATCGCGTTATCTGCAGCGGAAAGGGCGTCAGAATACCGGAAATCGATTTCGTTCTGTCCCGGTCCCTCCTCGTGATGGGAGCATTCGGGATAGATCCCCATCCGCTCCAGTGTCAAGCAGATCTCCCGGCGGACGTTTTCCCCCTTGTCTTCCGGCGCTATGTCCATATAGCCGGCGGTGTCATAGGGAATCCGGGTCGGATCGCCGTTTCCGTCCAGCCGGAACAGATAGAACTCAATCTCCGTGCCGAAATTGAAACGTAGGCCCGCCTTCCGCGCGTCTTCCACGGCGCGGATCAGGATGGAACGGGTATCGCGTTCGAAAAGATTTCCGTCGGGATATGAAATCGAACAGAACATGCGCACGACCTTGCCCTGTTCCGGACGCCACGGCAGAACCGCCAGCGTATCCGGATCCGGGTGAAGAAACAGATCGGAATGCACGTCTCCGCCGAATCCCCGTACGGCGGAAGCGTCGATCGCAATGCCGTAGGAGAACGCGCGCTCCAGCTCGCTGGGCATGATGGAAGTGTTTTTTTGTTTTCCGTAAATGTCGCAGAACACGAGACGGATAAACTTGACATCCTCTTCGCTGACATACTGTAAGACTTCATCCGAGGTATATTTCATAATCTGCCTGCTTTCCCGGCGCAATGCCGAAGCTTTACGAAGGATTATATATAAAAATAACAGGTCAACGATACCATATTTCTTCGCATTCCGCCATATCAGATAGAAAAACGATACGTATCCGGGCGAAGAAAAATGGTTGACAAAGGATTTTCACAAGAGTATGATTCTCCCATAAAGGCAAGGGCGTCTTTGAGTTTGTTACTCGGGGCAGCTCTTTTTTAATTGCATAATTAGGATCCAGAAAGGCAAAGGCGCCTTTTCTGCGGAGGTTTCTCCGCAAAAAAGGCGCTTTTTTATTATCACCAGGAGGATAGAAACCATGTCGTATGTAGACGAAGTGATCGATCTTGTGATCAGGGAGAATCCGAACGAACCGGAATTCCATCAGGCTGTTAAGGAGGTTCTGAACTCGCTCCGCCCCGTGGTGGAAGCGCATGAGGAGATTTACCGCAGGGACGCGCTTCTGGAAAGACTTGTCAATCCGGAACGCCAGATCAAATTCCGCGTCCCGTGGATCGATGATAAAGGACAGGTCCATGTCAATACGGGATACCGCGTCCAGTTCAACAGTGCGATCGGTCCGTACAAGGGCGGACTGAGACTGCATCCATCCGTGAATCTGGGAATCATCAAGTTTCTGGGATTTGAACAGATATTCAAAAACTCGCTGACCGGGCTGCCGATCGGCGGCGGCAAGGGCGGATCGGATTTTGATCCGAAGGGTAAATCGGACCGGGAGGTCATGTCCTTCTGCCAGAGTTTTATGAGCGAACTGTGCAAGTATATCGGATCCGATACGGATATCCCGGCAGGCGACATCGGTACCGGAGCGAGGGAGATCGGGTATATGTTCGGCCAGTATAAAAAACTGCGCAGTCTGTTCGACGGCGTTCTGACGGGAAAAGGCTATTCCTACGGAGGATCGCTGGAAAGAACGGAGGCGACCGGTTACGGACTTTTGTATATCACGGAGGAAATGCTTAAATGCCATGGAGAAAGTATCAGCGGAAAGACTGTCGTTGTTTCTGGCGCGGGAAACGTCGCGATCTACGCGATCGAGAAGGCTGAGGCGCTCGGCGCGAAAGTCGTGACCTGCTCTGATTCGAACGGATGGGTCTATGATCCGGACGGAATCGATGTCGCGGCGCTGAAGGAAATCAAGGAGGTCAGAAGGGAACGGCTCAGCGTTTATCCGGAATACCGGCCGAAGTCTTTCTATTATTCCGGCAGGGGCGTATGGAGCATTCCGTGCGACATCGCGCTTCCGTGTGCGACACAGAACGAGCTCGGCATCGAAGACGCCGTCAGGCTCGTGGAGAACGGTGTCATTGCCATGGCGGAAGGCGCGAACATGCCTACCACGATGGAAGCTACGGAATACCTGCTCGATCACGGTGTGTTGTTCTTGCCGGGCAAAGCGGCAAACGCAGGCGGCGTTGCAACATCAGCGCTTGAGATGTCGCAGAACAGCGAGCGTCTCCACTGGTCGTTCGATGAGGTTGACGAGAAACTCCGGGGAATCATGACGGATCTGTATCACAATATCGACAACGCTGCGCGGAAATATGGTATGGACGGGAATTATGTGGCCGGCGCGAATATCGCCGGATTTGAAAAGGTTCTGGACGCGATGACTGCGCAGGGGATTGTCTGAAACCGAATTAACGGAGGATGAAACAGATGAAATCAGTCACGGACTGTTTCGGAAGTCTGGTATTTGATGACAGAGCCATGAAAGCGGTTCTGTCCAAGGAGATTTACGAAGCGCTCAGAAAAACGGCGGCCGAAGGTCAGAGCCTCAGGCCGGGCGTCGCGGATGAGGTCGCTGCTGCCATGAAGGACTGGGCGGTCTCAAAGGGAGCGACGCATTATACGCACTGGTTTCAGCCGCTGACCGGCATAACGGCGGAAAAACATGAGAGTTTCCTGAGCCCGTCGGAGGACGGAGGCGCGATCCTGGACTTTTCCGGAAAGGAACTGATCAAGGGTGAGCCTGACGCATCCTCTTTCCCGTCGGGAGGGATCCGCGCCACGTTTGAAGCGAGGGGATACACCGACTGGGACCCGACCTCCTACGCATTTATCAAAGGGAATACGCTCTGCATCCCGACAGCGTTCTGCTCGTACGGCGGAGAAGCGCTCGACAAGAAAACACCTTTGCTGCGGTCCATGCAGGCGCTCAGCAGGCAGGCGATGCGGATCCTGAAACTGTTCGGGAATACGGAAGCGAGGTTTATACGGCCGATGGTCGGCGCCGAGCAGGAATATTTTCTGATCTCAAGGGAAATGTTCGAGAAGCGCCCCGATCTGATGTTTACAGGAAGAACGCTGTTTGGCGCAATGCCTCCGAAAGGTCAGGAGATGGACGATCACTATTTCGGGGCGATCAAGCCCAAAGTTGCCGCATTCATGGAAGATCTGGACGGCGAACTCTGGAAGCTTGGTGTTCCGGTCAAGACGGAACATAACGAAGTAGCACCGGGACAGCACGAGCTCGCGCCGGTATACGCAACGGCGAACGTGGCGACTGATCAGAACCAGCTTACGATGGAGATCATGCAGAAAACGGCGGCAAAGCACGGGCTTGCGTGCCTGCTGGCGGAGAAACCGTTTGCCGGCGTAAACGGAAGCGGCAAACACAACAACTGGTCCATCGCGACAGACACGGGCGTCAATCTGCTTTCCCCCGGCGAGACGCCTTATGAAAACGCACAGTTTTTAGTGTTTCTCTGCTGCGTGATCCAGGCGGTGGACGATTACCAGGATCTGCTGCGGATCTCTGTTGCAACGGCTGGGAATGATCACAGGCTCGGCGCGAACGAAGCGCCGCCTGCGATTGTTTCCATCTTCCTTGGAGATGAACTGACGGGAATTCTGGAAGCGGTCGAATCCGGGGTTCCGTACGCAGGTTTCGCGAAAAAGCAGATGAAGCTTGGTGCGGACGTGCTCCCGAGATTCATGCGGGATACAACGGACCGCAACCGCACCTCTCCGTTCGCGTTTACGGGCAATAAATTCGAATTCCGCATGGTTGGCTCTTCTGACAGTATCGCGTCCGCCAACGTCGTATTGAACAGCGCGGTGGCGGAAAGTCTCCGGAAGTGTGCGGACGAGCTTGAAAAAGCTGAGGACCTGGACGCGGCGCTGCACGAGTGGATCCGCAAGACGGTAACGGAACATAAGCGGATCCTGTTCAACGGCAACGGTTACGATCAGGAATGGGTCAGGGAAGCGGTGGAACAGAGAGGGTTGCTGAACTACAGAACAACGCCGGACTGCCTGCCGCATCTGACGGATGAGAAAAACCAAAGAATGCTGACCCGTCACGGTGTATTTACGGAAAAGGAACTGAATGCGCGGCTGGAAATCATGTTCGAGAACTACTGCAAAACTGTCATGATCGAGGCAAACACCATGCTCGATATGACGGAAAAAGGGATTCTTCCGTCAGTAACGGCATATACCGCGGACCTTGCGGAAACGATCCGTTCCAAACGCGGAGCAGACAGTTCCATTGCCTGCGGGTATGAGATCCGGACGGTACGTCTGCTGTCGGAACTAAACGACGGGATAGCGGAGAAAGCCGATACGCTCCGGGATAAACTGGAAGCGGTCCGGGAGATACCGGATACGGAGGAGAGAGCGTACGCGATCCGCGACAGACTGATACCGCAGATGGAAATGCTGCGTGATCTGTGCGACCGGGCGGAACAGAAAATGCCGCGCGGCGAATGGCCTTATCCCGGTTACGGAGAAATCCTCTTCAGCGTGCACTAGAGAAAAATCGGTGGAGTCAGTAATTGTTTATCACCGGCAGAGATGCCGAAAGGGAGAGATCCGCAATGTCCACAATGAAGAAAGAAGGTGTCGATATGAAAAAGCGGAAGATCAGAACGAAACAGAAAGATTACCCGATCCTGTATTTTCATGCTCCGGACATGCTCCTGAAAGAGCCTGCCTATAAAAAGGCGTATGTCGAGGCGTTCCTGAAACCGGATCACGGTACGACAGTTCAATACTGCGAGAATACGACGGCTTACGACTGAGGAATCCGGAACGCAGAACCGGAAAAGAAGAACCGATGGAGAAGATACTGATACTGGATTTCGGCGGGCAGTACAGCCAGCTGATCGCGAGACGGGTCAGAGAGCAGCACGTATATGCGGAAATCGAACCTTTCCGCAGGTTCGACCCGGAACGGATCCGTAAAGAAGAATGCAAGGGCATTATTCTGACAGGCGGACCCGACAGCGTATACGCCGCGGACGCGCCGCGCTGCGGCGCGGAACTGCTCAGGATGGGGATTCCCGTTCTTGGTATCTGCTACGGCTTCCAGCTGCTGGCGGACCTTGCCGGAGGCATCGTGGAACAAGCGGAGACCGGGGAATACGGAAAAACGCTGCTATGCGCTCACGGAGATCCAATGTTTTCCGGGATGCCTGGCGAAAGCATATGCTGGATGAGCCACCGGGACGCGGTGAAACAGCTTCCTCCGGGATTTTCCGTAACGGCACATACTGCGGATTGCCCAATCGCCGCTTTTTCCTGCGAGGCGGAAAAACTGTACGGGGTCCAGTTTCATCCGGAGGTCATGCATACCGAATACGGGAGCAAGTTCCTTCAAAATTATCTGTTCGGTATCTGCGGCTGCAGCGCTGACTGGCGGATGGGTGACTGGATCAAAAGGACGGTCAGCCGGTACAGGGAGGAACTGAAGGGAAAACGCACGATCCTTGCCCTGTCCGG
>JAFPXU010000088.1 GCA_017394605.1 Clostridia bacterium | reverse complement strand
CGTTCACGACGGAAAAATCGCACTCCGCCGTCACGATCTCTTCCCGTTCACCTGCATCGGCAAGACGGACGCCCCACGGGTCGAGAATGGACGAGTTTCCGCCGAATCGTGTTTCTCCGGCAGCCCCACAGGAGTTGCAGCAGGCGACGAACATCTGGTTTTCAACAGCTCTCGCCTGCGTGAGCGTCCTAAGATGCGCGGTGCGGGCGTTCGGCCACTGGGATACCATGAACATCAGATCCATCCCCGGGAGGGACATGCTCCGGATCAGCTCCGGAAACCGCACGTCGTAGCAGATGATCACGCCGCACGGCACGCCGTCCAGGCGAAATCTGCAGAGATGATCTCCGGCGGTGAAGAATTGATCCTCCCCCATCGGGGTAAACAGGTGCGTTTTATCGTACGAAGCGATGCATGCGCCGGTCCGGTCAAAAACAAGACAGGTGTTATAGATCTTCCCATTGCGTTCGTTCGCAACGCTTCCCGCCACGATATTGACCGATAGCGAAGCCGCCATTCCGCCGATTTCTTTTCTGACCCGTTCTCCGTCCCGGTCGGAAAGCGCCGCTAGATCCTCCTTCGGAAAAAAACCGGTGTTCCATGTTTCCGGAAGCACGACCGTATCGGGATGGTCCTCGGATACGGCTCTCCGGATCAGCTCCCGTGCGTGTTCGAAGTTCCGGTCCGGCTGTCCCAGCTGCATATCCATCTGAATACAGCTGATCCTCATGACACATACTCCTTCCCTGCGCGGATGGCTGCCATATTGGAATCGAACAGATCCGCCTTTCTGGCGGGGATCACCTTATGCAGCGCGTCCGCGATGCCTGCCTCATTCACGCATCCGGTCTTTTCAATAACCGCGCCGAGCAGAATCATGTTCGCAAGCCCGCTGATATTCATATCCATGGCCATCTGGGTGGCCGGCACGTATACGGCCGTCACATCCGTCCGCTGCACTTTTCTCGTGATCAGGGAGGAATCCACAAAGATCATGCCGCCCGGTCTGACCGTGCTCTCGTATTTGTCCAGTGAAGGGGTATTCATCACCATCAGGATGGTGGGATGCTGTACGATGGGCGATCCGACCGGCGTATCGCTCAGAATCACGTTGCAGTTTGCCGTGCCTCCGCGCATTTCAGGGCCATAGGACGGCAGCCAGCTGAGTTCCCTTCCCTCAAGCAGTCCGGCGTATGCGAGGACTTTGCCGGAAAAGAGCAGTCCCTGTCCGCCGAATCCGGCGATGATAATCTCGTTGCTTTGCATCTTCACGCCTCCTTGCTGCGGTCCCGGTAAACGCCGAGCGGATACTGCGGAAGCATTTTTTCATCGATCCACTTCATGGCCTCCAGCGGGGTGACGCCCCAGTTGGTCGGGCACGAACTGACCACTTCCACCAGGGAGAACCCTTTTCCTTCAATCTGGTTCTGGAATGCCTTCTTGATCGCCTTCTTCGCCTGGCGGACATGCGGAACGCTGTTGACCGTAACGCGCTCCAGATATTCGGGACCGTCGAGCGTAGCGAGAAGCTCGCAGATGCGGATCGGATATCCCTGCGTCTTGGGATCCCTTCCGTAGGGGGAGGTTTGCGTGACCTGTCCGATCAGGGATGTGGGCGCCATCTGTCCGCCGGTCATGCCGTAAATGGCGTTATTGATGAAGATAATCGTGATGTTTTCGCCGCGTGCGGCAGTACTAACTGTTTCGCACATGCCGATGGATGCGAGGTCGCCGTCGCCCTGATAGGCGAAAACGATATTGTCCGGAAGCGCGCGCTTGACGCCCGTCGCGACCGCGGGAGCGCGTCCGTGGGACGCCTCGATCATATCGCATGCAAAATAGTTATACGCAAGGACGGAACAGCCGACCGGAGCGATTCCGATCGTTTTTCCCTCGATGCCAAGCTCGTCGATGCTTTCCGCGACAAGGCGGTGCACAATGCCGTGCGTGCAGCCGGGGCAATAATGCAGGACGGCGTCCGTCAGGGATTTCGGTTTGTCGAATACGATCATTTTCCTGCCTCCTTTCCTGCAGCCTTGTAAATGGCTTCCAGTACCTCGTCCGGAGAGGGAATCATGCCTCCCACCCGGTTGCAGCGGGCAACCGGTTTCTTGCAGCGGATGGCAAGTTCCACGTCCTCCGCCATCTGGCCCATATTCAGCTCGACACAGATGAAGTCATGCACCTGATCCGCAGCGTTGAGGAATGCTTTCTTGGGAAACGGCCACAGCGTGATCGGACGAATCATGCCGACCTTGATGCCCTTTTCCCTTGCGGCAACGATCGCGTTTCTGGAAACGCGCGCGGTAATGCCGCAGGAAACAATGCAAATCTCTGCGTCCTCCATCATGAAGGACTCCCACATGGTTTCCTCCGATTCGACCTGCTCGTAGCGTTTAAACCGTTCTTTGTTCAAACGTTCCAGATTGACGGGAGAAAGATCCAGAGAGTTGATGATCCTGTGCTCCCTGGCGCATCCGGTACCCGTGACCGCCCAGTCCTTCTCCGGCACGTTCTCGACGGGATCCGGAAGCACGACCGGTTCCATCATCTGGCCCATCGTGCCGTCCGCCAGCAACATGGCGGGCATGCGGTATTTCTCCGCAAGTTCAAATGCCTTTCCGGTCAGATCCGCCATTTCCTGCACGCTGGAAGGCGCAAGAACGATCACATGAAAATCGCCGTGTCCGGGTCCTCTCGTCGCCAGAAAATAATCCGACTGGGAGGGCTGGATGCCGCCGAGCCCCGGACCGCCACGCTGCACGTTAACGATCAGCGCCGGAAGATCCGCTCCGGCCAGATAGGAAATGCCCTCGCATTTCAGGGAAATGCCGGGACTTGAGGACGAAGTCATCGCCCGTTTCCCCGTGGACGCGACGCCGTAGACCATATTGATCGCGGCAATCTCGCTTTCCGCCTGCAGGAAGGTCCCGCCGATCTTCGGCATCTTCTTGGCCATATAGGCGGCGACTTCCGTCTGGGGCGTGATCGGATAACCGAAATAGAACCGGCAGCCCGCCAGAATGGCTGCTTCCGCGATCGCCTCGTTCCCTTTCATCAAAACTTTTTCCTGCATGGTTCCTCCTCCTTCAGCGCTCCACCTTGATCACACAGTCCGGGCACATGATCGCGCAGCTCGCGCATCCGATGCACGCGTCGGGATCTGTCAGTTCCACGGGAGCGTGTCCCTTCCCGTTCAGCCGGTTCTTCGCGAGCGCCAGAATGCCTTTCGGACAGGCGTTCACGCAAAGACCGCAGCCTTTGCACAGTTCCTCTTTAAATGTCAGTTTTGCCATTACGCACCTCCGCATTGAGCATATAATACAGTTTCTGCAGTTCCAGCGGAAACAGATTTTCTATCTTGTCCGAAAGCTCCGGAACGATCTCCCGCATCGCGCAGGTCATTTTCACAGGCAGCCCGGTCATGCCGGACACCCTGTCCGCATACGCAAGACTTGAAAGAACATCCTCCGCGCGGGTATCGAGCCCGAGATTCGTATTGTTGACGATGCCGGTGAACGGAATCCCTCCCGCCTGTTCCATCTCCCGCAGAACTTCCACCGTGTCCTCCGGCGTCCTCGTCAGCGGTCTCGCGCGGTTGATGACCAGAAGCATCTCATAGTTGTTCTCCCGGACGATGTCCGCCGAATAGCGTCCGAGCGCGAGCGCGCCGCGGTCGTCTCCGCCGATATCCAGCACGCCGTAACGCGACGGATCACAGACCAGTCCGTAGATCTCCTTCGGCATCGAGGGCAGATCCACATTGGAATTCGCATACGGCGAAACGATCAGATTTATCCCGTTTTCCGAAAGCATTTCCTCGCTGTCCTTGGTACGGTAATACGGATTGACGATATCCAGATCCGCGATTGAAACAGGATAGCCCGCCCGTTTCAGATACAGCGCGTAATTGATCGCGATATTTGTTTTTCCGCTTCCGTAGTGTCCCGCGAAAAGCGTAAGCCTTCTGGTCTCCATGCCGTTTTCCGTTACAGCCTGCTCCTTATGATCTTCCCGCTCGTCGTCTTGGGAAGCTCGCTTCTGAACACCACGATCCTAGGATATTTGTACGGCGCCGTATGCGCCTTGACATAGTTCTGGATCTCCTTCTTCAGCTCTTCCGTGCCTTCCTTCCCGGGAACGAGCACGATGCTCGCCTTGACCACCTGTCCTCGCACCTCGTCAGGTGCCGCGGAAACCCCGCACTCCAGAACGTACGGGAGTTCCATGATCACGTTCTCGATCTCGAACGGTCCGATCCGGTATCCGGACGACTTGATCACGTCGTCCGCGCGTCCGACATACCAGAAGAAACCGTCCTCATCCTTCCAGGCAAGGTCGCCGGTATGGTAATAGCCGTCCTTCCACGTCGCCGCCGTGACTTCGGGGCTGCCGTAATACTCTCTCGCCAGTCCACAGGGCAGACCGTTTTTGATATTGATACAGATCTCGCCTGTTTCACCGGTTACCGCTTCCGATCCGTCCGGCGTAATCAGGTGCACGTCGTACAGCGGGACAGGCCGACCCATAGACCCGATCTTGTGCATATCGCCCGCGAGATTGCCGATGATCAGCGTGGACTCGGACTGTCCGAAGCCTTCCATGATCTTCAGACCGGTGGCGTTCTCAAACTGCCGGAACACCTCCGGATTCAGCGCCTCGCCCGCGATGCTCGCGTGGCGGACGGAACTGAGATCGAATCTCGAAAGATCCTGTTTGATCATCATCCTGTACATGGTAGGTGGCGCGCAGAAACTCGTGATGCCGAATTCATGGAACAGCGACAGAACTTTTTCCGCGTCAAACCGCTGATAGTCATAAACGAACACACCCGCTTCACAGAGCCACTGTCCGTAAAGCTTTCCCCAAAGGGCTTTCGCCCAGCCGGTATCCGACAGGGTCAGATGCAGTCCGTCCGGAACGACGCGGTGCCAGTAGCGCGCCGTGATGTAATGTCCGAGCGGATAGCGGTAATCATGCAGACACGCCTTCGGATAGTCGGACGTTCCCGAGGTAAAGAACATCAGCATCGGGTCCTTCCCGCACGGAGCGTCTTCCTTCCGCACGTACCTGCGGCTGAACAGACCGTATTCGCTGTCGAAATCGTGCCATCCGTCCCGCTGCCCGCCGACCAGGATCTTCTTCAGGGTCATGCCCGTCTCCTGCTCGGCAAGTTCCGCCTGGTGCGCGGCGTCCCCGTTTGCCGTGCAGACGATCGCGCTGACGCCCGCCGTGCGGAACCGGTAGGAAAAATCATGCTGAAGCAGTTGGTTCGTCGCCGGAATCGCGATCGCGCCGATCTTGTTCAGCGCCAGCAGCGAGAACCAGAACTGATAGTGGTGCCCGAGCACGAGCATCACGCGGTCCCCGCGCCTGATCCCGAGCGAAGTAAAATAGTTCGCTGTCTGCGAGGACGCGTCCTTCATGTCCTTGAAGGAGAACGTCCTGCTGGATCCGTTTTCGGAAGCATATACGAGCGCCGTTCTGTCCGGTTTCTCTCTTCCCAGGGCGTCCAGAACATCAAAGGCGAAGTTGAATGAGTTCTCCTCCTTGAAGGAGATGGACGTAACAAGTCCCTTTTCGTTCTCTTCCGTCCGGATGAAACGGTCGGCGATCCGCTCCCCGGGATGATCCGCCGCCGCGGGCTTGATCCCCTCCGCGACCACCATCTCGGGAATCTGCGGAATCTCGTCCTGATGCTTCAGAACGATCGCGTAAAACAGACAGTCGGCGCCGTCCGCCGCCACCATTCCGTGGGGAATCGAACTGTCAAAATAGATGCAGTCGCCCTCGTGAAGGGTCTCCGTATGCTCACCGATCTGGACTTTCAGCGTTCCCTTGATGACAAGGTCGCATTCCTGCCCGTCGTGTGTGGTCAGTTCGATGTCCGAATGGAACGCTCTGTCGGAATACTTGTTCTCGACATACAGCGGATCCGCGATACGGTTCTTAAATCCGGACGCCATATTGTAATAGATCATTTCGTGCGCCTGCTCGATCTTCTGACCGTTTCCGGCGCGCGTCAGCGTGTAGGAGCGGAGTTTCGGGCTGCTCCCCTCGATCAGGTCCGTCACGTCGACGCCGAACGAAAGTGCGCAACGGTAGAGAAACGCGAAGTTCAGATCGCTTCCGCCCTGCTCACAGAGCAGGTACTCCTCTTCCGAAACGCCCGTATTCTGCGCCATCTGTGCGGGAGTGAATCCGGAAATCTCACGAAGTTCGTGGATCCGGCCCGCCATCTCGCGGATCTTGTAATCCAGTCCTGTAATCTGCTGACTCATCTTTTCCTCCGATTCGCAGGGATAAACAAAAAAGCCCGCCCCAAAGTTTGAATTCCTTGAGACGAGCGAACATATCACCCGCGGTACCACTCAAATTGCATGAATCTCACGATCCGTGCCACTCATCGGGTTCACAAAAAACCCTAAGCACTGACGCAGCTGACGCGGGAGAGTTCTACTTGCATAAACGCTTTCTTCTCTCCGGCTCCGGAGCTACAAATCCGTCCCATCCGCATCCGGTTCGCACCGCCCACAGGCTCTCTTTACGCGGACCCCGGGTCAGACCCTCTCCTTCGACGCCTTTAATGAAGGAATCCTATCATGTATAAACCCGAATGTCAAGAAACGATTAAAGCAGATTCCGGATGATTTTGCCGCTGATCGTCTTGGGCAGTTCCTTGCGGAACACGACGATTCTCGGGTATTTGTATGGCGCAGTATGCGCCTTGACATAATTCTGGATCTCTTTCTTGAGTTCCTCCGTGCCTTCCTTTCCGGGCACAAGCACGATGCTCGCCTTGACCACCTGCCCGCGGACCTCGTCCGGTGCGGAGGACACGCCGCACTCGAGCACGTACGGAAGTTCCATAATCGTATTCTCGATCTCGGACGGTCCGATGCGGTACCCGGAGGATTTGATCAGATCGTCCGCGCGTCCGACATACCAGTAGTATCCGTCCTCATCCCGCCAGGCAAGATCCCCGGAGTGGTACATGCCGTTTCGCCATGCCTCGTCCGTTTTCTCCTCGTCGCGGTAGTAGCCGAGGAATACGCCGCACCTGTGCTCGTCTCTTCCGCAGCGGATCACGATCTCCCCGGTCACACCGTCTTCGACCGGCTCGCCGTTCCGGTCGACCAGATCGATTCCGTAACCCGGAACCGGTTTGCCCATGGATCCGGGCTTGAGCTTCATTCCGGTAAGATTCGCGATGCCAAGCGTCATCTCGGTCTGGCCGAATCCCTCCGCGACCTGAAGCCCGGTCGCCTTTTCAAACTGATAGAATACTTCCGGATTCAGCGCCTCTCCGGCGGTCGTCGCGTGCCGTATGGAACTCAGATCATATTTCGACAGGTCCTTCTTGATCAGCATCCTGTACATCGTGGGCGGCGCGCAGAAAGTCGTGATGTTGTACCGTTTGAACATCGGCAGGATCTTTTCCGCGTCGAACACGTCGAAGTCGTACACGAACACGGCGCCCTCGCACATCCACTGTCCGTACAGCTTGCCCCACAGCGCCTTGCCCCATCCGGTCTCTGAAATTGTGAAATGCAGCCCTTCCCGTTCGACCCAGTGCCAGTATTTCGCCGTCACAAAATGTCCGAGCGCGTATTTATAACTGTGCGTGGCGATCTTCGGATAGCCTGTCGTTCCGGACGTAAAGAACATCAGCATGGGATCGTCGCCGCAGGGCGAATCCTCCGTACGGCGGTATCTTCTGCTGAACAGGACATATTCCCGGTCGAAGTCATGCCAGCCTTCCCTGCTTCCGCCGACCATGATCTTCATCAGCGCCATGTCCGCCGCTTGTTCGCCGAGTTCAGCCTGATGGGCGGTGTCCCCGTCTGCCGTGCAGATGATGGCGCTCACGCCCGCCGAGGTGAAGCGGTACTCGAAATCGTGCTCCTGAAGCTGGTTCGTCGCGGGAATCGCGATCGCACCGATCTTATGCAGCGCGAGGATCGCGAACCAGAACTGGTAATGTCTTTTCAGCACCAGCATGACCCGGTCGCCTTTTTTGATGCCGAGCGAAGTAAAATAATTCGCTGCCTGGGAGGAAGCGTCCTTGATATCCTTAAAGGTAAACCTTCGTTCCTGCATATCGTTGGATACATGGACCATGGCCAGCTTGTAGGGGTCCTTCCTGGCGATCCCGTCCACGATATCAAACGCGAAATTGAAGTTTTCCGCGTTCTTGAAATCGATTCCCTGCAGCCTTCCCGCGGCGTCCTCGTGCGCGTCGATGAACGTTTCGCAGAAGAGCGGCTGCTTCGGCTCGCCGGAAACGGGCTGTACGATCTCGTCGAACTTCTGCTCCTCTTCCGTGCCTGCCATGATCATGGCGAGGAACGTGCAGTCCTTCCCGCCGATGGCAATCATGCCGTGCGGCGTGGAGCTCTTGTAGAAGATCGAATCGCCTTCCTCCAGAACCTCCGTGTGCGAGCCGATCTGGACTCTGAGCGTTCCGGACACGACGAGGTCGAATTCCTGACCGCTGTGGGTCACCGTATGGATCGGCTGATGCTGCAGTTCGTCCGAATACTCATAAGTGACCCAGTACGGCGTCGCGAGTTTCTGACGGAACATCGGCGCCATATTCTGGATCATGATCCCGTCCTCGCTCGCCGTCACAAGACCGTTGCCGCGGCGCGTGACCGTATAGTTGGACAGCTTCGCGCTGTGACCTTCGAGAAGATCCGTTATCTCCACGCCGAACGCGAGCGCGCACTTATGCATGAACGTAAACGGAAGATCCTCCATTCC
Source organism: Clostridia bacterium (assembly GCA_017394605.1). The sequence continues at coordinate 35,095 of JAFPXU010000088.1, read as the reverse complement.
CGCCTCATACGAAAGATAAAGCGATTCGGGAATTTCCGTCAGTTCCGCCATTTTCTGGGTACTGTAGCCGAAGATGTCGCGCATCTCGTGAATACGCTGTGCAACCTCGTACAGTTGGCCGCTGGCTGTCTGATCCATCTGTTTTTCCTCCAATAAAAAAGCCTCAGTCAAATACTAACTGAGGCGAGATTGTTTTCCCGTGGTACCACTCAACTTGCGGCAGATCCTCTGCCGCCACTTCGGATTCTATCAAATCCTATCCCTTAACGCGGGCGTACGGGAGGCGCCTACTGATATTGCTGTTCGGACCTCCGGCTCGGAAGTGATGAGTACATGAAGTGCATGCTGCCGGCTCGCACCATCCGCCGGCTCTCTGAAGAACAATTCCTTCCGCTGTCTTCGTCAAAGCCTTTCAAAAATCAATTAAGATGAATGTTAAAACATATCGGACCGATTGTCAATTAAAAAATCATGAACGATCAGATCTCCTCTTTGGATTTCGCCGTATCGATGCCGCCAGCGCCCTCAAGGCCCAGCCTTTTCGCGGCTTCCTCCCGCATCTTGTACTTCAGAATCTTACCGGCGGCGTTCATCGGGAATGCGTCCGTGAAGTCGATGTATTTCGGAACCTTATGCCTTGCGAGCGACGCGCTGATATAGGATAGCATTTCCTCCTTCGTCACCTGCTGTCCTTTTTTCAGGATGATGCAGGCCATTGCCTCCTCCCCGTACTTGCTGTCCGGAACGCCGATTACCTGCACGTCCTGGACCGCGGGATGCGTATAGATGAACTCCTCGATTTCCTTCGGATAGATGTTTTCGCCACCGCGGATGATCATGTCCTTCAGCCGTCCGGTAATGCGGTAATTGCCGTTCTCATCCCGGCACGCAAGATCGCCCGAATGCAGCCAGCCTTCCGAATCGACCGCCGCAGCCGTTGCGTCCGGCATCTTGTAATAACCCTTCATCGTATTGTAGCCGCGCGAACAGAACTCCCCGTTCACGCCGGCGGGGACTTCCTCGCCGGTCTCCGGATCGATCACCTTGCAGGAAACGTGCGGGAACGCGTAACCGACCGTGTCGCATCGGACATCGATCGGATCGTCCCAGGCGCTCATCGTGCTTCCCGGAGCCGACTCGGTCTGTCCGTATACGCTGACGATCCCGGTCATGTGCATCTCGTCCGGCCGTGCCGCGCGCCGCATCAATTCCGGCGGACAACCGCTGCCCGCCATGATGCCTGTCCGCATGTGCGAGAAATCCGTCTTGCGGTAGTCAGGGTGGTTAAACATAGCGATGAACATCGTGGGAACGCCGTTGAAGCAGGTGATCCGCTCCTGATTGATGCACGCGAGGGATACCTTCGCGGAAAAATACGGCATCGGGCAGAGCGTCGCGCCATGCGTCATGCTTGATGTCATGGAAAGGACCATGCCGAAGCAGTGGAACATGGGCACCTGGATCATCATGCGGTCCGCGGTGGAAAGATCCATTCTGTCCCCGATACATTTCCCGTCGTTCACCACGTTGTAGTGCGTGAGCATGACGCCTTTCGGAAACCCTGTCGTTCCGGAGGTATACTGCATGTTGCAGACATCGTCAGGGCGGACCTTTGCCGCCATCCGTCCGACTTCCTCCTTCGGAACAAGCGGCGCACGGTCCATCGCTTCCTCGAACGTCAGGCATCCCGGCATCCGGAATCCCACCGTGATCACGTTCCGAAGAAACGGAAGCCTGCGGCTGTGGAGCGGCTCTCCGGGCTTTGTGTGCCGCAGTTCGGGGCAGAGTTCCTGAATAATCGTCCTGTAATCGGAATCCAAACAGGAATCGATCATGACAAGCGTGTGCGTGTCGGACTGACGAAGCAGATAATCCGCTTCATGGCGCTTGTATCCTGTATTGACCGTCACGAGTATAGCGCCGATCTTGGTCGCGGCCCAGAACGTGATGAACCATGCAGGCACGTTAGTCGCCCAAATGGCAACCTTGCTCCCGCGGCGTACGCCGAGAGAAATGAGTGCGCGGGCGAACGTGTCTACGTCCTCGCGGAACTCCGCATAGGTCCTCGTATAGTCCAGCGTCGTGTATTTAAAGGCGTACTGATCCGGGAATTCCTCCACCATCCGGTCCAGTACTTCCGGGAACGTCTCCGAGATCAGCGTATCCTTCTTCCAGACATACTGACCGGTCCCGTCATGGTTCTCATACAGGCGTTTCTTCTTTCCGCGTGGATTCTCAAACCTGTGCATGTAATTGACGAAATGCGGGAAAATGACCTCTCTGTCATCCAGTTCCGGCATCCAGGAAGGCTCCCATTCCAGCGAAATGAAACCGTCGTAATCAATGGAACTCAGCGCGCGCATCATATCCGCGATCGGCAGCGTTCCCTCTCCGATCAGGTCAAAGGATCCGTCGTCGTCCGAGTCCTGCAGATGCACATGCTTGACATATCCGCCGAGGTTCCGGATCGTCGTATCCGCGCTTTCGCCGTAATCACGGTATGGATCATGCATCACCCAAAGCGCGCCGAGCTCGTCGCAGGCGTAATCGTCCATCAGTTTCCTGAGACGTTCCGTATTCGAAAAGATTCCGGTCGTCCGGATCAGGACGGTCACCCGCAGTGCGGCCGCCTCCGGCAGAACGAGCTCGAGGCATTCACGCACATATGATTCGGAATCGCGAGATGCGCAAACGCCTACAAACGGGATCTGCGCGTCATGCGCCAGTTCCAGCGCAGCATGGATCCTGCCGTACGCTTCCCGGTCCGACAGATCGCAGTCGGTATCGATACAGGGAATGGAGAGTTTCCGCGCATGAAGGTCACGGATCGTGGAAGCGATCGCGTATTTATGGAAGGGACCGCTCCTCCCGGTCATTTCCTCGCTATCCTGGGGATTATACAGTTCGATTCCGGCATACTGCATGGTCTCCGCGGCAAGGACGTCCTCCTCCCATGCCGTTCCGTTCCATCCTCTTTTTGAAAAAGACAGATTCATGGATCCTTCCCTCTTCTTTCTCAGTAGCTACCGCCTTCGTAGACGATCTTGTTCAGCGCGTTGATATACGCATGGATACTCGCGCCGATGATATCTGTGGAAATGCCTCTGCCCGAGAACAGCTTCCCTCCGCTCCGGAGTTTCACGACAGATTCGCCCATGGCTTCATGACCTTCCGTAATGGCCTGGATCTGGAAATCGTCCAGTTCATAGTGATGCCCGACAATCTGCTCGATCGCGAGGAAGGACGCGTCGATCGGTCCGTCTCCGAGCCCGATTCCCTCCAGGATCCTTCCGTCCTTCTCAAGCTGCAGATGCGCGGTCGCACTGATGATGTTTCCGTTGTTGATCACATAACTTTTGATCTTATAGGTTGCAGGAACCTGCATGGCCGCGGACGCGACGATCGCATCCAACTCCTTCGCCCCGACTTTTTCCTTCTTTGCGGCGATTCTGGAAAACGCCTCGAATACACGGACGCTGTCCTCTTCCGACAGATCATATCCCAGCCCGCTGACCGCCTTCATGACCGCCGCCATATCGTCATGCGCCGTCAGATACATGCCGCTGTCCTCCTGCACGCCGGTATCGAATGGAGAGTTCTTGCTCCGTCCTGTGCTGCACATCCATGCGATCTGCTCAAGAAGGCGCCGTTTCTGAGTCATCCGGATTCCCGTTTCCACGCCAAGCTGTTCTCCACGCGCAAAGATGATATCCGCCGTATGCTCAAGACTGATTCCCGTGAAATTATAGGCAGCGGTTTTCAGTTCTCTCGCCCCCGACTGAACCGCCGCGATCGCGCAGGCATCCGCAAGCGCGTAATCGCTGCTGCAGGAAATCCCAAGGCAAACGTCCTTCAGCTCCTCCACCGTTTCATAGAGACCGTTCAGAAACGCTTTCATCTCATCGGGCAGCATGGTCCCCGCCGCGTCGCAGACCGTGATCACGTTCGCCCCGGCAGACACAGCGGTCCGGATCGCTCTCTGAACAAACGCGGGTTCCGCGCGTGTCGCGTCGCCTGCGATGAATTCAACATCAGGGCAGAGTACCTTGCAGGCGCGGATCTGGCTGTCGATCGCAGCGATCAGGGCATCCGGCTTCCTTCCCGCAATGTATTCCATCTGTACGGCGCTGACGGGTGCGTCGACCTGCAGTCTGGGATGCTTTGCCTCGCCAAGCGCTTTCCATGCGATTTCCGGAAGGGAGGGATCGATTCCGACAGGTACGGCAACCGTGCTCTCACGGACGGCGGACCCGATTGATTTGATCAGCAAACTGTCGATCTTGGGATTTGTTATAGGCGTCACCTCAATAACGGATACCCCCATGCGATCCAGCAGCTTCGCCAACTCGATCTTCTCACGGAAGCTCAGAGCGAATTCCACGCCTCTGCGGCTCTGTTTCATCGTCATATCTGCTATCGATACACGGTCCATCCTCTCGTTCCTCCTCGAACTGAATAAAAAATCCCTGAAGCCATTATGGCCTCAGGGACGAATCTCTTCGCGGTACCACCCTGCTTATCCGGATAAGCGGATCTCTCAAATCGGGACTCCAGCAAGCCCCTAGGCCGTTAACGCTGCCATGCGGTTCCCGTTACTGTCGGAATGAATTCACGGGAACGGCTCCGGAATGAGACTGCTTCACACCTTCGGTACCGGCTCGCAGCGGCCGCCGGCTCTCTGAAACCTGTCGGATCGGAAGCATAGTTCCTTCATCGCTTTTCAAAAAAAAGATTGAAAAAATAGTACCACATCTTTTTTCCCTCAGTCAAGTGGTTTTCCCATACATGCACGGCTGCCGGACCTGCTCTTCCCGTTTCAGAAAAAGGCCCCGGCGATCAGACGCCGGAGCCTTACGTATAAACCGTTTTTGAATCTCAGAGAATGCTGAAAGAAGCGATCAGACCGGCAAACACGATGGAAACCATGCTGACGAGTTTGATCAGGATATTGATGGACGGACCCGCCGTATCCTTGAACGGATCACCAATTGTATCGCCCACAACGGCAGCTTTGTGATTGTCACTTCCTTTGCCGTGGAAATGTCCGGATTCGATATACTTCTTGGAGTTGTCCCAGGCGCCGCCCGAGTTCGCCATGAAGATCGCCATAATGAATCCGGATACCGTGCATCCGCAGAGCATGCCGATCACGCCTGTTCCGCCGAGAACCAGTCCCGTTACGAGCGGTGCGATGATCGCGACCAGCGCGGGCAGGACCATCTCATGAAGAGAAGACTTGGAGCAGAGATCCACGCATCTTGCGTAATCGGGTTCAGCTTTGCCTTCCAGAATCCCCTTGATCTCCCTGAACTGACGGCGGACCTCGATAACCACGCTCTGCGCGGCTCTTGAAACGGCGCCCATCGTCAGTGCGGAGAACAGGAACGGCAGACACGCTCCGATAAACAGGCCGACGAGGATCTTCGGATCAAGAAGATCCAGTCTGAGGTCCGTCGCACCCGGCATATTCGTCAGTAGTTTCGCCTTGAAGTTTGCAATCAGCGCGAGTGCCGTCATGCCGGCGGAACCGATTGCAAAGCCCTTTCCGGTCGCCGCGGTCGTATTGCCGAGCGAATCCAGCGCATCCGTGCGGTTGCGGACTTCCGGATCAAGACCCGCCATCTCGGCGATGCCGCCGGCGTTATCCGCAACGGGTCCGTATGCGTCTGTCGCCAGCGTAATGCCGAGTGTGGAAAGCATACCGACAGCTGCGAGGGAAATGCCGTACAGTCCGAGATCCGCTTTCGGAACATTCACGGGACAGAGGCCGGAGCAGAAATAGGCGATTAGGATCGCGGCTCCGACGATGATAATCGGGTAAATAGTGGACATCATGCCGGTTCCAAGACCGCTGATGATCAGCGTTGCCGTGCCGGTCTCGGAAGACTCCGCGATCTTCTGTGTCGGCTTGTATGTATCTGAAGTAAAGTACTCGGTGCAGATTCCGATCAGAACGCCTGCCGCAAGACCTGCGAGAATCGCGAGGTACAGCCCGTAGTACTGGATTCCGAACAGCCACACGACCAGTCCGAAAGAGACAACCGCAGTCAGAATCGCCGACAGGTTCGTCCCGCGGCGGAGCGCAGCCAGAAGATTCTTCTGGCTCGCACCCTCCTCCGTGCGGACAAAGAACGTGCCCAGCACGGAGAACAGAACGCCGACAGAAGCCATCAGCAACGGAAGCGCGACAGCCTGGAAGCTGAACTGCGTCGCGCCGAACGCGATAACGCCGAGCGCGCAGGTGCTGACGATAGATCCGACATAGCTCTCATACAGGTCCGCGCCCATGCCCGCAACATCTCCAACGTTGTCGCCGACGTTGTCCGCGATCGTAGCCGGGTTCCGGGGATCATCCTCCGGAATGCCTTTTTCGACCTTGCCTACCAGATCGGCCCCTACATCAGCCGCCTTGGTAAAGATGCCGCCGCCGACACGCGCGAACAGCGCCATGGAGGAAGCGCCCATTCCGAACGTGACCATCGCAGCGGTAATATTAGAAAGACTTTCATGAAAAACCAGATCCAGAAGAGCATACCAGATGGAAGTATCCAGAAGTCCGAGACCGACGACCGTGAATCCCATGACAGATCCCGCTGAGAAAGCGATCCTGAGACCGCCGTTCAGACTCTTCTGCGCGGCGCACGCTGTACGGTCGTTTGCCTGCGTCGCGATCGTCATTCCGATGTACCCTGAAAGACCGGAAAAGAAGCCGCCGGTCAGGAAAGCAAACGGGACATACCAGGTCAATTTGCCAAGCGCAGCCATAACGCAAACGATTACGAACATGGCCGCAAAAAAAATGGCAACAGTACGATACTGACGTTTCAGGAACGCCTTTGCACCGGTACGGATCGCTCTGGACAGCTGTTTCATCCTGTCGTTGCCTTCATCCGAGCGCAGAACGATTCTGGCCTGGCAGTAGGCAAAGACCAATGCAGCTATAGAGGCGATCATGCTGATCCAGTACAAATGGGTCAACAGATACTCTAGCATTTCGGTTCTCTCCTTGAAAAAAATAAGATTGCAGAAAGATACTCTGCTTTGATAAAAACATATTATATCATGCAAATCCGAAAAAGGAATACCTTTTTTTAATTTTTTTATCACCATTTTTTAAAACAATCAGAATCCCGGATGTCCCCGTTTCATACATCGTCAAAACCGTTACAAAAATGCAAATTTTTGGGGGAGTCTTCTGCCATCAATTGACCCGTTTTTATCCCCGATGTTACGATGTTTTCTGGTAAAATAGTCCGATCGCCTTCTGAAAGGAGATACGAGCAATGAAGAGAAGCGGAAAGAAAGTCTACGCTGCGCTGATCGTCGTCATCGCGGCGGCGATTCTCGGGATTGTTATCTTTTGGCTGATCCGCGGAGGGAGTCAGAAAGTATCGGAACAGGTTCCCGTTCCGAAGCCTTCCACGGGCTCCTTTGTACCCGCTGCTCCGAAGCTGATCGAGATCGAGAAGGAAATCTCTGTGGACACCGTTGAGGACGGCCTGCGCGACATGGGCATTCTCATTACGGACGAGTATTATTTCACGGAAGTCGTCAGTTTCTCAAGCGTCAAAAAATTCTTTAAGACGGATATCAAGCTCGCTTTCACGGAATCCAGTTATCTCGCAGGATATGACGGTGTCATTACGGCAGGACCGGATTTCACCGCGACCAGGGTGGAAAAAGACGAAGCAGCCAAAACGGTTACCGTCATCCTTCCGAAATCTCAGATCAGGAACGTGGATATCGATCCGGACAGTTTCAAGCTGTTTTCCGAAAAGCAGGGATTTACGAATCCGCTTTCCGCGTCGGACTTCAATAGTTCCCTGATCGAACTCGAAAACACCGCAAGGCAGAAAGCTCTTGAAAAGGGAATTCTGCAGCGGGCGGATGAGAACGCGGTCGCGATCGTTACCAATTTTATCGGTAACCTGATCGACATGTCCGTTTATCATGTCAAAGTCGTCACAGAATGAAGGAGGTTACAGCCATGCAGTCCGAAACGATGAAAAAAACCGTTTTCACATTGATTCTCGTGCTTCTCGCTGTCATTTCCCTCATGCTGATTTCAGGCAAGGCCTCTTCTCTGGAAACGCACAGCGCCAACATCGCTTCGCTTGACGAAAAAGCGGAAACCGTCCTGAAGCTGTCCGGCACTTCCGCGCTCGTATCGGCCGGAATCACGGCGCTTCCGGGCGACGCCGCAACGCCTATTGCGGAAAAGCTTGCCGACTTTACGGGATATTTCCTTATCATTCTCAGCATTCTCTATGCGGAGAAGTATCTCCTTACCCTGATTGGCGCAGGCGTGTTCAAGTGGCTGATTCCTTTCGCGTGCGGGCTCGGCATCGTCGGCATCTGGACAAAGGGAGGCGGCTGGAAGCGTGTCGGAACCAAACTCGCCATTTTCGGTCTGGCGCTCTATTTTGCGATTCCGTTCAGTCTGCACATCTCGGACCAGATCTACAAGGTGTATGAATCATCCATCGAAGAAACCATATCCGAAGCGGAAGAATTCACCGGGAACACCTCCGCGCTCACGCAGTCACAGGACGAAAACGTCCTCTCCGGCATCCTGGAAAAACTGTCCGAAAGCGTCGCCAGCCTTTCCAATAAAGCCGTCAAAACGCTTAATAATTATGTGCAGTCCCTTGCCATCATGATCGTAACGTCCTGCGTGATTCCCGTTCTTGTGGTCCTGTTTCTGATATGGCTGGTCAAGGTGCTTACCAACCCCGACAACCTGTTCTCGCTCCCCTACCTGGAGGCATGGGTAGCTCCCAGGCATCTGAAAGACGGCCATCCGCGTCTGGATCCTCCTGATCCCGGCAGTGAAAAAGAAGGTCCTCCTTCCGCCCGCGTTTAAAAATGCAACAAGGCTGTTTCCAAGCTTGCAGCGCTTCAGAAACAGCCTTCCTCTTTGTCGTTCGATTCGACCCACGGCCGGTTAGGTTCAGCCTAAACCCGGCCCCGCACATGTTTATTCCGACAGCAGATCCATGAGGATCCTGTTGCAGGTTCTGCCGGCCTTATCCGCAAACTCGTTGAAATTCACTTCGCTCTCATGATCCGCTGTATCTGACATGCACCGGATAATACAGAACGGAACGCGGTTCTGAGCGCAGACATGCCCAACGGCAGCGCCTTCCATTTCGGCGCACAATGTGTCAGGAAACGCTCCGAGAATGACATTCCTCTGTTCCTGTCTGCTGATAAACTGGTCGCCCGACACGATTCGCCCCGTTCTTACAGTCATTCCTTTCGGGACAGCGGACGCGATTCTCTCCGACAGCCTGCTGTCCGCGGCGATATCCGCCGTGTCCAGCGCGCTGATATATCCTCTCCGGATCCCGAGAGCTGTAATATCCAGATCCCATTCGGATACCTTATCCGATACCACGATATCGCCGATCTTCAGTCCTTCTGCGATTCCTCCGGCACATCCCGTGTTGATTATGCAGTCCGGCCGGATGCGGTCGATCATCTCCTGTACCGTAAGCGCCGCGCTGACCTTGCCGATCCCGCACAGAATCGCCGCGACGGTATGATTCCCAATTTTTCCTTTATAGCACATGCCCGACGCAAAAAGAATTTCCTCGGCTTCTTCCAGACTGTTCCTGAGAAGCTCCATTTCCCCTTCCATTGCGGCGATAATCCCTACTGTTTTATAACGGTTCATTCTGTTTTTCCCCCTTGCCAGTGATCGTCGTGTTACGGAAGTGCTTTGCGCATGCGCTCCATCGCTTCCAGCACTCTCGCTCGAGGAAGCGCGAAATTCATTCTGGAATGGCAGGCACCGTGAAACGGCCTTCCGTCCTGGATTGCGACGCCCGCGTTCCAGACACGTCCGAGCAGTTCATCCAATGAGATGCCCGTTCGCGCGCAATAGTTCGTAAAATCCACAAACAGCATATATGTTCCCTCCGGCCTCGTGCATGCCGTTCCCGGGAACTCTTTCTCCAGAAACCGGATCCCTTCCGCGAGATTCGATTCCAGTATCCTGATGAGCCGGTCAAGCCATCTTCCTCCCTGTTCGGAGTATGCCCCGATCAGGGCATACATGGACAGCACGTTCATGGAATTATAATGAGTCGCCTGTCCCGCTTTTTCAATACGTTCTCTTAAATAGGGATTCTGTATGATATGGTAGCTGCCAATGAGACCGGCAAGATTGAATGTTTTCGTCGGCGCGTAGAGAGAAACGGTGCGCTCTTTCGCGTCGTCGCTGACGGAGCATGTCGGGATGTGCGTGTGTCCGGGCAGAACAAGATCCGCCCATATCTCGTCCGAGATCACGTAAACACCGTATCTGCGGAACAGTTCCATCGCCTGCTCGATCTCCCACCTCTCCCAGACGCGTCCCGCGGGATTGTGCGGAGAGCAGAATACGGCGCAGCGGATATGGTTTGCTCTGATCTTCTGCTCCATATCCTCAAAATCCATCCGGTAAATTCCGTTCCCGTCTTTTCTGAGTTCGCTCAGCATAAGCCGGTATCCTGCATGGGTCATGCTGCTGGTAAACCCGACATAGGTAGGCGAATGAACCAGGACCTCATCTCCCGGCTCACAGAGTACGCGGAGCGCAGACACCAGTCCGCCGAGAACGCCGTTCTCATATCCGATCTGTTCCGGCTTGAGATCCGTCATGCCGTGGCGGTGCTTCTGCCATGAGATGATGGATTCGTAATACTCGCTTCTTGGCTCGAAGTATCCGAACAGGGGATGATTCAGCCTTTCCTTTACCACGTCCGTGATGCAAGCCGGAGCTGCAAAGTTCATGTCCGCAACCCACATGGGGATCGGATCCGTAACCTCGTCCGGAATCCTCGGAGCATAGTCTGAACCGTACAGGGCGTCCAGAGCAATCGCATCCTTGCCTCTGCGTTCAATCACGCTCGTAAAGTCAAATTCGTCTGTCATGCCTTTTCGTTCTCCTGTCCCTCTTCCGTCCATGTCTCCGGCTTCAGATATGTATCCATCCAGGCGGTGATCTCTTCGAGCCGTTTCTTTCTGTGCAGCGGTTTTCCGCTTCTGGACAGTTCATGGTTTTCTCCCTTGAACCAGACAAATCTGGAAGGCACGCCCTTTTCTTTCAGCGCGGTAAACAGCTGGAGCCCCTGTTCGATCGGGCAGCGATAATCCTCGTCCGAATGAATGAAAAGCGTCGGCGTCACCATCCTGTCGACATACCGGATCGGCGACATCTCCCACATTCTCTTCAGTCCCTCCTCTGTCTGAGGACCATGCCCCAACTGATTCTTGACAAAGAAATACCCGATATCCGAGATACCGTAGAAGGAGAACCAGTTGGAAATGGAACGCTGCGTGGCAATCGCCGCGAAACGGTCTGTGTGCCCGAGGATCCAGTTACTCATGAATCCGCCGTACGAACCGCCTGTGCATCCGATTCTTTTCGGATCGATCTGCGGATACTTCTCAAGAACGCAATCCGTAAAATCCATGATGCCCTCATATTCCGCATCCCCGTATGCATCCGTGATGTCCGCGAACTCCCATCCGCGTCCTGCTCCGCCCACAGGATTGCAGAAGAAGACAAAATACCCTCTGTTCGCCCAGGTCTGCATCTCGTGGAAAAAGATTTCCCCGTAGGCAGCCCGTGGCCCTCCGTGGATATCCAGAATCCCGGGATACCGCTTTGAGGCGTCAAAGTCTTTCGGGAGAAGGACCCATCCGTCCAGATCCGCTCCACGCGAGCGAAACGGAAGCTTCCTGCATTCCGCGACATAGGCATCCTTCAGAATGTTTTCATTGAAGGCACTGATTTTCCTGATTTCGTTTCCGGTTTCATATACCTCCTGAAGGCAGCCGCCGTATTCCGCGATCATCATGACCTTTCCGTCGCAAGAGATATCAAAATCGTCTATCCCACCCGGCTCGCTGACAACTACCGTCACGCCCCCGTCCGCGTTCAGTCTGCAGAGCAGGACATCGTAACGGTCTGTCTTCAGATAGTACAGACCGTCCTTGCGTGAACGGATCTCATGCGTTGCCCCGTAGGTGCAGTCGCCGCAGAGACAGTTCATGAGCGATTCATCCTCTGCACGCAACGTGCCGATCTTTCCCGTTTTCACATCGACAAGGCTGAACGCCATTTCCTTGCTGATATGATAAACGGATTCCTCTTCAGTAAGAGCGATCAACTGACCGTCAACCTGTTCAAGTCCGCCGATCTGAAGCCTTTCCGGGTTCTCGGAAACAACCTCCGTCTTCCCTGTCGCAAGATCATAGGATAGAATCCTGTCCGGCTCGGAAAAACGCACCGGCACAGCCTTGGCTCCCGCATAGTAGATTTTGCCGTTCAGCAGCGTATAATCCGACACGCTGAAATCTTCTTCGGTTATCCGTTCCACCGTTCCCGTTTTCGTGCAGAACAGGAACAGTCCTTCCCTCTGTCGGTCGGAAAAGCCCTGCCCGTTCCACCAGAACGGAATCTCGGTCAGAATCCGGTAATCCGCGTTCTCCTTTTTGGTTTTGTCAGCTTTTCCCCGTTCTTCAGCCGAAAGGGCATAGTATTCCGGACACTCCGCATCAAAAGATCCGGATACAATCCAGAGATCCTCGCCTGCACGCTCCTTCAGCGAACCTGAAAGCGGCAGGGTAAAAGCCTTTTCCGCTTCTCCGCCCTCTGTACTGATGCGGTAATATGATGTAAAACGCTCTCCCGACTCAGACCTCTTTTTATCATCATCTGATCTGGACGCAGGAAACAGGATATGGGTGTTGTCCTCCCAGACATATCCCCGTTCCTTCCCGAGTCCCGTCAGCTTTGTCCATTTCCCGTCGCGCCAAATCCAGACGGCAGTCCTGTATTCGTTCTTCTCCACATCACTTTCCGCGACCACTACGGCTGCATAATGTCCGTCGGGAGAATAATTCAATTCCGAAAGAAACCGGTACTTCAGAAAATCATCAAGCTGCAGCTGTCTCATAGATTGCTCCTCTCTTCCAGGCAGGCACATATGACCGTCTTATTACAGTTCAAAAAAGTTTTTTGCATTATGATAGCAGATTCCTTCAACGATGGTTTTCAGAGCATTCTCATCCTTCGGATATTCTCCGTTTTCCACCCAAGCTCCGATGATCTCGCAGAGGATACGGCGGAAATACTCGTGTCTCGCATAACTCAAAAAGCTTCTTGAGTCGGTAAGCATGCCGACAAAACCTGCAAGATATCCTTCAGCAGCAAGACTCGTCAGCTGATCTGTCATGCCTTTCTTATGATCGTTGAACCACCATGCGCTGCCATGCTGTATTTTTCCTGCCGCCTCCGAAGTTTGAAATGCGCCCATAACGGACTCAATAGCGGCATTGTCGTTTGGATCAAGAGAATAGAGAATCGTTTTGGGCAATTCTCCGGTTTCATCCAGGGCATTAAGGAACTCGGCCAGTTCTTTGATTGGTGCTCGGTCTCCTATCGAATCGATCCCCGCGTCAGGACCCAGGATCCGAAATACGCGTTTGGAATTATCGCGGATAACGCCAAAATGCAGCTGCATTACGACACCCAGACGATGGTATTCCCGTCCCAGTTCCAGAAGCAGTGCGCTCTTGAATTGCTTTTCCTCTGAAGCCGTTGGCAATTCACCCCGGAGACGTTTGCGGAAAATGGCGTCAATCTGCTCTTCCGTTGCGGGCATGTATGGTACTGTTTCCAGTCCATGATCGGATACTCTGCACCCGACTGAAACAAAGTATTCAAGCCGTTCCTTCAGAACTTCAACAAGTCGGAGATAGCTCGTTATATTCCCCAGCCTGTTGAGATAATCCAGATAGTTTGCCTTCCCGATGTCCAGAGCTTTGTCCGGTCGGAAAGCAGGAAGTACTTTTACGGTGAAGCTCGTGTCCTCACTTATCTTTTTATGCCATTCCAGCGTATCCGCGGGATCGTCGGTGGTACAGAGAGCTCTTACATTGGACCGTAATATCAACTGCCTAGCGCTTGATTCACGGCTTTTAAGCCTTTCGTTGCAGATATCCCAGACTTCTTGCGCCGTATCGCCGTTCAGTATGCCGTGATATCCGAAATAGTTTCTCAGTTCGAGATGGCTCCAGTGATAAAGCGGATTTCCTATGGCAAGACCGATAGTTTCCGCCCATTTCTGGAACTTCTCCCTATCGGAAACGTCGCCAGTAATATACTTTTCCTCAACACCTGCTGCGCGCATAAGGCGCCATTTGTAGTGGTCATTCCCGAGCCACACCTGCGTAATGTTATCAAATCGCCGGTCTTCATAGATTTCCTGCGGATTTAAATGACAGTGAAAGTCTATGATGGGCATTTTTTCGGCGTAATCGTGATATAGATGCTGTGCCGTCAAAGTAGACAGCAGAAAATCGCGATCCATAAAAGATTTCATTGGTCTCTCCTCACCGTTCGATCAGCGTACTGGCCTTACGGATTAGTCCGCTATGGATATCGGCTGCGCTGTAGCAGGACCGACCGCCTGTCGTATGTGTTGAAAGCATCTTCCGTTAGACACCGGAATAGGCGGAAAACCCTCCGTCAACGGGAATGCATACGCCGGTCACAAAGGAAGCGGCGGCATTGTTCAAGAGAAACAGCACAGCTCCAGAAAGCTCTGTCTCGCTGTCACCGAAACGCCCCATGGGTGTGGCTGCAAGGATTTTACCTGTCCGTGCCGTAGGCGTACCGTCTTCATTGTACAGCAGCGCTTTGTTTTGCGCCGTAGAAAAGAATCCCGGGGCAATCGCGTTTACACGGATTCCGATTTTGGAAAAATGCACCGCAAGCCACTGTGTAAAGTTGGTTACAGCCGCTTTTGCGCCGGAGTATGCGGGGATCTTCGTCAGCGGTGTATAGGCGTTCATAGAACTGATATTCAGGATATTGCATCCCTCCCGGCCAACCATATGTCTGGCAAAAGCCTGTGTGGGGATAAGCGTCCCCACGAAATTCAGATTGAAAACGCTTTCCACGCCGTCTTCATCCAGATCGAAAAAGCTTTTTGTGTCGCTGTCAATGTCACCGTTCTCGTAGTATTCCTTGTCAGTAGTCGCTTTGGGATTGTTTCCTCCTGCGCCGTTTATAAGAATATCGCAAGGGCCGAAATCGTTCAGCACCTCGTCTGCCACCTCATAGCAACGTGCTTTATCCAGCACGTTACAGGCATAAGCTTTGGCAATGCCTCCCTCTGCGATAATTTCATCCGCAACTTTTTGAGCTTTTTCCAGAGTACGGTTGAGAAGCGCTACTTTCGCGCCAGCTCTTGATAATACTTTCGAAAGGGTAGAGCACAATACGCCGCCCGCACCCGTGACCACGGCGACTTTCCCGCTAAGATCTGTGTTCAATACATTCTGTTCCATTTGTTCTCCCTCCTAATCTCTCAACCCCCGCACGATGCTTTTTCTGAAGCAACGGAACGCAGAGGCATATATAATTACGGGTTTATTTTTTATTTGAAGCGGCGATTGTCCAGATAAATGTGCGCCATGAATCCCGCCGCACGGAAATCGCAGAAATCAACAATTGAAAGCCTGTTCATTTAACAGGCTTTCCGGTTTATTCCGGGGCAGATTCATTTTGAATGCTCTTATTTGCTTTCACAAAACGTATCCTACCGTACATTCATTCTATAGACGGCGTGTATCTTTCGCAAGAAACATTATCAATAATTGTTGCGTTAATAATCGAACCGGTATATTACAGAATACCGCGACCGTGTTTGGTATATGCTTAACGAGTAATACAAAAAAAGGATCCCTTTTGCGACACGCAAAAGAAAATCCGGTCTCTCCATTTTGTCTCTATCTGTCCGGCTAGTGTCTCTCCAACAGTCCTCATGTTATATGCCATGCCAGGACGTTGTCTCAGCGAATCCCGCAATACTCAGCTGTATCTGTATCGAGGAGCAGAAACTCCTGCGTCCCGACCGGGTTGCCATTCCTGTCTGTAGAAAACACGTCGCAGGACATCAACCCGTTTTCCGCCTTCAGTTCCGGCACCGGTGTATGACCGACGACCTGAATGATCTTATCTTTTTTATACAATCCGCTCCCGCCGTCATACTGCGGCCGATACCAAATCGGTGAATCCAATTCCCACATCGGATCCGCTTCCAGTCCGTTGACCGTCATGATGACCCGTTCCGTATCTTCCACCGCGTCTGCGCAGACATGGCGACGCACGAACCGGTCCGCCAGTCCCGCATGCGAAAAAAGACAATTGCCTATTCTGTGAAGATAAGCGAGCTGGCCGTAATTCGGAAGCGCGCGCCGGAGTTCCGCAAGCTTTCTTCTTACAGTTCCCGCAGCCCGTGCGGAATAGCCGGTTTCCCTGCGGTCCCACAGGTAGCAGACATCGTGATTTCCGTAGCACCACAGCGTGTCGGGAAACCGCTTCGCAAATTCGATAGCAGCGTCATAAGCGCGTTCGTACAGTCCCAGGTTGAATTCCTGCCACCAGTCATCAGCTATGTCCATCAGGCATACTGCGCGGTCCGCAACCCCGTTCTGCATCAGGCCGCAAGCACGGATAAACATTTTCGGCTTAAGATGAACGTCCGGGATGACCAGTACTCTCACGAAGCGCCTCCGTTTCCGTCTCTTTCCGGGTCAGGCTGATTCCGTCATATGGAGGTTCCGTACCGACGGATCCGGTCTCATGCAGGACATGGTGGTAAAGAGGATATAGGCTGCGTCCTCTCTGGTCGGGGTATGTCCGTCCGTTGACAGGCACTCCTCCCGGACTGCCTCGATCATGCGTTCGTAATCCTCCACCATGCTGTCCGGTTCGAGGATTCCTTCCGTGATCTTTCTGCAGTATTCCCTGACGAACATCCCCTTGATCGACAGTTCCTGCCTGCCGAAATCCCTTTCCGCTTTCCAGGCGCGGAATCTTAATCCGAAATTCATCTTTTCTTCCCTCCTCTTCCGGTTCTTACGCGTACAGTTCTCCGAAATTCGCTTCCGGATAATGTCTCCTGTATTTCTTGGGATTCCTGATGTAGGTCTTCCCGATGTAAACTCCGTGATTCCTTCCACATCCGTCCGTTCTGAAGAACCACTCCGGTGCGGCATACATGGTGATGCAACTGTTTTTCTCCTCTCCCAGGATGAACAGATAGCCTCCGTAGTACACCGGATAGGTGCCTGACCGTTTCAGTCTCTCCATGTATTTTCTCTCCCTTGAAGGAAGATCCTTCGCCTCAAGACCCCGGTTCTCCGCCTTTTCGATGAATTCGGCCGCAGCGTCCTCATTCAGACACGCACGTTCGACCGCCCGCTCGATACTGTGATAAGTCATCTGCGTTCCCCTCTCTTTCATCTTTATTGTAAAAAAAGAGACCTGCGCATGAACCGACGAAGCAGGCATGAATCTGTACAAATTTTTGTACACATATTATAATGAGGCATAGCGTCAGGAAAGGATTTGTTTCGATATGAAAAACGCTTCCGGACAGAAACTGAAGCTGCTGTACCTCTACCGGTTCCTTCTGCGGGAATCCGACGAGGAGCACCCCGTCACCATAGGGGACATGGTCCGTGAACTGAACGCGTACGGGATCTCCGCCGACCGCAGAACGCTGTACGACGATCTCGGCCTTCTGGAACTGTTCGGAGTAGACATTGTTAAAAACAACTCCGGCAGAAACACTTCCTACTATGTCGGGGAACGGGACTTTCAGGAAGCGGAACTGAAGATCCTCTCGGACGCGGTCCAGGCTTCCAATTTTCTGACGCCGGCAAAAACGGACGAACTGATTTCCAAGCTGAAGAAGACCGCCAGCGTGCATCAGGCGAAAAAGCTCGAACGTCAGATGCATATGATCGGAGATGCCTCAAAACAGCGCAATGAAAGCGTCTACTACAGTGTGGACAGTATATCCGACGCGATCGACCGTCGTCACAAGATCCGTTTTCAGTATTTCCACTACAACATGCAGGGCGAGAAGATACTCCGGCACGACGGAAAGATATATCAGGTCAGTCCTTTCGCCTTCTTTTCAGCAGACCAGAACTACTATCTCATAGCGTATGATACAAGTCAGCAGAAGATTCTGCATTTCAGAGTAGACAGGATGATCCGTGTTACGGAACTTGAAGAGGAGCGGGAGGGCGATTCCGCCTTCAACGCTTTGGATATCCGTCAGTACGCGAGCAAGGTCTTCTCCATGTTCGCCGGCGAGGAGCACTATGTCACCATGCGCTTTTCCAGCGAACTGACCGATTCCGTATTTGACAGGTTCGGGTCCTCGGACACCGTTCTCGTTCCCGACGGTACTGATCATTTTATCGTCAAAAAGAAAATCGCCGTCAGCCCTCAGTTCTTCGCGTGGATCTTTGGCTTTGGCAACCGTGCTGAAATCCTTGCGCCCGAGCAGGCAAGAAAGGGATTCTCTGAAATGCTGTCCGAGATTTCGGGTCTATATTCCGATTCACAGGAGCAGAAAAAAGGCTCCTGACGGAGTCCTCTCAAAGCCCATAAAAACAGGAAACGTGCAAAGTGCCCTTGTTAAAAATGATGCAGCGGTTCGCGCACGGCAATTGTTCTGATTACATCGCACCGGGATCAATGAGGATTGAAGCTCTGATAAGATGAATCCGAACAACACAGAGATTTTTCAGAGGTGAGCGAATGGAATTCGGATGGATCAACGTATTCGGTGCGATCATTGTAAGCCTCATGCTGATACCGAATATCGTTTATGCGATTAAGAACAAGAGCGAAAAGAATCTTTGCACGAACCGCTTCATGAACGTCATCGAACAGATCGGGCGGTACTCCTGCATGATGCTTATGTGGCTTCCTCTTGCTGTATGGAAGTTCGGATTTTCGAGCGTGCTTGAAATGGTACTGTATATGGGCTGCAACGGAATGCTTCTCGCCGCATATTGGATCTCGTTTGCGGTCTATATGAAACGCAGGTCGACGCCCCTCGCGCTCATCCTTGCGATTCTTCCCGCATGCATTTTCCTTCTCAGCGGAATTCTGCTGCGGCATTGGCTGCTTGTCGGCTTTGCGGTTCTGTTCGCCGTCGGGCATATCTACGTGACTTATCATAACGCAGCACATAATAAGACAGAAACTGACAGACTCAGTATGCCGGAGTAACAATTTTCGCAAATCGTGACCTGTATGGAGAACAGTACGAGAATTGAACATGTTGCAATGTATGCGAATGATTTGGAGAAATCCCGGGATTTCTTTGTTAAGTATCTTAACGGAAAACCGAATGACGGATATCACAATGCAAAAACAGGTTTCCGCTCATTCTTTCTTTCATTTGATGACGGCGCCAGGCTGTAGATCATGAATAAGCCTGATATGGCAGATGCAGAAAAGCCATTAAACCGCACAGGTTTGATTCATGTCGCGTTTTCAGTCGGAAGCAGAGAACGGGCCGATGAATTAACGCAGCTGCTTCGCAACGATGGCTATCAAATTGTCAGCGGGCCAAGTACAACCGGGGACGGGTATTATGAAAGCTGCGTCGTCGCAATAAAAGGAAATCAGATAGAGATCACGGTTTAGCGCATTCCGTTCGTTTGAAAGAAGCAGATTTCAGCCTCCCGCATTTTCCTGTCCGGGAGGTTTTGCTTCTTTATGTCACTCTCTTGTCAGCGGCGTGCGGAATGAAATCGACCTTGGCGTCCCCATCGAATCGAACAGAACGAGATACGCGCTTTTGCCGGAGTCCACTTCCATAACGGTCCCCGCTCCGAGATATTTATGCACGATACGGTCTCCCGGCTCAAAAAGAACGGTTTCCTCGTCATCAGGCAGATATTTTTCCATGACGCCGATATACTCCCGTGCGTCCGCGATCAGACGGTCGCGCGGAGGCGCCGTGTATTCAAGAAGACCGGGATCCACATCCAGAACGAACCGGGAAGGATAGCGCGGGGATCCGTCCAGATTTCTTCCTTCCGCCTCGCTGAGAAACAGCCTCTTCTCCGCCCGGGTGACGGCGACAAAAGCAAGCCTGCGCTCCTCCTCCATTCCGGGAAGCGTACGCGTTTTGCGGGACGGAAAGATTCCTTCATTCATTTCGCAGAGAAAGACATACGGAAACTCCAGCCCCTTCGCCGCGTGAACCGTCATGAGTTTGACCTTGTCGCCGGGTTCCTGCCCGTCCGCGTTCGAGAAAAGCGCCACATGGCTCAGATAATGCTCCATCGTCGCCTCCTCCCCGCAGCTCGTCTCGAATTCGTACACCGACTGCTTGAGCTCCGCCAGGTTATCCAGTCTCTCCTGGCTGCCTTCCGTGCGCAGAGCCTCCTCGTATCCGCTTTCGTTAAGGATGTCCGACAGCAGTTCGGATACCGTCCGTTCCGCGTAATTCGACGAGAAGGACTCGATCAGTTTCACAAAGCCCGCAGCTTTCGTTCCCTTGAAGATCTCATGATCCAGCGTGCTAAGCAACGCGTCGTACAGGGAACACTGCAGTTTCGCCGAAGTCTCTTCCAGAAAGCTCATGCGGCGTCTGCCCATATTGCGCTTCGGGGTATTCACGATCCGTCTGAAGCTCAGGTCGTCCTTATAGGCAATCATCCGAAGGTAACTCAGTGCGTCCTTGATCTCCATCCGCCCGAAAAACTGCACGCCGCTGTAGATGGCATAGGGGATCTTCCTTCTGAGAAAGACCTCCTCGATGGACCGCGTCACGTAATGCGCGCGGTAAAGCACCGTCATATCCCTGTAGGGAACGCCCGCGTCGTGAAGATCCATAATTTGATAAGCCATCCATTCCGCCTCCTGTTCCGCATTGGACGCGTGATGGCACAAGACGGTTGAACCGTCCGGCAGGGTCGGGATCAGATCCTTCTTGATCCGGTACCTGTTTTTTGAAATAAGCGAATTTGCGGCGGCAAGAATCTGCGGGGTGGACCTGTAATTTTCCATCATTAGAATCGTCTTCGCCCCCGGGAACTGTCTGTCAAACTCCATCAGGTATTTGACGTTCGCGCCCCGCCATGTATAGATCGTCTGATCCGGATCCCCTACGACAAACAGGTTTCCGTGATAGGCGCAGAGGACTTCCATGAGTTCGTACTGAAGTCCGTCAATGTCCTGGAATTCATCGATCATGATGTACTCCAGGCGCTTCTGCCATTTGAGCTTCACTTCCTCATTCTGGCGGAACACGTAAAGAGTGAATTTGATCAAATCGTTGTAGTCCAGTCCGAAACACTTCTTCTCCTGGTACAGATATCCGTAGAAAATGATGTCATCCGTGGAATGCGCCGACTGATATTTTTCCCGCAGCATATCAAGATCCATGGTAATCATGTCCAGATAGTATTCCGGCTTGCGGAAGAGTTTCTGGATCTCAATCATGTCCCTCGCCTTCGCAAACGTCATGTCCCGAAGCGTCAGTCCCCGCTCCTCATAGATGATCTGAAGCATCGCATCGATATCCGAGTTGTCCAGCACGAGAAAGCTCTTCGGATACTGCACCACAAAGCTGTCCTCCTGCAGTACGGAAACGCAGAACCCGTGAAACGTGTTGATATATCCCGTATCGTTGTCTCCGGTCAGATTGTGAATTCTCTGACGCATTTCGTTTGCTGCCTTGTTCGTGAAGGTAACGCAGAGAATGTTTCCCGGAAGAATACCGAGTTCATTCACAAGAAACGCAAACCGCCGAGTAAGCGCACGCGTTTTTCCCGTGCCCGCGCCGGCAATCACACGGATATACCCTTCCGTGGATGTGACTGCAAGCCTTTGGCTGCCGTTCAGACCTTCCAGTAAATCCATTCCGTTCTCCTTTTCCCGGATGAGATCATCATTTCTTTCCGGGCCATGTTTCTCGGTATGCGCATAAATTCTGACCTTCATCATTTACAGTATATCAAATCATTCGTCGGCAGCATACGCGCCGCCCGCCGATTGCTTTCTTCCCGCTGTCCGAATCACAAAAGAAAGTGTCAGAACAATATGCCGATATCCGGAACACCGCTGCAAACCTGATTATTGAGGGATTCATTCTGGTTTCTATCACGGGGGAACAGACGTAATCGACGGCATGTCCCGCTTTGAAACACGAATGAAATGATCCTCTCAGAATTATTTCGTGTAAGTAATTGACATATGTCATTATCAGGTCTATCATGATTACTGACATATGTCGGAAAGGAGAGTTTATGCCAAGACCATTCAGATGCCGCAGAATAGAGCAGCTTCCGGTCTATCGCAGCTTTTCGCCTGACGATATTGCGGCCGAAGAGAGCGTTCAGATGACCGTTGACGAGTTTGAGGCGTTGAGACTGTTGGATGATGAAGGCCTTACTCAGGAGGCCTGTGCTTCCAGAATGAACATTGCCCGGACCACCGTTACTGCCATTTATGACAACGCAAGGAAAAAAGTCGCAGACGCCCTTGTGAATGGGAAAAGGCTGCTGATCACTGGCGGGCATTGCGAGTACGGCCCGATTGAAATTGATCAGAAAATCATCGAGAAAGGAATATATACCATGAGAATCGCAGTCACATATGAAAACGAAGAGATCTTCCAGCACTTCGGTCATACGGAACAGTTCAAGCTGTACGATATTGAAGGGGGTAAAATCGTCAATGAGCAGATTGTCGATACAAACGGAACCGGTCACGGCGCTCTTGCAGGCTTTCTGAAAGCCGTAAAGGCGGACGCCCTGATTTGCGGAGGCATTGGTATGGGGGCGCAGATTGCGCTTGCTGATGCGGGAATCAGGCTTTACGCCGGCGTACAGGGATCTGCGGACGCTGCCGCGCAAGGGCTTGCCGAAGGAACGCTGAAATATGATCCCGACGCCAGGTGCGACCATCACCACGAAGAGGGTCATGCGTGCAGCCACCATCACGGAAACGGCCTTGACTGCGGTCATCAGGAAGGTGACGAAGGCTGTCATCGTCATCATTGCGGGTAAAATCGGGCTGAGATTCGGAGAACGGGTCCTTTGCCGGACCTCATTTTGACCTTTGCAAGGGTTGGCTGTTCTCCTTCGATGACGGATACGCTGTGATCACGCTGATCCTTCTGCCCTGTCTTGCTGCCGTTACAGGAACAGCAACGTATGGATCATATAAATGATTACGAACCATCTTAGAATTTGATTCGCGAATCAGTCCACGGCTTTTTTTATGTTCGGTTTCTGCAAGCGCGCGCATAGGAAAAACCGTCTTTCATCCGAATCAACTGTAATAAAAAATACCGGATTGCTTCACAGTGCAGCAACCCGGTATTATCATTTTTAACCGGTTATTCAGACAAATGCCCGAATCAGTTTCAACCGATCGTCCGAAGGGCATTCATTCCTGATTCATTGAACCGTAACGGTTATGCGTCCGCTGAAGGAGATTCAACTGCCTGATCCTGCGTGCCAGTGGCTTCTTCCGCAGCCTTGATCTTCGCGAGTTCTTCCTCTTCCAGTACGCGGTAGGCTACCTTTCCAACGAGAGTCTTCGGCATATCCTCCTTGAATTCAATGTCGTAGGGCATTGCGTACTTGGCGATGTTTTTACGGCAGTATTCAAGCAGTTCCTGCTTGGTCTCCTCCGTTGCGGGGACATCCGCGGCAAGTTTTACAAACGCCTTGACCTTCTGCATCTTATAAGGATCCGGAACGCCGATCACGCAGCTCATCTGGACTTTATCATGCGCGTCCAGAATGTTCTCGATCTGACCCGGGTAAACGTTGTATCCGGAGGATACGATCATGCGCTTTGCTCTTCCCTTGAAGTAGATGAATCCCTGGTCGTCCTGCGTCCCAAGGTCGCCCGTGTACACCCAGGTCAGACCGTCCTCATGGTGCCGGAGCGTCTGGGCGGTCTCGTCCGGATGCTTCATATATTCCCGCATGACGGTCGGACCCGCCAGCAGAATTTCTCCCTCTTCCCCGTAAGGCAGCTCGCGGTCTGTTCCGGGTTCCACGATCTTGATATACGTATCCGGGAACGGAACGCCGATCGATCCCTCCTTGAACATATGCGGGGGCGTCAGGCAGCATGCTGTGACCGTCTCCGTTGTGCCGTAGCCCTCACGGACCTGAACGACCGCGTTATGCGCATAGAGAAATCTGTCCAGCTTCCTTTTCAGTTCCACGCTGAGACTGTCTCCGCCGGAGAATACGCCCTTGAGGCTGCTGAGATCCGCGCCGTCCATATCCGGAAGGCGGAGAAGCGCCTCGTACAGGGTCGGAACGCCCGCAATGAAGTTGCAGCGGTATTTGACGATCTGCTTCGCGTAGCTCTTCGCCGTGAAACGGGGAATCAGAATGCAGCGGCCGCCCTGCGCCAGCATCGAGTGGATGCAGACGCCCAGCCCGAAGCCGTGAAACAGCGGCATGGCGGCGAGCATCTTGTCGCCCGGCCGGAACATCGGATTCGTTGCGACGATCTGCTGGGAAAGCGCGTTGAAATTCTTGTTGGTGAGCACGATGCCCTTCGTCGTTCCGGTCGTTCCGCCGGAATACAGGATGACGGCAGGATCGTCCCCCTTGCGTTCCACCTTGTATTTGTAGAAGCAGGCTTTTGAGAGTCGCATGAATTCGTTCCAGCGGATCACGGGCGCGTCCTTCGGGATCTTTTTGATCTTGCGCCCCTCGGTCAGCATATAGCCGGCGCGAAGCGGTTTGGACAGCGCGTCCTTGACGGAAGCGATGATGATGTTAACGACCTTGGTGTTCTCCCTGATCCGTTCGAATTTTCCGTAGAACTGATCCAGCGTGATCGCCGTAATCGATTCGCTCTCGTTCAGATAGAACTCGATTTCCTTTTCCGCTGAAAGCGGATGGATCATGTTTGCGATAGCGCCTACGAGGTTGACCGCGTAAAACATGTAGATGGCCTGCGGACAGTTCGGCATGGCGATCGTGACCTTGTCGCCTTCGCGGAGTCCGATGGTCTTCAGTGCTTTCGCGCAGTTTTCGATCTCCTGAATCAGCTGCCGGTAGGTCGTGGACCTTCCCATGAAGTCAAACGCGACATGATCCGGATACTTTGCGGCAACCTCGGCGACCTTGTCGAACATAGAACCCTCGAAGTATTCCAGATTCAGTGGTACGTCGCCCACGTAATTCGCCCATGGTCTTTTCGCAGTAATGGTTTCCATTGTGCCTCCTAATCTCGTTCAATGCTGCGGGTATACGGTCTTGCGGCCGACTCCGAAGCAGTTGTTCCGTGCTGTTCGGCCCCGGGCTTTCCATCCCGATCGGGCATGAAGGGCGTCCTCATCAAACGCAGTGCACAGACAGAGAAGACTATAACCGAAATCGCCGCATAAATCAAGAAAAAGAAAAATGTCCGCGCGAAGGCGGACACGGGAAAAATCTGTATGCCGTTTTGGAATCATCTGTCCCACAGTCTGTCGATCACCCGGCCGGCTCTGGTGCTTGAAGCGTAGTCCTTCAGCATCAACTCGATCAGAGAGGAGAGAAACTTCCCGACCTCGGGCTGGTTCCGCACTTTCCGGAACAGGTCCAGCGCTTTTCTCGCCTGCATCTCGGAAAGATCCGTTACGGTCGAAGCTCCCGCTTCCTCCAGCGTGTCGAACAGCTGGCTGATAAACGTCTTCCGTGCATCAACATCCATCCCTTCCATTACGGAACGGAGCGATTCCTCGAACGAAAGGGAGCTCTTGCTGAACTGCTCGCAGCGCACGAATCTCGGTCCTTCCACCGCCCAGCGGAGTCCATCATGCGCCGACGGTCCGGGACGCGGGGCGCTGACGATGGAAACGTTCTTTTCACGCTTGAGCATCATGCCGACCAGCGAATACTGCGGCAGCAGCGTATGTAGTTTTGAACGGATCCCCTCGTATCCCTCCGACTGCAGGAACGCTTCCGTAAATCCTGGCCCGTCATTGTTGTATACGGCGCGAATCCTGCGCTGTATCGCGGGATCCGCCATGGAGGCGGCATAGACTGCGAGATTCCCGCCTTTGGAATGGCCGCCGACGATCAGCGGTCCGGAAACCCTTCTGGCAGCCTCGTTCAGATACGCGAGCGCGTCTGTCTGTGCGGGAACGGCATCCGACACCGACATCATCATGTTTTCCTTCCATCCGATCAGCGTGTCGTCTGTTCCTCTGAAGCTGATATACGCGGTCCGGTCAGGAAGAATCAGCGTCAGCGCGGAAAACTGCTCCGTCGAGGAGGGCTCGAGTTTCTTCACGAATCCCGAAAGACCGATTTCTCCGAACCGCTGTGTTGCGGTCAGTTTCCGAAGAACCGGGGCGATCATGGAGGAAGCAAGCGCTCCGAACGAGACGTTTTCATTCTTTTTCTGCCCGAAAAAGGCCGATACCGCGTCCCGGAGCAGCACGGTTTCGCCGCCTGCCGGCACGATACCGGTATAATCCGGGCATCCGACCTTGGCCAGAATATAGTTATCCACCTCGTTCAGCGGATCCGTCCTGAAAGACAGGTCTCCGCGCCAGACAAGATAATCCTGAATCGTTGCCATTTCCTATTCCTTCCGTTACCGATGATACGGAACACCGGCCTCTTTCATGCGCCGTTCGATTTCATCGGCAACTAGCCCTGCCGTGTATAGTTTCCCGAAGAATTTGGAACCCATATCCGGAATTTCCGCCGAGCGGCAGACGACGTCTCCGCGGAAGTCGACTGCGAAACAGACTTTTCCCGGCGTGCTGTCGCTGTTTTCCGGGTCCCGTATGCCCAGCAAGCCGGTCACACCGATCCCGATATCCGTTCCGAACGCCTTCCGGCAGGCGCGTGCCATTTCCGCGGCGGTCTCCTCCGAATAGACTCCGAAGCGGCTGATCGTTTCAACCGGAACACCGCGCCGGATCTTTTCCTCGTTGCAGTACGTTACGAAACTGCCGCGGAATATTTCGGAAGCGTGATCGGTGTCCGTGATCAGGGACGCGATCAGTCCGGAGGTACAGCTTTCCATTGCCGTCACGGTTATTCTCCGCTCGATCAGAGCGCATGTCAGCGCCGAGTACCGCTTCCGTACGCTATTAAGCAGTTCGTCGTTTTTCTCGGATTGTTTTTCCATCTCTTTTCCTCTTTCCCGTTTCGGGAAGCCGCCGCATGCGGACTACAGTTTGATATAGTACGGACAGATGTCTTCAAAGCTGCCGTCTTTCAACCGGAACCCGTCAGGGATCGTTCCGAGCGGAACAAATCCCAATCTTTCGTACAAGTGCCTTGCATGCGTGTTGGATGCGACGACCGCGTTGAACTGAAGAATGCGGAAACCCTCCCGTTTCGCTTGCAGAAGACAGTGCCTTACCAGCTTTTCGCCAATATGCAAGCCTCGCATACCGCGTTCCACAGCATAGCTCGCGTTGCAGATATGGCCACATCTCCCGACATTGTTCGGATGCAGGATATACAGTCCGGATACCGTTCCGTCCGCGCCGGCGGCGACCCCGCAAAACGTCTGAGATGCGAAAAAAGCCTCGCCGGTCTTCCCGTCCAGATCATCCTCCTGCGGAAAGGCTACGCCGTCCTCAACGACCTGATTCCATATGCGGATCATGGACGGAAGGTCTTCCGGCCGGTATGCTCTGACTTGAATCGTTTCGATATCCACGGTTTCCTCCCCCTCAAAGCAAGGATTCGTCAGGAGATCAGGATCTGAACGGCGACCCTGCCGTCAGGAAGGTACGCCTGATAAAGATGCCCGTTCTCCGTTTCGCTCCTGCGGAACGTCATCGTGTCTCCTTCAAAGCACTGCGAACAGAAATGCACTTCCAGATCGGAAAAGGTCATCCCTTTCCACTGTGCGCTGTCCAGCAGTCCCGCAAACGCCCGCACATAGGCAGCGTTGTTCATGTGTCCCCCGATATCGATATCCGTTGAACGGACCGTATAGATGCCGGCCGTCTGTTCCTCCCCCGTATTCCGGATCCTTACAAAGGGTTCCGGCATCACTCTGCGGTCATCCAGGACCAGCTCCGGCGGATAAATCTCCTTCGTCCCGTACAGTTTTCCCGTCTTCATGTTCATGACCGCCCATTCGGTTTTCCCTGCCAGGATCGTTTCCCCGTCTGCGGAAACGGCATAGTCCCTGTTGCACCGCAGAAGCTGCGGGGCTTCCGGCCAGGTCGAGACAAGGACCGTATCTCCCATTTTCGGGCGTTTCAGAAATCGCACCTTTGTTTTGACGGTCAGCCAGAACAGATCGTCTTTCGCCAGATCTTTCAGACCGATCCCGAGCGCGTCCGCGTGTTCTGTCGCCAAATCCATGAACAGAGCGAACGTATCCGGGATCGAAAGCCTTCCGGTCCCGTCGCAGACGGACGGAAGGATCTTCATTTCCTTTTCAAATACGGAAAGATACACTATTTAACGACCTCCAAAGAGCATTGCTGATTTATTGCATTCATTTTGCGACAGAACCGGACAGGTTTCAAGACATGTTTTCTTTCTGTCCTGCAGTTTTGGTTCCGGCAATCACGGGACAGCATGCTCAGAATGCGCTATACTAAAATAACAGAGCCGGTACGGGACAGTTCTGTCCCGTTTCGGCAGGAGGAGCCTCGCATGAACGCATTGCTGAACGCCATCGCGGATACCGTCGACTGCGCCGGTGCGCAGACCCGGAACAATTATTGGAACGAGCTTTATCAGTATGCCGGAAGACACGAAACATCCTGTGAAAAGCAGATCCTTGCTTCCGGATGCGACACGGCGGCGAAGGAAACGCTTGACGCGCTCGAAAGCAGATGGAAGCGTCTGTCCTTTTTCACCCGTTCGGGAGAAATGGAGAATGACAGGATGCGCGTCGTCATGTTCCTGATCCCGATGCTTCTTCGTTCCGACCGTCCGGAATGCAAAGCCTTTGCGGAAACGTTCCGCGATGGGTGGGGCCTAAGATTCCCGAAACGGGCATTCCGTATCCTGTCAGCGGAGGAAATCGCCGCAGGTTTCCGGAAGCGGCCGCTGGATATCGACTGGAAGCACCTCCTTGGAGGAACACGGGAATGAATACCGGGATCACGGCATATCTGGTCGTCTGCCCTCTCGTCCTTCTGGCCGGCATCGTCGACGCCATCGCCGGAGGCGGCGGACTGATCACCCTGCCCGCCTATATGATTGCCAGTCTTCCGGCGCACGCCGCAATCGCAACAAATAAACTGGCGTCCACCATGGGAACTTCCGTATCCGTTTTCCGTTACGCGCGGACAGGATATATCCGCTGGGCTTTTGCGCTGTTCTGCGCCGCGTTCGCTCTCACGGGCTCCTCGCTTGGCGCCAGGCTGTCCCTTCTGATCAGTGAAAGCGTTCTGAAAACCGTCATGCTGTTCCTGCTTCCCCTGACTGCCGTTCTTGTCCTGAAAGGCAGGATTCTGGACGCGGAGCGTGAACCGCGGCCGGGAAAGGCCGTTTATCTGCTTGGGGCTTTGATCTCATTCTTCATCGGAATGTACGACGGATTCTACGGTCCCGGGACCGGAACCTTTCTACTGATCCTTCTGACCGCGGTCGTACACCTGCGCCTTCACGAGGCAAACGGCGTTTCAAAGGTGATCAACCTGTCCAGCAACGCCGCCTCTCTCGCCGTCTATCTGTTCAGCGGAAACGTGCTGATCCCGCTCGGGCTCACTGCCGGATGCTTCAGCATTCTCGGGAACTGGATCGGAACCGCGCTGTTCATCAACAGGGGACTGAAGATTGCCAAGCCCGTCATGATAGGCGTCCTTGCGGTCTTTTTCCTCAGGGAGGCCTATGCGCTGCTCTCTTCCCTGTTCTGACAGGGATCACCCCTTCAGGACTCGTTCACCAGTTTTCCCGTCATATGGTCGATCGTCATCTCGAGGCACGTCGCTCTTGCGGCATCCTTTCTGATCTCAAGCTCCACGCTCTCGGCGTCCGGATAATGCTTGAGCCCGAGCTTTCTCAGAACAGCGACCGTCCGATCCCTGTCCTCCACGATCCGGATCCTTCCGAAGACGATCACGCTTTTTATGTTCAGAGCCCACTCCCCTTCTCTGCGGAATCCTTTGTCGTACACGCAGAGCGATACTTTATCGCATTTTCTGATTGCGTCGATCTTATGACCCTCTCCGGCCCCGTGAAAGTAGATCTTTCCAGTTTCCTCGTCATAAAAGTGATTGACAGGCATACCGTAGGGATAGCCGTCTTCTCCGAGCACGGACAGAACGCCTCTCGGTTCCGTTTTCAGGATGGAAACGCATTCCTCCTCGGACAGCTGCTGCTTGAACCGCCTCATTTTTCGGAACATCTGTTTCCCTTTCTGCATGATTGAAAATCCTGTCCGGCCTTTGGCCACAGATCAGGATCCTCTCCGCGTCATGCCGTCACCTTTCTCTTTGCGAACGCCGAGCAGATCCTGGTCAGTATCTCGACGTTTTTCTCCATCGAACGGACAGGAACGTACTCAAACCTTCCGTGGGCGTTTTTGTATCCGGCAGAAAGATTCGGGCATGGAAGCCCCCGGAATGTCAGAGCCGCCCCATCCGTGCCTCCCCGAAACGGCTCGCACACAGGCGTCAGTCCGCTCTCTTCGATCGCCTCCTTCAGTATCCCCGTCAGCCACGGAACAGTCTGAAGGACTTCCTTCATGTTGCTGTACTGATGTTCGATCCTGAGTTCCGTCCTGTCTCTGCCGAATGCCGCCTGAAGGTCTTCGGCACACCGGCGCAAAAACGCTTCCCGTTCCGTAAACCGCTGCCGGTCAAAATCGCGGATGATCATCCTGACCTGCGCGTGCTCGCAGTCCCCGCTGCAGGAGACGACATGGAAAAAGCCTTCCGTTCCTTCGGTGTACTGCGGTTTCTCGCGTTCGGGAAGCTTTGCCATCAGGGCTGCGGCAAGATCGACCGCATTGATCATGATTCCTTTTGCCGTTCCCGTATGAACGGACCGTCCTGTGAAATCGAAAACAGCCTGCGAAGCATAAAAGGTCTCGTCCTCATACCATCCGAGATGATCTCCGTCGAGCGTGTACGCAACCTTCGCTCCGAATCGTCCGAGATCGAGGTCTCTTGCAAGGCCGCCCACCTCCTCATCCGGCGTGAAGGCGATGCAGATGTCCCCGTGCGGGATCTCGGGATTCATACAGTAATGCTCCGCCATGGTCATTATGGAAGCGATTGACGCCTTGTCGTCGCCTCCGAGAAGTGTCGTGCCGTCCGTAAGAATCAGGTCCTGGCCGATATACTGCTTGAGGTTGGCGTATTCCGACGCGCGCATCACGATATTCCGCTCCGCGTTCAGCACGATATCCCCTCCGTCGTACGCTTCAAGAAGCCAAGGTTTCACGTCCGCTCCGCTCGCGTCAGGCGCCGTATCCATGTGCGCGATGAATCCGACCGCTGTTCCTTCTCCATCCGGTAGGTTAGATGGCAGGCGGGCGTACACCACGCAGACCTTTTCATCAAAGAATACGTCCGAAACGCCGATCCCGGTCAGTTCTTCCTTCAGCATGCGCGCGAGATCCTGTTGCTTTTCCGTTGTCGGCCATGTTCCGGAAAAAGGCTGGGACTGCGTGTCCACGCGCGCGTAGCGCATCAGCCGTTCCTTAACCCGTTCATACCAGATAGAACCGCTCACAGAGAGTCACTCTCCCACGGATTGATCCTGACGGGATCCTGCTCAAGAAGCGCTTTCTGGCTGTCTGTCAGATGTTTGCGGTTGATGACCGCTTCATACACATATTCGCGGAAATACTTTTCGCTGCAGACGAAATAGCCCTTCTTCCCGGCCTCTTCACCCCAGCTGTTTTCGATCTTCCACCGGTTCGGGACGCCCGCCTCATCGAAATTGACGCCTACGAAGATCATGGCGTGCGTGGCGAAACTGTCATGGTACTCCAGCCGGTCGCCCTTTTTCATGAAGAAATCGATCCCGCCCATCAGCCCTTCAAAGTCAAGGCTGTCCGGGTCCCAGATTCCTTTGTCTCTGTCTCCGTAAGCGCCGGAATCGCAGCCGAACCAGACCGGTTCCCCGTCTTTGAGCTGACGTATAACAAGTGTTTCGAGCTCGTCCATGGTCAGATTGAGGCATATGACATCGCTGTCGGCCATGGAACCCTTATAGTGGAACATATAACGCAGATTCATCGGAAGTCCATGCGTCGGATGATTGGTCACCGTGACGTAATCATCCAGAACGGTATCCGCGTATTTTTCGTAGAAGGTTTTTCCGGTCAGGCCGTGCTCTGCGTGGAACACGTTGTCCTTATCCCTATATTCAAAAGAAAAGGAAACGGGCGGTTCGCCGAACGCGATGCATTCCATCCGGTAGACTTCCTCCAGCATCTTCTCCTTAGCCGCTTCCAGATCCGCGCCTTCCGCCGCCAGCGTGCGGAGTTTTGCAGCGTCCTTATGAAGGAGCGTATTGTAGAGCTTCATAAACTTTTCCGTATGCGTGGACTGCCAGGTCTCCGGCATAACATCCGCGGGAACAACGCCGTATTTCCGGACAAGATCCGACGCCATGGTCCAGTATCCCCCGTCGTGCACACCGTCCAGAATGTATTCCATCATGCGGTCGTTCAGCGGTTTGTCGATATTGTCGATCACCATCTCAAGCATGTTGTTCGCCTTTTCCAGCTTATCGTAAAACGAAAGATAGTTCCCCGACAGTTCGAAACGTTCCAGCCCGCACTTCTCGGCCACCCGCTCACGGAGAATGTTCATAGCAGCATAAAGCCAGCATCTTCCGCTTTTCTGCTGCCACGTGATTCCGCGCGTTTTCAGCTCCACGGAAAAATCGCCGTTCAGCTTTGCCGCCTCGGAAGGCACAAAGGCGAGTTCCTTGATCTCCGTCTTCGCGAGCGCGGCGTGCAGCGTCCGGATCTCCTTGCTTCCGCCTTCACGGTTCCTGAACCGTTCCAGCTGTTCCATCGTGATTCCTTTCATTTCTTTCCCTTTCCGGAGCCATGCTCCGATTATTCTTTTTCCGTCCGCCAGCGGAGGTCAGGATAAAACTGTTTTCGATCTTAATTCCGTCGATCCTACGCAGTGTCGCGGGATCTTCACCCGTTTCTTTCATCCTGCATGCCTCATCCAGTCCTGTGCGGAACGAGTCCCTGCAGCTGTGAAATCATTTTATCATCGGTTCCATCCGTTCACAACGGAAATCCTCCGTCCGCGCAGGCAACAGCCGGATCGTTCTGTCCCGATATCTTCCCTTTTCCGCCCGTCAGGAAGAGGCAGGCCGTATAATCTGTATGCAAACCTTTGAAAATATATTATGATATGAAAAAAGATTTTCCTGTCAGATTACGGCCGGTCCGGCCTTCCGGAAAGGGGTATCACGTCGGTGAAAAAATGCAACTACTGCGGAACGCTGAACGACAACGCCGCGCGCAAATGCAAGGGGTGCACCGCGAACGACTTTACGTACATCTGTGACAACTGCGGCAGTGAGATCACAAACGGAACTTACTGTTCCCGGTGCGGGGTCAAACTTGGTTCCGTCAGACAGATCTGTCCGAACTGCGGCACGTCATACTATACTAATGCCTGTCCGAACTGCGGCTTTATCCGGCATCGTACGGATGAACCTGCTGTCCGTTTCGAGACCGTTTCCGCCGATCCTCCGAAGAAGAAGCGGAGCGGCTGGGCTACGTTCGGTCTTGTTCTGCTCTGGATCTATTTCCTTCCCATCATGGGAACGATCGCCGTCTGGAAAAGCAAGAGTATTCCGACCGTTTTCAAGTGGGTCATCACGCTGGTGATTTGGGGTATTACATTACTGATTTATTCCAATACTCCGAAGTCCGCGGACACTTCATCCGGCGTGTTTACGGGCATGTTGTTGCGCAGTCTCGTCTGAGTTTTTCCTCTGTCCGTACAAACTACATCTCCTGTTCTGAAGCCTTGCGAGAAGCAGGGCAATCGTAATGAGGAGGATTTATAAATGGAAAAGGGAAACGTACTCGTAATCGGCAATTCAGGCGTCGGAAAATCCACCCTGATCAATTCCGTACTGGGAAAGGAAGCCGCCAAAACTGACTGGGGAACGCACGGAACCACCACCAAACTCGAGATATATGAGTCCGAGGGCGATCAGGTCCCGTTCCGCGTGATCGACACGATCGGGTTCGAGCCGAACTATCTGAAGGAGCGGCGGGCGGTAGGCGCCGTCCGGAAATGGTCAAGGGACTGTGCCAGAAAAGGCGGCGAGAATGGCCGAATCGACGTAATCTGGTTCTGCGTGGACGGAACAAGATCCAAACTGTTCGCGGAGGACATCCGCCGGATGACGCGCGCGGTCTCCATGTGGAAAACGGTCCCGATCATCGCCGTGATCACCAAGTCCTATTCTGTCCCGGACCGCGAAAAAAACATCGAGATGATACGCAAGGCATTCGAGGGGCAAAAGAAAATCCGCAACAATCTGAGGGAAATCATTCCTGTGGTAGCGCAGATCTATACGATCAACGATACCGCCTATGCGCCGCCGGACGGGATTCCGCAGCTGATTGACGCAACCAACGCGCTCATGCCGGAAGGCAGCAGAGCTGCCGCACATGATCTCGCGCAGTTTATTCTGAACAGAAAACGGGTGCTTGCGCAGTCTATTGTCAGCGCAGCGACCGCCGGTGCCGTCGTAGTCGGCGCCGTCCCGCTTCCCGTTCCGGACGGGGTGATCCTCACACCCACAGAAGTCATGGAGGTCAACAGCCTCGCCAAGGTCTACGGTATCGAAGGAAAAGCCGGCAGCAAGCATTTTTTGAATTCCATCATCGAAGCCGGGACGGTCGGCATGGTGGCGAAATCGATCATCAATATGCTGAAGGCCATCCCGGGCGTCAACATCGCCGCAAGCGTTCTCAACGCGATTATCGCCGGCGTGATCGTCGCGGTGATCGGGGAAGGCTCCATCTATGCTTTCGAACAGATTTACCTCGGCAAGAAATCCGTTGAGGATACAGACTGGGTCAAGAAGATCATCGAATCCAGAATTACGGAAACCGTGATTGGAAAAGCGAAGCCTATCCTCGAAAAGGTAAGCGGCTCTTCCGATAAAAAAGAGCTGCTGCAGGCGGTGGTAGAACTTGTCCAGGCGATAATCGGAAAACCGCTGAACCCAGGCAGCGGTTCCGGAAAGGAATAATCAGCATGAAAACAATTTACCTTGCAGGGGGATGTTTCTGGGGAACCCAGAAGTTCTTCGACCAGTTCACAGGCGT
>JAFPXU010000087.1 GCA_017394605.1 Clostridia bacterium | reverse complement strand
TTCTTTCTTCCTTATGTTACGAACACGCTTGCCGTGGGACTTGTCTTCATGATTCTCTTCAAGAAGACGGCGTATACGGACGGCATGGTGAATCTTCTGATCAATCTTTTTGGAGGGGCGTCGGTCGACTTTATAGACGGTCCCTACTGGGCGAAGATGTTCGTCATGTGTTTCTATACTGTCTGGGTCGTTCTCCCGTTTAAGATTCTGATCCTGACGAGCGCTCTGGCATCGGTCGATCAGGTTTATTACAACGCGGCGAAGGTGGATGGAACATCGAAGTGGCGGATCTTTACCAAAATCACGCTGCCGATGATTTCCCCCATGATCTTCTATCTTGTGATCACCGGATTCATCGGGGCGTTCAAGGCGTACAGCGACGCGGTCGCACTGTTCGGAACGGACCTAAATGCGGCCGGAATGAACACGATCGTCGGATATGTATACGACATGCTGTACGGAAACAGCGGCGGATATCCGTCCTATGCGTCCGCGGCGGCGCTGATCCTGTTTGCCATCGTGCTGACCATTACCTGCATCAATCTTTTGGTCAGCAGAAAAAACGTTCAGTATTGAGGAAACGGCCATGGAAAGACAGACAGAATACGACAGAATCGAAAGAAAAGCCAAAACAAGGAAGCGGGTTGGAAACACCGTAACCTACACGCTGCTGACATTCTGGGCGGTCATGGTACTATTCCCCTTCTACTGGATGGTGCTGAGCTCCCTCAAAAGCTACAGCGCGTACAACGGAGAATATGTTCCGAGCTTCTTTACGCTTTCTCCGACGATACAGAATTATGTCGACGCGTTTACAACGGTACCCCTCGCGAGATACTTTACCAACACGCTGATCTTCACGGTCGCGACAACACTGCTGATGCTGATCGTGATCGTGTTTTCCGCCTTCGCGTTCGCGCGGCTGGATTTCAAGGGGAAGAACCTCGTGTTTACGGCGTTCCTTGCGCTCATGATGATCCCGAACGAATTGGTGATCATTACCAATTTCCAGACGATCACGAATCTTGGAATGCGGAACACGTTCTGGGGGTTAATCCTCCCGTCCGTGACGTCAGTCTTTTATATTTATCTTCTGAAGGAGAACTTCGAGCAAGTCCCGGAGGAACTGTACAAGGCCGCCAAAGTGGACGGTACTTCGGATCTTAAATATCTTTTCAAGGTCATGATCCCGATCTGCCAGCCCACGATCGTTACGATCGTGATCCTGAAAGTGATCGAATGCTGGAATTCCTACGTGTGGCCCCGCTTGATTACAGACGATGAGGCTTATTTCCTGGTTTCTAACGGGATCCAGGAAATCCGGGAAAACGGGTTCGGACGCGAAAACATCCCGGCCATGATGGCTGCGGTCGTGGTCATTTCCGTGCCGCTGATCGTTCTGTTCCTGATCTTCCATAAGAAGATCATGGCGGGCGTTTCGAGAGGGGGTACGAAAGGATGAGAAGCTGGATAAGGAAGACATCCGCTCTGGTTCTTGCCCTTGCCGTTCTGTGCGGCGTTTTCGCCGGCCGTCATGGATCGGTCGGTGCGGATGCGTTTGCCATCCCGGAGGAATTCGACACGCAGGGGCAGCATACCGTAACGTTCTGGGCGAAGAACGACACGAACCGGACGCAGGTCGCAATCTACAGAAAGGCGATCGCGGATTTTCAGGAACTCTACCCGAACATCACGGTGAATCTCAGACTGTATACCGACTACGGGAAGATCTATAACGATGTCATCAGCAACATCGCCACGGATACCACCCCGAATG
This sequence comes from Clostridia bacterium, assembly GCA_017394605.1. The sequence continues at coordinate 36,177 of JAFPXU010000087.1, read as the reverse complement.
TATGCATCACATATCCGGATCATATCGCGACTTATCTGACCGGAATCAACACGGTCGTGCCTCTTGAGGAACTGTTTGCGGACGGAAGATACGGTCTCGGCGGAAGCGAGGTCCGGTTTGAGTCTCCCCGGATGGAAGAGCTTGTACCGGAGTTCTTGAACGAATGCCGGATCGGAGAGCATTATTACGCGATTCCTTTCATGCGTTCCACGGAGGCGCTGTACATCAACAAGACCTATGTGGAAAAGCTCGGATACGATGTTCCAGATGTGCTGACCTGGGATTATGTCTGGGAAGTGGCGGACGCAGCGACGGAAAAGGATTCCGAAGGCGTATACAATGTAAACGGACAGAAGGTCATGATCCCGTTTATCTATAAGTCGACGGACAACATGATGATTCAGATGCTGAAGCAGCGCGATGCGGGTTACTCCGATTCGGAAGGCGGGATCCAGATTTTTAACGACACGACGAAAGAGATCCTGTACGCGGTGGGAGAGCATGCCGGGAAAGGTGCATTTTCCACGTTTAAGATTTCGAGCTATCCCGGAAACTTCCTAAACGCGGGACAGTGTATCTTTGCGGTCGACTCCACTGCCGGTGCGACGTGGATGGGTTCGAACGCACCGCTGATGGATATAAGCGCGGACAAGGTCGTTCCGTTTGAGACGGAAGTCAGGATGATCCCGCAGTTCGATCCGGAACATCCGAAGATGATTTCACAGGGCCCTTCGATCTGTGTTTTCAACAAGAAAGATCCGCAGGAAGTACTCGCTTCATGGCTTTTTGCCCAGTTTCTCCTTACGGACGGCGTGCAGAGCGCGTATTCCGAGACGGAAGGCTACGTGCCCGTGACACTGCGCGCGCAGAATTCGGAGGAGTATCAGGATTATCTTTCGAGAGAGGGCGAAGACAACAACGCGCATTACGACGTGAAGATCCGCGCGTCAAAACTTCTGATGGAAAACACTTCGAACACATTCGTGACGCCCGTCTTCAACGGTTCGACCTCTCTGAGGGACGCGGCGGGGCAGATGATCGAAAACGTTGCAAAATCTGTCAGAAGGAAAGAGAAGATTGACGACGCGTATCTCGAGAAACTGTTTGACGATGTGACGGCGCTTTACAGACTCAATCAGCTTTCGACCGCCAGCGTGGCAGGGCGCAAGGATCTCGGACCGCTTCCGAAGACGTCGGTCACGCTTCTTACGGCGCTGTGCGCGGCATGGGTTCTGATCGGAGCGTATGTTGTCGTCACACGTCTGAGATCGAAAAAGGGGAAGCATTGACATGCCTGGCAGAAACAGGATGCCGGAAGGGATGAAATGATCAGAAATATCGTTTTTGACATGGGGAACGTGCTCCTGCGGTTCGATCGGAACTGCTTTATGGACCGCATCGGACTGACAGATCCTTCAGATAGGAAATGGATGGACAGGGAGGTTTTCTTCTCCATCGAATGGGCGATGACCGACCGAGGGTCGCTTACCCCGGAAGAGGCCGCGTCGATCATGCGGCGCCGCGTTCCGGAACGGCTCGGACCATATGTGGATAGGCTGGTCTGCGGCTGGGCGGAACAGATCCTGCCCATGCCGGGCATGGAAGCGCTGATCGGCGAGCTGAAAGCATCCGGTTACGGCGTATATCTGCTCAGCAACGCCGGGACCAATCACAGCGAATACTGGCCGAGAGTCCCGGGAAACGAGCTGTTTGACGGACTGCTGATCTCGGCGGAAGTCGGATGCATCAAGCCGGAACGGGAGATCTACAAGCTCCTGATCGACCGTTTTTCCCTTGTCCCGGAGGAATGTGTGTTTATCGACGATCTCCCGCTGAATGTGGAAGCCGCTACACGCTGGGGGATGCATGGAATCGTATTTCATGAGGATGCCGGGGAACTCAGGGAAAAGCTCAGAGAAATCGGCGTGGACTGCGGGAGCCTGGCATAGCGGTCCAACCTTGCCAAAATGCGAAATAATGCTGAATTTCATGTGACAATTGTTGATTTGTCGAATCTTTTCAGTATAATGAAACTGTTCGATGAACGATATAACAAGAAGGAAGGAATCAGAAAAATGAAAAAGTTAGTTGCATGCTTGCTTGTTTTGATGATGGCTTTTGCAGCGGCCGGCTGTGCCAAGAAGGCGGAAGCGCCGGCTGCGGAAAAGGATATTTTCGCCAAATCCGAGGGAGTGATGTCCTATGCGGATTATGTTGCGGCGGAAGACGGATCTGATATTACGATCGAGGCATTCGTGCAGGCGATCGCCTACAACGCGACCTACGGGAACGCGTCTCTGTTCCTCGCGGACAAGGACGGCGCATATTATGTGTACAGAATGCCCTGCACGGACGCAGATGCGGCCAAGCTGACCCCGGGCGTCAAGATTAAGGTCACAGGTCAGAAGGGTTCCTGGTCCGGCGAGCTGGAAGTCGCGGAAGGAACGGCAAAATACGAACTTCTGGAAGGAAACTACATTGCGCCTGCGGTTGATGTTACCGACGATATGGACGCGGACGATGTTCTGATCCAGAAAATGAATCAGCTTATCGCGATTAAAGAAGCGGAAGTCGTTGCTTCTCCGATCGAAGGAGACGATACGGAGTACGTGTTCTGGTATGGCTGGGAGAATACCGCACAGCCCGGGGAAAATGCGGATCTGTATTTCAACGTATCCGTGAACGGTCTTACCTACAATCTTTGCGTTGAATCCGACGAGTGCGGAATGGATACAGATGTTTACAAGACGGTCGAAGGTCTGAAGATCGGCGACAAGGTAAACCTGGAAGGCTTCCTGTACTGGTACAACGGCGCGAATCCGCATATCACCTCTGTCGAAAAAGTCGGCTGATTGTATTTTACGGAATCAATAAAACAAGACTGCTCCGAAATAATCGGGGCAGTCTTTTTTTGACGATAATGGGGAACTGACGCGGCGGGATCACAGCGCTGTCAGCGGAAAACGCAGGGGCGGAAAGGAAGCCCCAGAGACCAGACGCATATCATTTCAGTTTTCCGGGTCTTCCGCAGAACACGATATCCATGCCAGCGTGGTCCGAATTGCCGTCCCATTCCCGAACACAGACGCGGCCGACCTTACTGCTCGCTTCCACGATATAATTGACGCCGTCAACCTTTCCCAGATAGACAGCCGCGTGGTGGATACCCATATACCGCTTGCAGTGCGGCGCGGTGCTGCAGGTGCATACGATGCCGGGTTTATACGCGAAGAACATGAAATCCCCGGGCTTCAGCTCGGTATACTTGACCTCATACTTCTTCAACGCCTCCGCCTGCCAGTCAGACCTCCTCGGCAGAGTGATCCGGTTATCAAGACCGGTGTAAAACAGAAGCATGCTGCAGTCGATATTGCCTTCTTTTGTTCCGTAATAGCGTCCGGTATATCTCAAGGCGGACAGAACGATGGCCTCCCCGGTATGGCGAGTCTCATCGAGAGAGTAGATGTATTTCTGAAGATCATCCGCATTTTCACGCGTGAGTTTTGTTCCGCTGTAGAGACAGTTTTTGATGTTGATTTTCCGGTTCGGCTGCGGACGGTCGGACGTGACTCTGATCTGGCACACCGCCCTGTTTTTCGTTCCGTCGTTCGCCTTGGCTGTAATGGTTGCGGTTCCTTTTTTGAGTCCTACCACAACACCGTATTCATCGATCATGGCAACGGACTTGTCCGAACTTTTCCACGTCGTGGTCGCGCACTCGTTGTCGTCCGAATAGCAGTAAGAAACCAGCTGGCAGACGCCACCTCCGTATATTTCCGTTTCGGAATGATTAAGATAGAAGGCGGGTTTCGGTGTAGCATCCGGGTCAGGAGTGATCTGCGCGGCTTCCGTTTTCTTTGCCCGCGGTGTTTTTGTTGGCTTGGGCGACGGCGTCGGCTCCTCGGTCGGTTCCGGTGTGGGAGTCGGCTCTGGTGTCGGGGTGGGGGTAGGTTCCGGCGTCGGCGTACACGGAACGGGGGATGCTTCCTGGACGGCGGAGATCTCCACAACGACCGGCTCAGGCGAGGGAGAAGCGGACGGCACCGGAGGATCAGCGGCGACAGCCGTGGGAGCAGCGCAGGCGGCAACGAAGAACAGAAGCGCAAGGAATACCGACGGGACAGCGGCGTTTGCTTTTCCCGTTAGCGGTTTGACATGACTGAATGGACTGTTTTTGCGCATCTATAAATCCGCCTGCTGAAATATCAGCATAAAAGTAACATGCAGAAAAAGAATCATCCACGCAGGCGCGGAACAGTTTTCTTTTTTTTAACAATATATACGAGCCCGGTGACGGCAACGGCAGGATTGAAAAATGTCACAATTCACACAATTCCTTTTGCATATGTTTTAACAATTTCCAAGTATGATATGATATGAAATATGCAAAATCAGGAGCGTTCTTTATGAAACGGTTTTTTCAGAATTTGAGTTACAGAGCCAGCCAGTGGATGCAAGGCAGATATGGAGCGGACGAGCTTTCCCGCTTTATGACGATAGCCGGAGCGGTTCTGATCGTTCTCTCCCTTTTCCGGAAGCTTTCGTTCCTGTGGTTCCCGGCCATGGCGCTTTTGATCTGGTCGCTGTTCAGGACCTATTCGAAAAACATCGACAAGCGGATGGCAGAACGGAACTGGTATCTCGGGTTGAAGGGAAAAGCCGCGGGGTACTTCAGTCTTCTGAAAAAAAGATGGAGAGACCGGAAAACGCACGTATACTTCAAATGCCCGGGCTGCGGAAAGATCCTGCGCGTCCCGAGAGGCAAAGGGACACTGAAAGTAAGATGTCCGCAATGCGGCAGGGAAATCATCAAAAAGACCTAAATCGCGAAGAAAACATGCTGTTTCAGGGGGATTAAATGGTTCAGGACCCGTACAGAATTCTGGGAGTGCCAAGAGGCGCGACGCAGGATGAGATAAAAAAGGCATACAGAAAAAAGGCGAAGGAGTGCCATCCGGACTTTCATCCGGACGATCCGAAGGCCAGCGAAAAGATGAACGAGGTGAACGAAGCATACGACATGCTTATGAACCCCGACAAGTATGCTTCGCGGCAAAGGCAGGAACAGTATCGCCAGCAGTATTCCGGCCAGTACGGATCCCAATCCCAGCATGGGAGCGGATCGTCTTCGGGACGGTACGGATCGTACAATCCTTACGGGAACAGTTCGTCCCAGTACGGAGGGAATTCCAATTACGGACAGTACGGCAACAACGGCGGATACAGAGGAGCGGGCGGCTGGTACAGTGATTTCGGCGGATTTGATTTTAACGATTTCTTCGGCGGAGCGTATGCAAACAGCGGCTCGGTCAACACAAACCCGACCCAGCAGGCCGGAGACACGCTTGAGATCCGCAACGCGGTTTCGGCCATCAATACCGGACGGTATCAGGAAGCGGTCAATATCCTGTCTCAAGTCAGAAGCACGGGAAGAAACGCAAGATGGTATTATCTTTGCGGCGTAGCATTTTTCGGGGCGGGGAACAGATATCAGGCCATCGAATGCATGCTTCGAGCGGTTCAGATGGATCCGAACAACCGTACCTATCACATCCTGCTGAACAAGTATCGTCAGGAAGATCAGACTTCCTATACAAGAGGCGAATACACGGCTGCCCCGGGATGTTCCGGGTCGCTCCTTTGGAGACTGTTCATTGGATTCCTGATCCTGCAGCTGATTTCGAATCTGTTTATGTGCGGTGGACCGCGGTTCTGAGGATACGAAAGGATAGAAACGAATGAGTAAGGCAATCGGCATTGACCTTGGTACGACAAACAGTTGTGTGGCCGTGATCGAAGGCGGTCATGTTGTCATTATTCCGAACGACAAAGGAAGCAGAACGACGCCTAGCGTTGTAGCTTTTACAAAAAGCGGAGAGAGGCTGGTCGGTGAGGCCGCCGTCAGGCAGGCTGCAGTAAACAGTGAGAGGACGATCAGTTCCATCAAACGACAGATGGGTACGAACTGGTCGATCCGGGTGGACGGAAGGAACTTTTCTCCGCAGGAAATCAGTGCCATGATCCTGCGCAAGCTCAGGGAGGATGCTGAGGCATATCTGGGAGAACCGGTCAAGGACGCGGTCATAACGGTTCCTGCTTATTTTAACGATATACAGCGGCAGGCCACGAAGGACGCCGGCAGGATCGCCGGACTGAATGTGCTGAGGATCATCAACGAACCCACGAGCGCCGCGCTGGCGTATGGTCTAAACAATGAGTCTTCCCAGAAGATCATGGTATACGACCTCGGCGGAGGGACATTCGACGTTTCGATCATCGAAATCGGCGATGGTGTGATTGAGGTTCTTGCCACGAACGGAGATAACCATCTCGGCGGAGATGATTTCGACGAAAAAGTCGTGCAGCATCTCGCCCAAGAGTTTAAGAACCGTTATCGGTATGACATCACGGGCGACAGAACTGCGATGCAGAGGATCCGCGAAGCTGCCGAACAGGCGAAGAAGGAGCTTTCAACCTCTGAGACGGCACAGATCAATCTCCCGTATCTGACACAGATCAGAGGAAATGTTACGCATTTTGAGTACACGCTGACGCGCGCGAAGTTTAATGAACTGATCTCCTCGCTGGTCGCAAGGACGGAAGGACCTGTAAGAAATGCGCTGAACGATGCGGGAATCGCCGCGTCGGAACTCAGCAAGGTGCTGCTGGTCGGAGGCTCAACAAGAATCCCCGCGGTTCAGGAAAAAGTGCGTCAGCTGACCGGAATCATCCCGTCCAAGAACATCAATCCGGACGAGTGCGTCGCACAGGGGGCGGCGATTCAGGCGGATACCCTGGCAGGCCATGCGCTGCAGACGGTGTCCGGAAAAGGCGGCGGGATCCTTCTGCTGGATGTTACGCCGCTAAGCCTTTCTATTGAGACGGTCGGGGGTATCGCGACCAGACTGGTGGAGCGGAATTCGACATTGCCAATCCATTATTCCCAGGTTTTCTCTACCGCCGCGTCTTTCCAGCGCAGCGTGGAAATCCACGTGTTGCAGGGAGAGCGCCCGATGGCGCGCGACAATAAAACGATCGGGAAGTTCCAGCTGAACGGAATCAAACTGGCGCCGGCAGGCGTTCCTCAGATCGAGGTCACATTTGATATCGATGCGAACGGGATTCTTAAGGTTTCCGCGCGGGATCTGGACACGGGGAAAGAACAGTCCATTACCATAACCGCAAACGAAAGAATGTCCGATGCGGAAATCAATAACGCGATTCGGGACGCGGAACAGTATGCCTCGCAGGATAAAGTGCGGCGCGACGCGATCACGGTACACAGCGAGGCGAACATTCAGGCGAATCAGACGGAATACGCGCTTCGTAAAGTCCGTAGGCAGATTTCGAAAGAGGAGAAGAGAGAAATCAAAACATCCGTTGCCACGCTCAGAAAACTGCTGCAGAAAACCGCGCCCGAAAATTACTCGGCCGATCAGATCTCCGAGATCAGGTCCGCAATGAGGCAGCTGGATCAGGTTTCGTATAATGTGAGGCGTATGGCGGAAAACGCGCCGGAGCCGGATCCCTCCGACGACGGCCAGGATGACGACGACTGATTTTCGGTCAGAGTCCGAGAAGCCGCGGCACAGCCGTCAGAAGTTCCGGAAAGCTGCGGATCGAAATATCGGAATACGTAACATGTCCGAAGCCGTAGGCTGCATGGACGAAAGGAACGCCAGCTTCCAGAGCGCCATCCGCGTCTGTCTGGGCGTCGCCCACAAAGACGCATTTGTCCGCGCGACAGCGAGTCTTTACAAGAAGAATGTTTCCGCCTTTTGAGAGACCGGTGTTTCCGGAACATTCTCGGTCGGAAAACAGTTCCGGGAATCCGCACGAATTCAGAAAGATCTCGATATAATTCTTCTGGCAGTTGCTGACGATTCCAAAGCGCAGATCATACAGACGTTGAAGTTCCATCAGTGTTTCTTGAACACCCGGGAAAGGTTTCCCGGGTGTTTTTCTCAGATACTCCAACTCAAAATCGGAACAGATCGGAAGCAGCGTGCTCCGTGTTTCGGCGGACTCCTCCGGGAACAGATTCAGAAGAATCTCAGCCAGCGGTTTGCCGAGATTTTCACAGAGCTGGGATAGAGTGATCGGGTGAAGATTGTGCTCCTCGAAGCAGATGTTCCATGCGTCCAGGATTTCCCTGCTCGCATCCCACAGCGTGCCGTCCAGATCAAAAAGAACCATGTTTTTCAAGGTTTTGCCCATCCTCTGGAGAGTTCAACCGCAGCGTGCCAGCCGCGGAGCAGTTCGTTGCGCGTGTCGGAATCCATGGACGGATGGAAAGTGCGGTCGATGCTTCTGTTCCGAGAAACATCCTCACGGTCTTTCCAGTAACCCACTGCAAGGCCAGCGAGATACGCTGCTCCTGCGGCGGTCGTTTCCACGCACTGCGGCCGGAATACGGGGACATCGATGATGTCCGACTGAAACTGCATGAGGAAATTATTAGCGCATGCACCGCCGTCCACGTTTAAAGAGGAAAGTGTGATTCCGGAATCCTGTTCCATGGCTTTTAGGACGTCATAGGACTGATAGGCAAGAGATTCCAGAGTCGCGCGGATAATGTGCGCCTGATTCACGCCGCGGGTAAGCCCGACCAGACATCCGCGGGCGTAAGGATCCCAGTAGGGAGCACCGAGTCCGACGAAAGCAGGAACCAGATAGCAGCCGTTGGTATCCCTAACCTTGTTGGCGAAGTATTCGGAATCAGGTGCGGACTCGATCAGCTTGACCTCGTCGCGGAGCCACTGAATCGCTGCTCCCGCAACAAAGACAGAGCCCTCGAGCGCATATTCGACCGTTCCTCCGTATCCCCAGGCGATTGTCGTAATAAGACCGTTGGATGAACGCTTTGCCTCCGTTCCGGTGTTCATTAGAAGAAAACCGCCGGTCCCATAAGTGTTTTTAGCTTCACCGGGATGGAAGCATGCCTGACCGAACAGAGCAGCCTGCTGATCCCCTGCCGCCCCTGCAATCGGGATTTCCGTTCCGAACAGGGTGGGATCGCTGGGACCATACACACAGCTGGACGGCATGACTTCCGGAAGCATGCAGGCCGGAATCCCGAGCAGATCCAGAATCTGCTGATCCCATTCCAGCGTATGGATATTGAACATCATGGTGCGCGAGGCGTTGGAATAGTCGGTAACGTGCAGTTTCCCTCCGGAAAGGTTCCAGATCAGCCAGGTGTCAACGGTTCCGAAAAGAAGTTCTCCCCGTTCTGCACGTTCCCGCACACCGGGGACGTTTTCCAGAATCCAGCGCAGTTTGGTGCCGGAAAAATAAGCGTCGATCAGAAGCCCCGTTTTCTCCCGTATCATGCTGTCATAACCCTGCTGCTTCAGGAAATCGCAGTATTCTGCCGTGCGCCTGCACTGCCAGACGATTGCATTATATACGGGTTCGCCGGTCTTCCTGTCCCATACGATGGCCGTCTCGCGCTGGTTTGTGATTCCGATGGCAGCAATCTGATCCGCAGTGGCGTTGACTTTTTTCAGCGCCTCTTTTGCGACCATGATCTGCGTCCCCCATATCTCCTGCGCGTCGTGTTCGACCCAGCCGGGGCGCGGGTAATGCTGCGTGAATTCCCTTTGTGAGACACTAACGATATTGCCGGAACGATCAAATAGAATGCACCGGTTGCTGGTAGTGCCAGAGTCAAGAGCCATGACATACTGTTTCATGTTCCGATTCCTTTCTGGTTTCGTTTGGAATGTTGAAGTAGTTTATTCGGCTGCCGGACGGGAAAGGCCGCCAGCTCTTGCGGCGGCGAGTTCCGCGGTCAGATAGGAGATGATTGCCCGGCAGGCTTTTTCATTTGCACCCCCGCGCATGATGGCGAAATCGGCGTCCGAGATGTAGTGAGCGATATATTGCTCATACATCGGCTTGACTGTTTTCAGATACTGGTCGGATACGCTTTCGATTGTACGTCCGCGGGAAAGAAGGTCGCGCTGGATTCTGCGAAGCAGGCAGATGTCTGCGTCCACCTGAAGATAGACTTTAAGGTTCATCAGCTCGCACAGCCTTTTGTCATAGAACATGTGTATTCCTTCCAGAATCAGCACATCCGGCGGCGCAATCAATTCTGGGCTGTCGTTGCGGAGATACTGCACATAGTCGTAGCCCTTTGTCGTGATCCGCTCACCGCGCACGAGCTTCTGCATGTCAAGATACAGCTCCTCAAAATTGAAGATCGCAGGCTCATCATAATTCAGCTTGCACCGTTCCTCATAGGAAAGCTCCGGGAAGTTATGATAGTAGCAATCCAGCCCGATGATCCTGCAGGAGCAGGAAAGCGCATCTCTGACGTGCTCGGCGAGCGTACTCTTTCCGCTGCCGCTCGCGCCGCATATACCAAGGATCAGCATCTTGACCTCCTGAAAGCAGATTCATGTTGATTATAGCATATCGCCTCCCACCGGGAAACATGACGGGAACAGATAACGAATGCGAAAACGGTTTAGTATGCTCGGGATTCGGCTGGCGCACCCGAAAATGTTTCTCTTTCGTCATATTTATATGCGGATTGAATCGGCATATATGGTATAATATTCAAAGTTAAGGGTACATGATGTATCGGGGATGAGGAGAGCGAAACGATGTCAGCATTCACAAATCTATTCAAAACCATATCGAGTGGATTCGTGCAGTTCAGCTGGATCGATGCAGTTGATATTCTGATTATCTGCGTCTTGATATATAAATTGATTATTTGGACGAAACCAACACGCGCGTATCAGGTTCTGAAGGGAATCGGGATTCTTTTTGTTTGTTCCATTATCAGTCAGCTGCTTCAGTTGAATGCGGTGAGCTGGCTGCTGGATGCTTTCCTGAAATCCGGTTCCATTATTATCGTTCTGGTCGTATTGTTTCAGCCTGAATTCCGCAGGGTTCTTGAAAGACTCGGACGCGGGGGAAAGAGCCTCAGCGCGGCGCTGTTTGATGAGGAAACGCAGGACTCCGTGGAGCTTGTCAGGAGCGTTCAGGCTTCGATTCAGTCCATGGCAAGGCGCAGGATCGGCGCACTGATTGTCGTGGAGCAGAAGACCGGGCTGGATGACTTGATTGCCACGGGAACAAGAATCGACGGTCTTCTTTCCGGCGGTCTGTTGGAGAATATTTTCGAGCCGAACACGCCGCTGCACGACGGGGCGGTTATCGTAAAGGGTAACAGAGTCGTGGCGGCGGGATGTTTTCTTCCGCTGTCGGACGATATGTCCATCGCAAAGGAACTGGGAACGAGGCATCGCGCCGCACTGGGTGTATCCACCGTTTCGGACAGCGTGACGATCGTGGTTTCGGAGGAGACCGGATCGATCTCAATCGCGAGAAACGGGAACCTGATCCGCCATATAGATTCCAGAACGCTGAAAGACACGCTTACGCAGCTATTCATTCAGAAAGCCAACGCGCCGTTCTCTTGGATAAAACGGAGGGCACAGTAAGATGCGTAGATTTACAAAGGAATGGTTTCTTCAGTCTCTGAAGGATATCTTTACAAAGAATATCGGCGTTAAAATCGTTGCACTGCTGTTTGCCGTCATGCTGTGGGGCTATGTTCTTGCCGATCTGAACCCGTACCGGGTCAAGACGCTTCAGGAAATCTCCGTCAGTTTTGACGGAGAGGCGGAACTGATGGCGAAGGGTCTGTGCGTGCGCGGAGACAGGGAGGAGATGCTGCAAAAAGTATCCGCCTCCGTCAGGACTCAGATCAGAAACTATTCGGCACTTTCCGCAAATGCGGTTACCGCTACGATCAACCTCAGGAACATCAGTGAAGCAGCGGAGTACGAGCTTCCAATCTCCGCCAACATTTCATCCGCACTCGGAATCATACAGCAGGTTTCGCCCTCGACGGCCAAGGTGGAGGTCGATTCTCTGGTGAGCAAAACCATTCCCGTCTCCTGTGAATTCAACGGACAGGTGAAGGAAGGATACTGGGCGGACATGGATAATCTTTCCAGCACAGCAAGGCTGGACATCCAGGGTCCTAAAACGGATATTTCCCGGGTCTCGCGTGCCGAGTGCTCAATCGACCTGACCGGGCGTACTTCCACGATTTTCGGAACATTCGATCTTGTATTGTATGACGCGGAGAATCAGGAGATCGATCCTTCCATCGTTGTGGGAACGGTTCCGTCCTCCACAGTCCGGCTTCCCATCTATCCGGTCAAAGAGGTTCCGATCGATGTAGAGAATTCCCTACTGGGATCGGACAAGCTCGCGGCCAATTATGAGCTTACTTCCTATATGACGACGCCGGCTTATGTCCGGATCGTGGGATCCGAGGCCGCTTTGAAGGAAGTTGAGTGGATTTCTTTGGAGCCGTTCAGCATCAGCGGAGCGAAAGAGAGTATTTCCTACGAGGCAACGCTGGTCGTTCCGGACAATGTCCAGCTGCTGGATGAGCCTACCGTGCAGGTTACGCTTGACATTACGGAAATGGTGGATTCCCTCTCGTTTGAGCAGCTGCCGATTCAAATTACAGGACTCGGCAAAGAGTATTCGGCGAAGGTGGAACCGGAGGTCACTGGTCTTACGGTGACGGGACGCGTCAGCCTGCTGTCCATACTGAAACGGAGCGATATCAAGATCGATGTCGATGTAACGGATCTAGGACCGGGAACGTATGAACTTCCTGTCACGGTATACGTGAGAAATGACGATACCACAATGGAAGTGACGACGGTCCCGACGGTACAGGCCGTGACGGTTGTGATAGAGTAGAATCAAAAGAAGCGGGATAAGGCCCGGGCATTCAGCGGCAGAAGCCGGATTGTCCGGGCCTTTTGCTTGAGGAGGACCTATGATCCAGATAAACGACATCCGCATCCCGTACCGGGATGCGGATACAGAGTGGAAAAAATATGCCGCGAAAATCTGCCGCGTTCGGGAGGAAGACCTGAAATCCGCGCGAATCCTGAAGAAGTCGCTGGATGCGAGGAAGAAACAGGATATCGTTTATCTGATGTCCGTCGCTGTCAGCATGGACCCTAAAATGGAAAAGCACGCGCTGGGATCCGGTGACAGCCGCCTTCAGCTGTATGCGCATCCTCACGCGGAGGAGATACAGCTCGGAACGGAGCCGCTGCACGGAAGGGCGGTTGTTGTGGGGCTTGGCCCTGCAGGGCTGTTCGGCGCATATATGCTGGCATGTTACGGATACCGTCCTCTCGTCATTGAAAGAGGAAGACCAGTCAATGAACGCGTGCGGGATGTGGAAGGATTCTGGAACAGGGCTCTTCTGGACCCGGAAAGCAACGTCATGTTCGGGGAAGGCGGCGCAGGCACGTTCTCCGACGGAAAGCTGACCAGCCGGAGCAAAGATGTCCGCGGCATGGAGGTTCTGAGAATTTTTAAGGAACACGGCGCTCCGGAGGAGATCGAATATCTTGCCAAGCCGCATATCGGCACGGACAAGCTTCGGGGAATTGTGAGTGCCATGCGTGAATCGATTGAGCGGATGGGCGGAGAAGTCCACTTTTCCTGCAGACTGGATCAGATTGTGTGCGAGGACGGAAAGCTTACGGGCATTCGGTTCTGCAGAAACGGGAAAATCGAAACCGAGTCCTGCGGAGCGCTTGTTCTGGCAATCGGGCAGGGAGCCCGGGATACTTACAGAATGCTGCTTGGGGCAGGTGTCAGCATGCAGCCGAAGCCATTTGCGGTCGGGTGCAGGATCGAACACCCACAGGAGATGATTAACAGGATACAGTTCGGAAACACGGCGGCAGCGAAACAGCTTGGCGCTGCGGAATACAGATTGACCGGCAGGAGCGGAGACCGCGGAGTTTATACTTTTTGCATGTGCCCGGGCGGAAAGGTCGTGGCATCATCCAGCGGGAAGGAACAGGTCGTTGTAAACGGGATGAGCGATTACGCCCGTGATGCGGAGAACGCGAATGCGGCGATCATTGTTCAGGTCGGTCCGGAGGATTTCGGTACGGATCCTCTGTCCGGCGTGATTTATGCGGAGAGGCTGGAACGGGACGCGTTCCTTCTGGGAGGCGGAGATTTCAGAGCGCCCGCCAGCAGGGTGGATGATTTCCTTGCAGGCAGGAAATCCGGTCCGTTTGGGAATGTGCTCCCGAGCTATAAGCCGGGTGTTTGTCCTGCTGACCTGTCCCGATGTCTCCCTGATTATGTCGCAGGAGGAATCAGGGACGGAATACTTGCGTTTTCAAGACAGATGAAGGGATATGATCTGGCGGATGCGGTGCTGACTGCTGTAGAAAGCAGAAGCAGTTCTCCTGTCCGTATCCTCCGCGACGAAGACGGGGAGTCCGTGTCGGTCGGGGGGATTTATCCGGTCGGGGAAGGAGCGGGATACGCAGGCGGCATCGTAAGCGCGGCGATTGACGGAATGCGTGCCGCTGAACGGATTATCCGGAGATACAGGCCGAGTTCTATATAAGTTCACAAATCGACAACAATTCGTTTTTTTGCAATTGATATAATACTGTAATAATGCAGATTACTGTATGGAGGGAAACAGCTTGCCCAATCGTCAAACGGATGAATTCAATCCGTCGGAATACTATAGAAGAGAAATGCGCGCGCAGAGCGGACGCAGTGTAAACCGCAGCGGCATGCCGCGGCAGGGGCAGGGCAGACCGGCGGGTTCCGGCCAGCCTGTCCGTACTTCCCGCGACGGGAGGGCGTACGGTGGAGGCGGCGAATACTCAAGACCGTCCCGCCAGGCGTCAGGAGACCCGTACGGAAGGACGGGGTCGCCCCGCGGAGGAAAAAACGGTAAGAAGCGGCGGAGAAGAAGACGCGCAAAGCCGGCGTTCTATATTCTTCTTGCCCTGCTTGTCCTGATCCTTGCCGCCATCCTGTTTCTGCTTCTGCGCAGGTCACCGGAGCAAGGAACAGAGGATAAACAGCAACTGCAGAATCCCATTTCTTCGCTGTTTGTGGCGGCCTCTCCGACGCCGTCCCCGACGCCGGAACCGACGCCATCTCCGACGCCTACGCCGAAGTTTGATATCCCGCATGCGGTAGATGCCACAAGACCGGAAAACTGGGGATATGTTTCCGGAGTGGAAGTGAACGGGACAGAAACCGCGTCCTATCAGCGTTCCGATCCGATCGTCTTCGGAACCGGGGACGAATACACGGACGTGGAGGGAATCGTCACGTTCCGCGGCAACAACTTCCGGAATATCAGCTCCTATGGGACGGCGTCGGTCGAAAAGAAGAATCTGAGCGTAGCGTGGACGGTCGAAACGGGTGAGATCATGCGCGGCACAAGCGCCAATTATTCCGGCTTCTGGACCGGATCTCTCTGGTGCGGGCAGCCGCTCGCCGTAAAGTGGCCGGAAAACACGAAACGAATCATGAACATGTACGACTCCGCGAAAAACAATCCGAGTCTCGTGGAAGTCATTTACGCGACCGCCAGCGGGAAGATTCATTTCCTGAATCTTGAGACCGGGGAGCCGACACGCGATCCGATCAGTCTGAACATGCCGTTTAAGGGCGCGGGAGCGCTTGATCCGAGAGGATATCCGCTTCTTTACCTGGGAAGCGGCGATATGTACGATGATTATCCGGACATGCAGACCCGCGCGATGGTGATCAGCCTGATCGACGGAACGGTACTCTATGAATTCGGAAAAGCGTATGATCCGTTCGCGATCCGCAAATGGCATGCGTATGACAGTTCTCCCCTCGTAAGCGCGGAAACGGACACGCTGATTTATCCGGGTGAAAACGGTATTATTTATACCATCCGGCTGAATACGGTTTACGACGAGGAGGCCGGAAAGATATCCGTGAATCCCAGCGAGGTGGCGAAATACAGGTACAACACCTCGAGATCCTCCGCAAACAGCGCGGAAAGCGATAAATACTGGCTTGGGTTCGAATCAAGCGTTACGGCGTGGGGCGAATACATGTATCTCGCTTCCAACGACGGATTTGTTCACTGCATCAATATCAACACTCTGAAACCGGTGTGGGTCCAGGATATCGGAGACGATTCAAACAGTTCTCTGGTACTGGAAGAAGACGAGCCGAACCGGACCGCGTATCTGTATGCCGCTCAGACAGTCCATTTCACGCAGGGATCGGACGAGACAGGATATGCTCCGGTATACAAGCTGGACGCGGTTACCGGTGAAATTCTCTGGAAGAATGAACGAAAGGTTCACACAAACAGCTCCGCAAGAGGAGGCGTTCAGGCGACGGCCGTTCTCGGACAGGGAAACATGTCCGATCTGATCGTGATTCCGTTTGAGAAGGCGTATTTTGAGTCGGATCCCGATAACGCGGGACTTGGTTATACGGTTGCGATTAACAAATACACTGGAAAAACGGTATGGGAGAAAAAGACGAATTTTGCGTGGAGCTCTCCAGTCGCGATTTATGACGATGCCGGAAACGGCTATATCATACAGCCCGATTCACATGGGGACATTTATTTGTTCAACGGTCTTACCGGAGAAAGATACTGTATTCTGGATACAAAATCAAAGAACTATGAGGCGTCGGGAATCGCCTATGGCAACATGTTCGTGATCGGAAACAAGGATCATAAGATTCTGGGAATCAGAATCAGCTGACGGATGGCAAAACGAAAAGTAAAACCGAAGTTTTTCGTGTTTATTGCGGTTTTTCTGATGATTATCGCCGCAGGCGTATTTCTTGCGCTCAAACTGAAAGACAGAGGGAAGGAAGAAGCGGCGGTCATTCAGGCAACGCCCGTTCCGACGCCTCCCGCCGAAGCGACGCCGACTCCCGATCCGCATCTTCCGGAGAACCTGACGGTCCATGCGTCGTCCGATGCGAACCCGTCCCTGTTCGGGTTTTCTTCCGGAATCGAAGTCGCCAGGGAAGAAGTGTCGAGTTACACGAGAAAAGAACCTGTCGCGTTCGGTCATCCGGATGAATATACGGACGCGAAGGGCATTCTCACATTCGGAGGGAACAATTACAGGAATACATTCAGCTACGGAACCGTGGAGATCCAGGAACAAATGCTGCGAAAGTCCTGGGAGCAGAGCGTCGGCGGGATCGGAAGCTGGACTGGAACCGGATGGACCGGAGAGCCTTTGATCATCTGCTGGTCGGACGAGGTGCGCGCCGTGCTCGGCGTATCGAAGGATTTTAAAGAGAAAGAGGATTTCACCGAAGTGATCTACCCAGCCATGGACGGGAAGATTTATTTCTTTGAGCTGACGACAGGCACCAAAACACGGGAACCGATCAATCTCGGCGTGGTGGTCAAGTCCACGCCCTGTCTTGATCCGCACGGATGGCCGATGCTTTATGTCGGTCAGAGCATCCAGAGCCAGAATGACAAGAAGCTCAGTGTCGCGTATGTACATGCGATTTCTCTGATCACGAACGAGGAGGTTGCGAGATTCGGGGGACACGATTACTTCAGTTACCGGGAGTGGCAGGCTTATGACAGCAGCCCCATCATCGTGGACGATACGCTAGTCTATGCGGGTGAAAACGGGGTTCTTTACACATCTAAACTGAATACGACTTTCAGTGCGGAAGAAGGGACTGTTTCGATTAATCCGGAACGTCTTGTGAAGTACAACTATACCGGAAACGGATACAGTGACAACGACACGGCTGGAAAACGATGGTACGGAATTGAAAGTTCTGTCGCCGGGTATGGAGAATATGTTTATTTTACCGATAACGGCGGAAGGCTTCAGTGCGTGAACCTGAACAGCATGAGCCTGGAATTCGTTGCCGATGTCAACGAAGACGCCGACGCGACGGTCGTGATCGACGAAAGCTATCAGGACAACACCATTTATCTTTACTGCGCCAGCCAGGTGAAATATCCGACCATGGAAGAAAAATACGGGTATACCTATCATAGATGCATAGACGGCCTGACCGGGGCTCTGAAATGGGAACAGAAATGGATCGCGTCTTCCGGGGACGAGAACAGCAGCGGCGGAACGCTTGCAACGCCGCAGGTAGGCCGGGGAAACGTTTCGAATCTGGTGTTTTATTCCATGAATCTCACCGCCCTGAGCAGTATTACTTCCGTGCAGAAGGAACCGTCCGCCCAGAACGCGGATGGGGAACAGGAGGAGCAGCTGAAGGATACCTATACGCTCGGTGGGAAAATCGTTGCCTACAACAAACGGACCGGGGAAACGGTCTGGACGATCGAGCAAACGGCAGATTACTGGTCCTCGCCGGTATTGGTGTATTCCGAGAGCGGACGGGGATTTCTCCTTCAGTGCGACCGTGACGGATACGTCAAGCTGTACGACGCGCTGAGCGGTTCCGAGCTTTCCTCCATTAATCTCGGCTCAAGAATCGATTCAACGCCTGCTGTATTCGGAAATTATCTGGTGGTCGGTACGCGCGGCAAGGGCGGGAACGGAGACGCGCCCAAAATTGCCTGTGTCAAGATCAATTAAATCTACATCCGAAAACAAACGAAAGAAAAAACCGGCAGAGCCTTCTGAAGCTCTGCCGGTATTGCTTTAATGGGGCGTCTCTCGGAAATAAAGAAGGCGTGTCAGTCTGACGGCATGGACGGGTTCGCTATGTCGATGAGTTCCTTCGCTTCGCGCCCGGCGCGCAGAATCGCCTCAAGACCTGCATAGTCTTCCGCCTTGATGGCGTCGTAGATCCTGCCTATCTCATGGAGGAGGTTTTCGATTTCCGGGAGAAGAGCATCCTTATTCCAGATAAACAGTTCTTTCCATACCTTCTCGTTCAGACAGGCGATACGCGTCATATCCTTGTAACTGCCTCCGGCATAACCGACATAATCCTGCGAAACCGGACTTTTGACGTAACTGTTGGAAACGACATGCGCAAGCTGCGACGTATGTGCGATCATGCGGTCGTGCGTTTTCCGGTCGCACACCTTGATTCGTCCGAATCCTACAGACAGGAACAGGTCCGTCAGATACTCGAGGTCTCCGTCCGCCGTGGCGTCGGTCGGGACGAGGATCATGCTCGTACCCTTGAACAGATCCGCGAAAGAGCGGCTGTAACCTGCTTTCGATAGACCGGCCATCGGATGGCCGCCCGTGAACCGTATGCCGTGTTCCACGGCGATCGGTTCGATTTCATTGCAGATCCTGGTTTTGACACCGACCAGATCGACAATCATGGCGCCTTTTTTCATGCAAGGGATATGTCTTTTCAGAAAAGCCAGAGTCGATTCGGGGAAGAGTACCGGGATCAGGATGTCGCAGGAAGCGATGATTCCGTCGTCCGCAATCCCGTCGATGGCGCCTTCCGCCAATGCAGTCTCCGCAACGGACTGGGTCCGGTTCCAACCGTACACTTTATATCCTGTATGCTTTTTCAGCGCTTTCGCCATCGAGCCTCCGATAAGCCCGAGTCCTGCGACCACGACGGTTTTCGGATTCTGCTTCTGCTGCTCGATGAGAATGAACTGGGTCATGTTTTTGCTGTCATCTTCCAGGTTTTCTCTCAGAAGATGAAGCCCGAACATTTCGCCCGCGTTTTTTCTGCAGAGTACGCCGAAATCAGGGGGAAGACTGCCCTCGGACAGATAGCGCGCGGCTATGGAAGTATCCTCCATCTCCCGAAGCTCTTTCCCGGGATACAGATCCTGGAGCGTATTTTTGCACTGAAGGAATGCCTGAATATGAGAGGCGATTCCGGACGGCTCGGAAACGAAGGCGTTTTTCACAAAAAGGCAGTGATGGATGGATACCCACATGGAGGAAAGCACCTTATAGCTCAGGTTTTCGAGCGCCAGGCGGGTTTCTTCCACGGAACCTGCGACGATATTCTGGGACGCCATGACCCCGTACTGCACGACCCCGTTGCGCAGTGCGTCCGCAACGCCTTTTGAAGTTACAAGCGGAATCAGTTCGTACGACTCAAGCTCCAACTGGCGGGCGAACCGGACGGCCGCATATTCCGAGTTGCTTCCGGGTATTCCCTGATAGCCTATACGCGGTTCGTTCATTGTGCCTGAGCTCCGTTGTATTCGCCGACGCTCTTCGCGATGATCAGGTTGGCAGCGACATCGCCCTCCACGTTGATCGTTGTGAACGCCATATCAAGCAGTCTGTAGAAGCCGCTGATCAGCGCCATGACATCGAACGGAAGCCCGAAGATCGAAAGGAAGGACGCGCCGAGGATGACACCGCCGCCGGGGATTCCGGGGGCAGCCATGTTGATCAGCGTGGCGACAACGACCATGAAAATGATCGTTCCAAGGCTGAGGTTCAGGCCGTAGATGTCCGCCGTGAATACGGCGAGACAGCAGAATGAGCAGGCGCCGCCGCACATATTGATCGTGCATCCGAGCGGGAGCGTAAACTTGCTGATTCCTTCCGGAGCGCCGAGGTCTTCCATGCTGACGTTGATCGTGGTGGGAAGCGTGGCTGCGGAAGAAGTCGTGGAAAGGGTGACAAGCGCGATCTTGCCGCATGCTTTGAGGAATTTACCCGGACTGACCTTCGTATATAGACAGGTGGGCAGAACCATGCAGATGAAGAACACGACAATGCAGCAGATCCAGCATGTCACGATGTACTTTGCGAGAGCGCTGAAGATGCCGGAGCCGTAGTTTGCGACGCTGTATGCCATGAGCGACATGACGCCCAGCGGGGACAGCTCCATGAAGTATCCGAGCATTTTAAAGAACGCGGCAGAGAGGCTGTTCATGAACGTCGTAACAGGCTTTCCTTTTTCGCCAAGTGCAACGATAGCGACCGCGAAGATCGCGGTGAACAGGATGACGGGAAGCGTCGCTCCGTTAGCCATCGATTGAACGATATTCGTCGGCACGATCGTGGTGAGGAATCCGGAAACGGTCGTATTGGCAAGATCTCCGGTGAAGACCACATCGGAGGCGAGGGTCATGCCCTTGCCGGGACGGATCAGATAAACAATGAGAAGGGATACCACTGCGGAAGCAAAGAACATCAGCACGTAAAGCAGAACGGTGCGGATGCCGATCTTTCTGAGAAGCGCGCCGTCCTGAATGTTTGCGATGCCGCAGAATACAGCACAGACAACGATGGGGATGATCATCAGCTTTATGAGGTTCAGATAGACGTCGCCGACGACTTTTGTCGCTATGCTGAACTGCGGAGCGACAAGCCCGAGAATAATGCCGAGCGCAAAACCGATGGCCACTCTGATAAAGAGTGTTTCTTTCTTAAAGAGTTTTTTCATGAATTCCCTACCTCCAGACTGAACCGATCAGGATATGCCGATCGGAAAAATAATATCGCATATTATATCATATATGATCTTGCGAATGGAAGAACGGAATCAGTGGAAAAAGGAGATTTCTGAATAAATATACGCAATGTTGCGCGAAATATGCAAATACTGAGTTTGGGATACTCTAACGGAGGCTGAAACGGGTTTTTTACCCGATATCGATCGCAATCAGTGTCTTGTCGTGTGCGTAAGATCCGAACGGAGGACTGTCATACGGGGCTGACATGGAGAGCAACTCTTCCGCGGAGAAGGATTTGAGATCGGTGTATGCTGCGTTTTCAAGGAAGACATCAAGACCGTCTGAAGCGAGCAGGATCCTGTCGCCGGGGAAGAGATCTGCCGTGCCTGTGCGGAGAAAATCATACGCGCCGCTGGAACCCGTGATCACGCCGTACCCGAGACCGCCGGGATATGCGGCGTTGTTTACGACCGTCCGGTAGTATTCTTCTCTGCTCATTCCGAGGCCGTACGCTCCGCCTGCCCTGTGTACGGCATCCGTCTGCTTTTCACAGAATTCCGTGGCAGCTCCGTTCCGAAGAAGAATCAGATGATTGTCTCCTATATAGGAATAATACAGTTTGCCGTTCCGGATTACCGCGGAAACATAAGAGGTCGCCGCAGGAACACTCAGTCCGGTCTGACGGTTATAACGGCCGACCGCTGCGGATGCCCGCCTTGCAGCAGTTTTCGAAGCGGTGGCAGGGTCTTTTGCGTACTGCAGGATTTTACCTACGATGGCGGCGACGCGCTCCGCCGCGAAAGCGGCCGGGCTTTCCGTCATATCCAGATATTCGTTATCGGTGCGCGAAACTCCGTCTGCGACCACGAAAGCCGTTCCGTGCGCGTAGAAGGCGTCTTCATATGGACGCCCGCTCTCTGCGTTGTTTTGCGATTGTGAAAGAGAAAATGAGAGCGGGAAAGGGTTGCCGGTGTCTGGCTCCGCGTAACAGGAACAGCACAGGAGAAGACCCAGCAGAATAACAGCAGAGAAGCGTTTCATTTTATCTGCTCCAAAGGAGCGAACTGCCGTTCGATTTCCAGCGTGAAGTCCATTTCAAGAACACTGATATCTGTCAGGATCTCCGCATATACGGTGTTTGCGCCGGGCTGCATGACGGTCGTTCCGAGGGCGTTATGAAGCGTGCCCTCTCCGCATACCTTGCCGTCCTGATCCCGGTATATGATTCGGACAGTGCCATCAAGTGGCTCCGGGTAACTGCTGAAACAGATGCCGTCGAGGAACGTGCCGGTATCGTATTCATAGATTCGCATATCCCCGTAGGAAATGTAATCGAAATAGTGCTCATCGGATTCCACAATCTGTCCGAGCGCATCGGTAGGAAGCGGTTCTGCCGTCATCGAAATATAGAAAGGTTCCGGAGTTGGCGTGGGCGGGGCTGACGGCGCAGGGG
The DNA here is from genome assembly GCA_017394605.1 of Clostridia bacterium. The sequence goes on along the minus strand of JAFPXU010000087.1, from coordinate 13,552 downwards.
TATCGGGTGACTCAAAGACAGCAGCGCCGGTGTCCATGCATGCGGAAAGAAGCATGCATAGAACAGCAGTAAACAATATGATCGCGATCCGGTGGAATCGGACAGTAGTATTGGAAGAATTCCGGCGCATGAGAATCTCCTTGTAAAAGCGGAAAAACCTAATCTTTTCCATTGTATGCTATTTGAATTGTACCCCCTTTTCGCCCGTATTGTTCTTGACTTTTATTAATGTTCATGATATTTTAACTTGGTTATAGGGGAGTAGTTTTTCGACCGCATGTCAACATCCGCCGGGACTCCCGGCTGGTATGCGGTGCTCTTTTCAAGACGCAAACGAGACCTTAACATTTTCAGGCGGAGAATGTTAAGGCTATTTTTTTAAGCGTTCACGTGCATTATTTGTTATTATAGTTTTGTTGCCAAATTCGATACGGGAGGTTTGAATGGAACGTTATTATCAGGAAGCGGAAGAGATCCTGAAGGAACTGGGTACGAACCAGAACGGTCTGTCGGCTGACGAAGCTGCGGCAAGGCTGGAACGGAACGGAAAGAACAAACTGAAGGAACCCGAAAAGGAAACGCTGTTCCGTAAGTTTATCAATTCGATTCTGGATCCGATGATTATTATGCTTTTAGCCGCCGCACTGATCCAGGCGGTGGTTGCCGTGATTGAAGCGGGCGGAAGACCAACATTCCGTGATTTTGCGGATGTTCTGGTTATTCTGGTCGTTGTCATTATCAATACCGTCATGAGTCTGGTTCAGGAGAGCAAGGCTGAGGCTGCTATGGAGGCGCTCATGGAAATGACAGCCGCAACCAGCAAGGTTCTCCGCGACGGGAAGATCACGGTTGTCAAAAGCGAGGATGTTGTGGTTGGCGATGTTGTCGTTCTGGAAGCGGGCGATGCCGTGCCGGCGGACTGCCGTATCATCGAAGCACACAGCATGCAGTCCGAAGAGGCTGCTCTGACGGGAGAATCCGTCCCGGTCCATAAGGCTATCGACGTACTGATGTGCCGCGAACCCGGGAAAGAGGTTCCGCTGGGCGACAGATCCAACATGGCTTTCAGCGGTTCCACGATCGTCTACGGAAGAGGAAAAGCTGTTGTCACCGCAACAGGAATGGACACGGAAATCGGAAAGATCGCGGACGCTCTTTCCATGGCGGAAAAAGAGCAGACGCCGCTTCAGAAAAAGATGGCTGAGCTTTCCAAGTTCCTCACCAAGCTGGTTCTGGGAATATGCGTTCTGGTATTCGTGGTCGGAATGGTGGAATCCGTTCTGCTTTCCAAAGAAGGCTTCTCCTGGGGCATGCTGGGTGACGCAGGACTGAAGACCTTTATCGCTGCGATCGCGCTTGCCGTTGCCGCGATTCCGGAAGGACTCCCTGCCGTCGTGACGATTATCCTGTCGATTGGCGTTACCGCTATGAGCAAACGCCAGGCGCTCATCCGCAAGCTGACCGCCGTTGAAACGCTCGGCTGTACGCAGATCATCTGCTCGGATAAGACCGGAACCCTCACCCAGAATAAGATGACGGTGGTGGATGCGTTCACCTCGGACGAACTGCTTCTCGGCAGGGCAATGGCGCTGTGCTCCGACGCGGAACTGCAGGAAGGGGCGACAGAGGCGACCGGCGAGCCTACGGAATGCGCGCTTGTAAACTACGCAAACAAGCTCGGAATGCCGAAATCCGTCATCGAGGCGGAACAGCCGCGTGTCGGCGAAGCGCCTTTTGATTCCATGAGAAAGATGATGTCCACCATTCATAAAGACGGGGACGATATCATCCAGTATACCAAGGGCGCTGCCGATGTCATGATCTCCCGCTGCACGCATTATCTGCAGGACGGGAAGGAACTCCCGATGACAGAGGAATTCCGTGTCACCATTGAAAAGGAAAACAAAGCTTTTGCGGACCGTGCGCTCCGCGTCCTCTGCGCTGCATACAGGAAATACGACGAAATGCCGGGCTCCGTTGAGCCTGAGGATCTTGAGCATGATCTTGTGTTTATCGGCCTGGTCGGAATGATCGATCCGTGCCGTCCCGAAGTATATGACGCAATCCAGGAGTGCCGTCTTGCCGGTATCCGCCCGATCATGATCACGGGCGACCATAAGGATACCGCCGTTGCGATCGGAAAGGATCTCGGAATCATCACGGACGAATCCGAGGCAATCGTCGGAGCGGAACTTGACAAGTTCTCCGATGAGGAAATGGTGGAGGAAGTCCTCAAGTACTCGGTATATGCGCGTGTTCAACCGGAGCATAAGACGCGCATTGTCCGTGCGTGGAAAACACGCGGGATGGTCACCGCCATGACCGGCGACGGTGTTAACGACGCGCCGTCTATCAAAGCGGCGGATATCGGAATCGGAATGGGAATCACCGGAACGGACGTTACCAAGAGCGTTGCGGACATGGTTCTGTCAGATGACAACTTTGCTACCATCGTAAACGCGGTGGAAGAAGGCCGTAAAATCTACGATAACGTTCTGAAGGTGCTCCAGTTCCAGCTGTCCACGAATATGGCTGAGATCATCATCATGTTTGTGGCTTCCATCCTGCATTTTACGATCCTTTCCCCTGTACACCTGCTTTGGGTGAACATGGTCACGGACTCGCTGCCCGGTCTTGCGCTCGGCATGGAAAAGGCGGAAGGGAACCTGATGCTCCGCAAACCCAGACCTACAACCGACGGAATCTTTTCCAACGGTGCCGGGTTCGATATGGTGTGGCAGGGCATTTACCTTGCGCTGATTGAGCTCGCATCCTATTTTATCGGCTTCAGGCTTGAGAACCCGACCGGCCAGATCTTCTTTACCGGGGTGGAATGTGTTAACGCGATGGCTATGGCGTTCCTGACGGTAAACTTTGCGGAGATGATGTGCGCAATCAATATGCGCTCACGGGTCGGATCCATCTTTTCGAAGGACAAACTGAAGAATATGAACTGGTGGCTTGTAGGTGCGACGATCGTAACGGTTGCGCTGACGCTTGCAGCGATTTATGTCCCCGGCCTCTGCACGGTATTCGGAATCGAGCCGGGCACCTTCCAGCCGAAAGAGCTTGCCATTTCGATCCTGCTTGCGGTATCCGCAATTCCGGTGTTCGAGATCGGAAAAGCGATCAGGAGAGCGAACATGCGCAAACGCGGAGAAGTTGTCTAACCGGCAGTAAAAATCCTAGCTAACCATTAGGCCGTTTCAAACCTGAAAACAGGGTTTTGAGACGGTCTTTTTGATATGTTTGACACGCGAAGTTCGGTAAATGTTTTTGTGCGGAAAATCCGAAATGCAGAGCGCCGTTAAGGTACGGAAAAAGAAACAGAGGAGCGGATATGGAGACGCTCCTCTGTTCGATGTGTTGCATGCTAGATATGCTTCAGACGGAGTAATTCTTAATTTGCTCGGCAGTCAGGCATGATTCAGTCGACGCCCATGACCCGTGTGGCGCCGTAATACAGGGTCTGAAGTTCGGGACGGATTCCCGCGACCAGAGTGCCGCGGTACTTTTCATCGATGGTCGTGGAATGGATAACATAGTTATTGCCGAGGTAAACCATGACGTGACCGATGCGATGCGTTTCGGTGCTGTAGAGGTAAACGAAATCCCCGCGCTCCAGAGAATTCAGGTCTTCAAGCGTTTTCGGATACGGATTGATGTAATCGTAGTCCAGCTTGGTTCCGTCCGCAAGATAAAACAGTTTTGTATTTGCAAAGCCGGAGGCAGTCGTTTCCAGCATGAGCGCAACGGTTTTCGTCTTCATGCGGTGCACGCCCATGGAACGGAGAGACCAGCAGATGATGCCGGAGCAATCGTAACTGGCGTCTCCGACTCTGGTGAAGTTGTCATAAGGAGTTCCGAGCCGGTCGTAGATGGTGGAGATGATCGTTTCGGAAAAATGATCTCTGACGTCTGTTACGCCGGTATTGATGCGTCTGCCGCAGTCGAAATACTGTGCCTTGCCCAGAGAACTGAAATTGCTGAGCTCCGTCAGGACACCGTTTTCGGAAAGGAGCACGGTATCGTTTCCGAGATATACGCCGCAGTCCGTCACATATCCGGAGTATTTTCCGCGGAAAACGACTTCAACGCCCGGCACGATAGCGGTATCTCCCGCACCGTATTCGGAGAAGAAGATCAGATCACCACGTTCCAGAGAAGCATAGCTGTCAATATAATCCCACTGAGTTTCCTCACCCTCATAGGAAACCAGTCTGCCGGAGGAGTTCCAAAGCTTGAAGAGCCTGGAATTGTATACCTCATCCAGATAGAAGCCCTGCGGATAGAGCGTCCTGTCGCTCAGGGGCTTGGTGAAGAAACGGTAATATCCTGGGGAGAAGAAGAATCCGAACTGCGTAAGCTGTTCATAGAGCAGTTCTTCCATGGGACCGACCTCGGAGCCGGTCATGGATTCAAGCGTTTCGGCGAATTTTTCCGGCAAGAAATCGTCCCGGATATCTTCAGCCAGACTGAGGGATAAATACTCTTCGATCGTTTCCCTAGAGACCTTTTCCAGCACTACCGGTTCCATATATCCGAAATTGCCTTCCTGCGTGACAACATAGTAGAAGCCCCTGTAGGAGCCGAGAATACGGACGGCGTGATAACTCTCCTGAGCGTTGACTTTATCTTCGACGTTAAAATTATAAAATACAGGGCATCCGGGGCGTTTCATGAGAGCAAATCCGGAAACACCTTCTTCCGCAAATTTGGAGTCAACAGTCTTGTCGACCGGGACGTAGCCCCTTTGACTGGAAAATGCAGATTGGACATAGTAGAAATCGGTTCCGTCATCACCTTTGACGGTATCCAGAATCAGTATATCCGAGCAGGATTTTGTTTTCCGGTTCCGCAGCTGCTCCGGTTCGGAACTCAGAGACGGCTCCGGATAGAGTGTCACTCTATTCCTTGCCGCGGTAACGATTTTAACGTTCTCATAATCCAGAAGAAGCGCATTTCTGGCGCTGCCGATATTCCAGAATTCCGTGAGGACCGGTTCCGGCGTGGGTTCCGGAGTCGGCTCGGGCGTTGCAGTGGGCTCTGGCGTGGGTTCCGCCGTCGGAGCAGGAGTTGGCGGAGCGGTGGGAACCGCGGTCGGTTCGGGCGTAGCGGTGCTGAACACGATGGCTACCATCTCAGGCAGGGAATCCTCGCATCCTGTCAGGAGCAGAAGCGGCAACAGAATAAAAAGAATCAGACACAGATATTTTTTCATAAGATGATGGAACCGATTCCGGGAGTGCCGGACGGTTTTCTCCTTATTATGGTCGTATTATTCGTCGGCGTTTTCGGAGTCTTCGACTGCATCGGCGTTAACGCCAGCCCCGGCATCAACGGACGCGGGTTCTCCCAGCAGGAACGCACGAATCCCGTCATAAAGTCCTTTCGCCGCAAGCTGCTGACCTTCCGTGGAAGAAAGGAACGCATCGTCTTCCGGATTGCTGAGATAACCCATTTCTATGCAGACGACAGGTCGGGTGCACCAGTTGAAGCCCGTTTGATCCCCGCGTTCTGAGATACCCGTTCCCCGTACGATGGGCAGACCGGTATCCGAGTGATAGTGTTGCAGAATGCATTGAGCGGCCTTTAAATTTGTATCATACCATTCTGTGCGGTACTCTTTCGGAATCAGCATGTGGACGCCGCGTTTGGCTCTGTCGCTTGCTTTGTCAGCATGGATTCGGATGCCGAGATCCACATTCGCGTCGTTGAACATAATCGCTCTTGCGGAGTTGGAAATGTTAACGTCCTGAACCGTTCTGGTCATGATGACGGTTGCCCCGTCGGCTTCCAGATAGTCACGCAGGAAAAGACCGACCGCAAGGTTAACCTCGTATTCGAAGATTCTGGATTTGACGCCTTGACATCCTCCGGCAACTTTTTTCTTCATGGTACTTGAGCCGGGAGCGACGGGCTCATCGGAGGGGTCGTAGTGAAGCTGGTGCCCGGGATCCACCCCGATGACGAAACCTGCAAGAGCGGGCTCGGGCGTCGGAGAAGGTGTCGGCGGAAGCGTAGCCGCGGGTTCGGGGACTGGGGTTTCAGCAACTTCGAGATCGACCAGAACAGGAACGGAGGTTGCTGACTCAACCGGCGCGGGAGAGATAGCGGTATCCTGAGAGTCGATACTTGGCACTTGCACACGAGAACACCCGGAAATAGCAGATAAAACCGCTATCCCGGCACAGAATACGGAGATTATCCGAGTAATTCGGCATTTTCTTAAGAACATGGTGGCTGTGAATCCGTTTCCTGCCCGTACCCGCAGGGAAAACCGAGCGTAGGACGGGCTTTTTGTGGTATTTCCAAAGAGAAGCAGAACAACGCTCTCTTTTCGTTCGAACTCAATTATAATTCATTTTCTCCAATGGTTCAATGTTGGCTCCTGTGTAAGGATTTTCCGTCTCTGAGCGGTCTTGCTTTGTTGGATTCGGATCACCGTCAACCGTATCGGTTCAGTAAAGCGGTTTTCTGTTTTGAGGGAGGAGATCATTGACCGCAGTAATTCTTTTCTAACAAGTCGCATGATAGTCGAAGAACGCAAGAAAAAGAGGAATGAAAAACATCCCTCCGATGGTATAGATGATTCGGGCTGGCAAACATCATTGCTTTTTTCTTGAAGGAGCTGAAGAAATGACGGTTGCTTCCAGAATCGTTCCGCGACGAAGAACAAGCCCCGCCTGTTTCACGGCGGCTGCAAAATCTGAAGCGATTCGTTCCGAAAGACGATGCTTGCTCAAAAGATAACGGAATCTTCTGAGTGTCGTTGCATCGGGAACCTGCTCGGTGAAGAAATTGATCTGGAGAAAACTGCGCATCGCATAACTGTCATACACCGCGTCTTCAACGGATGTGTCGGACAGTTTGTAAAGCGTACGCAGGATGTACATCCGCAGGATCGTTTCGATTGCAATCGGGGGACGTCCGCGTTTTCCTTCGGGATAAAAAGGCCGAATCAACTCGATCCATTCTGACCATGGGAGAAGGTTGTCGATTGTTTGAAGAACGGAATCGCGTTTCGTTTTCTTTTTTCTGCTGGAATATTCAATGTCGCTGAGTGATAACTGAGACATGGGAAGACCGCCTTTCTCAGGAATTGCAACAGATAGCCAGTGCTGCCCCAACAGAGGACTGAATAGCACTGAGAAGGGATACAAAAGCCAGTAATATATATTGTATCATTATTATTCATTTTTGTGGGAAAAAAGACTGTAGCTTGCGAAAATAGCCTTTATAAACTAGAACAGAAAACAACGGTCCGAGAAATCGAACCGTTGTTCTAGTTTGTTTTGATTATTTGATTTCGGTAACCGGGATGATCAGTTTCCAGCCGATCCTGATCAGGTTCTTGTCCTTGATCTTGTCACGGTTCAGGTTGTAGATTGCGTCTACGGTTGTTCCGAACCTTGTGGCGATTTTGTGGAGCGTGTCACCTTTTACGACTGTGTAGATGTAATATCTGGTTGCAAGCGCGCCGCCCGCGACACCCTTCAGGTCTTCAGCAGTTGCTTCTACGAGATCCTTCAAATCCATTGTATGATCCTCCTTAATTCGTATATTGCTTTTTATATTAAGATGATCTTCATCTTACGATTATATTGTAAAATAAATGTGCGGCAAATTCTACCGCAGATTCAGTGAAAACAAATACCGATTTGGTGATTTTTTTCGTATCTGAAGGTTCAATGACTGTTTTTGGCGTTCTGTGCATGAAATCAAAACTGCCAGGAATTCCCGGGATTGAGCTTGTTACATCAATTACCAGTTTCAGTATCCGAACGTATCCGATGATCGATTAGATTGTGGTTCCTCTTTATGCGCTAAACATCGCAGAGACTGTGTTTACGCGAGTGATTTCTCTTGATTACCCGATTTGCGGGTGGTATACTTCGAATTCGAAAAACGATTAGGGATGAATAATGGCTTCGACAGTTATCATTGACGAGTATAGTAAAGCCCAGCGTATGGGTTTGAAGGAAAAGAAAGAACGGGAAGCGCTCGGGATGGATCCGTTCCCGGCCGTGCTTGACGAGATACTATCGGAATTCAGCAGTATATCCGTTCAGGAACTGCCTGTTTCGGATATTCCTATAGACCGTATTATCGGGATAAAGTCCGCCGGGAGGACAAACGCGTTTTCCGCCTCCTTTTTTCCGCTGCTGAGTCCGGGCAGCGAGTTTGCCATGAAGTGGATGTCGCTTTGCGAGGCGCATCTTTCCGATACAGGTATTCGGGACGCTATCGAGTGCGTGGAGTATCTCGGCAATTTTTATGTTGTCGAAGGAAACAAACGCGTGAGTGTATTGAAATACTTCGGCGCGGCCAGAATTTCCGCGCACATTTCGAGGATTACGCATTCCGATATGTCCGGTCCAACATATGAGGCTTATCGTGAATTTGTGGATTTTCAGAAGGAAACCGGTATTTGGGATATTCAGTTTAAAAATCCCGGTGATTACTCACGGCTGCTTTCAGCAATCGGAAAGAAAACCGGAGAAAGATGGTCAGATACTGAAAAGAGAACGCTTGTCTCGAACTACTATTTCTTTAAGGAAGCGTTCAATTCTCTCGGAGGTGTGAAAGAAGGAATTGATCCGGAGGACGCTCTGCTGCTCTTCCTCAAGGTGTATTCTTACGATCAGTTTGCCGACATGTCTCAAATGGAGCTGAAAAAAGCTCTGTCCGGACTTTGGGGTGATGTAAAGACTGTTTCCGAGCCGGAAGCGATAAAGGTCGAAACGCTCCCCTCAAGTGAGGAAAAGAAGAGTGTTATCCAGAAAATCATTTCCGCTGTTCCGAAACATTTGTCAGTTGCCTTTCTGTATGACAGGGATCCGGATAACAGCACCTGGACAAGGGGCCATGTGGAGGGTGCCGAGCATCTTTCGGAGGCTCTTTCTGATTCTGTTGCCGTAAACCATTATTTTCATGCCGATACCGGCGAAACGGTAGAAGAAATGATAGAAAAGGCCGTATCCGACGGAGCGGAACTTGTTTTTACCACGACGCCCCCGATGTTTAACGAGACGCTTAAAGCGGCAGTGAAACACCCAGGAGTCAGGTTTTATAACTGCTCGGCCTGCCAGCCGTTATCAAGCGTAAAAAGTTACTACTGCCGAACATATGAGGGAAAGTTCATTACCGGCGTTATTGCGGGAGCGCTTGCGGAAAACGATCTCGTTGGCTATGTGGGCTCCTACCCCATTCTTGGTGTGCCCGCATCGATCAACGCTTTCGCGCTCGGTGTACGAATGACGAATCCGAGAGCGAAAGTGTTGCTGGAATGGACCTGCACGAACGTTGACTGCATAGGGACTCTTAAGGCAAAGGGCGTCAGTGTCATTTCGAACCGGGACATTCCTCTTCCTGATGTGCATTATCTGATGCGCGGGGAATACGGTACGTTCCTCATGGAAAACGGCGGCAGTTTGAAACCGCTTGCCTCACCTTGCTGGATGTGGGGAAAACTGTACGAGAATATCGTTCGCTCGATTCTATCCGGGAGTCCGGAGAAAAGAGACCAAGCAGTCAACTACTGGTGGGGCATGGATTCGGGCGTGATAGATGTTACGCTTTCCGAGCATGTGCCCTCAGGAGTCAGGAAACTCGCGGAGACCCTGATGGGAATGCTGAAAAACGGCACGCTTGATCCTTTCGGACAGAGACTCGCGGCACAGGACGGAACCTTGATTTCGGACGGAGAAAACAAACTTTCATCTCTTGAGATACTCAAGATGGATCGCCTTGCAGAATACGTCGAAGGGCATATCCCGGAGTATGATGAGATATTCCCAATGTCCCGGACACTGGTGCGCGAGCTTGGTGTACACAGAGAGCGCATTCTTCCCGAATCAGCGGAGGAGTTATGAGGATATTGGCGGTTGCAGACGTGGAATGCCCGGCGCTCTGGGATTATTTCGTTCGGGGAAGGCTGGACGAATATGATCTCATTCTCTCCTGCGGAGACTTAAAGGCGCAGTATCTTACGTTTCTCGTGACGATGAGCCACGCGAGACTCCTGTATGTTCACGGGAATCACGACGGAAGATATGATATAACGCCACCGGAGGGCTGTGAGGATATCGATGGACATCTTGTCATCTACAACGGCTTACGGATACTCGGACTCGGCGGCTGCCTCTTATATAACAAAGGACCTCATCAGTACACTGAAAGACAGATGCAGTGGAGGATCGCAAGGCTCCGCTATGCCATAAAAAAGGCTGGGGGAGTGGACGTTGTAATCGCCCATGCGCCTCCGAGAGACATTGGCGATCTTGACGATTACGCCCATAGGGGCTTTGAGGCGTTTCGGGATTTGATTGATCAATACCATCCGCGTTTTTTTCTGCACGGACATACCCACCTTTCCTATGGGGCTGGGATTCAAAGGGAACAGGTGTCAGGCAGCACACGCGTGATCAATGTTTCAGAGCGGTTTTCTCTGGACATATCCGTGGATGAGCATATCAAAGCAGAAAAGAGCGGACTGATTTATCTGACGCGGCGCAGGAGAGGATTATCGGCGGACCCTGAAACGGACAACGGATCTGTTTCCGTGTATCGGATTCCCCGACCGTGAAGATAGGTTTTTGAAATCAGAAGAGCTAAAAGCTAGAATAAGAGCAGTTCTTTTTATACCTTTTTGCTTCTTTTTCCCCGCTTTTTCGAACAGTTCTTTTTTATAAATTAGAGTATCAATGTGACAAAATACAGGCTAATGAAGCATAGCCTATGTAAATGGGTATCAGTAAACAAAAAACTGTTAGGGCAAATAACACAAAACCAGGGACTCTTTCAATAGATGCAGCTAGAAGGATGAACTATCAAAATTTCAACTTCTATGTTGATTAAGAAGATAAACCATTCTTCTTTCTTTGGACTTTAGCTACAATTATGAGTGTTTCTATTTAATAAAAACATGAACGGTTGAACTGTACTTATGTCTTATTTGACAGTACACAGACCAACATGGAACTCTCCATTAGGAATATATTCTGATAATAGTTCATATATTTCCGAATGATCTTTTAAAAACACATAATAATCGCTGTTCCTGATAAAATCTATTTCTGCATCCGTCAATTGATGAGCAGCAACCTCTTCGGTATTAAACACTTCGACATTAGTTGTGCGCAAATATGTTTGTATCATTGACATTGTTTTTCCATAAGATTCCCCAGGGAAATCTTGTGATCCTTGAAACACAGCTACCTGCTTTTCATTGTAATTCCATTGTTCTGCAAATAATGCAGAACAGTATTTCCACTGTTGATCAGTGTACTGGGCTTTGGCATAGTCTCTGCCCCAAATGTATCTGTAATCTAAATATGGTGAAATAAAGAGAGAGAAAGCAACTAAAAAAGCTAAAAGCGAATAAAACTGTCCTTTTTCGGAGAATTCTGTATGAGCTATAACCCACATGATATTTGCTGAAATTACTCCAAAAACAAATATTGCGGCAGATGCCATATATCGATTGAAACTAGCCAGTACGGTTGTCTGGAAAGCAAATAAATAACTGACAAGCAAACCTAAAAAATAGAGGCCAACAATCAGGAAATAATAAATGGTCCATTTCTTGATATAATGCAATACTTCACTTTTATTGAAAACGTTAAGGATAATTACGAACAAAATAGAGAGAGCAAGACAAACCCAAATTAAACGGACAGATGAGTAACTACTTCCAAAGTTAAAAACCTCAGCGAAATACGATTTAATGATTTGAAGTAATTGCTGACCGTTTTTTTCAGAAAAATTAGACAAAAAGCGTGATACGGAAACAGCATGACCTGTATTAGATACGTCTCCAAACACTTGACGGACATGGACCCAGAATGCCAAATCAAAAACGACAGGGGGAACAACTAGCCCGATAGATTTGACAATAGAAAATCGCTCTGTTCCCTGGTTTGCAAAACAATAAGCAATTGAAATGAAGAAAATAAAAATTAATCCTGAGTTTTTAATCTGAGCAGCAAAACTGAGAATCAGTGCCAATAGCACATAAGATAAAGAATCACTTCTTTTAGTGATAATGAAACAGAAGCAAGATAATGGAACAAGCGCCACTAAAGTGTCAACCGTGAGCGAATAAGTACTAAACTCAAAAGCGCATAAAGCAACTGAAACAACACAACAAAATAGAACGGAAATGAAGAAGACGCTTTTATTTTGTTTTTCTCTCTTTGGGATCAGAGAAAAAAGACATGAGCAACAAGCCACATTGACCATTCCTTGGGCAAAAAAACAATTTGGGACTGAGAATCCAATACAATATGTAATGAAGTTAATCCATATTGCAGTGCCGGGAACATAGGTGGGGAAATCCATATCTGGCATTGAAGGTAGACGCTTTTCTGCAAATATCATTTTGCAGATTCTATACCAGTGTGTACAATCATCCCAATGGGAAATTGCCGTGTTTCTAGTAATAGCAAACAACCATATTCCTGCTATACAGCAAAACAAAATGGAAATTTGAAATAAACAGCGAAAATCAACTGCAAAAGATTTATGGAACAGATGTCGTGCTGTCAGCACAATTAGTAGTAGGATTCCAATAATGATAACAAACCAGAACCCAAGAATTAAATGTTCCAGTATTCCAAATATCAATCCTGTGAGAGTACTGAAAGCAATAAAAGATAATAAGAAATACGGTTTCCGATCGGGATAATACATACAGAACGCACCGTAATAACCAAGTAATGCAAGTGATAATAAAACAATTCGCAAAGCTAGGAAATCTCCTCTATAACTGAATGATTTATATTTTTTGGTTTATCTTATCTTAAGGATTAAAAACGTATTTTGATACGAAAAAAGAATTAACATCAATTCTAGCGTGTTTCTAAGCGGGTCATTTAAATTATTATACCAATTTCTCAGTTTTATAGTCTATTATTTGTTCGGGAGAGTTCATGCTGCTGTAAATAATAAACTATTACACCTCGTAGATTTATTTCATTAGCCTATGTGGCGATATTTAGGTGGTTGTTGTAAACGATATCAAGTATGCAGAAGTGTTCTGCTGCTTTTTCTATCGTGACATTGGATACTTCTATTCCAGATGTGTCCATCTAAGCAGTTTCGCAGAATATGGCAACATAGAGATATAGCCGTAGAGAAAAAGCTATGCAAAAAATCAGCAATTGAATGGGCAGAAGAAACAGCAAGCCACAATTCCCGGCAACTATTTCAAATGACCACTTCCAAAAAGAAAAGATCGAAGGTCCGGTCTTGTTTGATACGAGTAGTAATAACGGATTCAAAAAAAGAGCGCTCGTAAATTCTTTACGAACACTCAAAGTGGTACGAATAACCATAACGGATTTGCACTGGCAACCGGCACATCTATTCCGAATCAGTTGAACGATGCACCATTTTTGTCGGGACGTTCAAGAAAAAGCAGTTTCATTTGGTATGTGTCCCATATGCAATATGATGCGCTTTTACTTTTGGTAAACCATCACCATATTCACTGCAAATCACTGATATAGTTTTTCCCATTCTTCTCGCTGCCTCAGCCGCCTTGCCATTG
>JAFPXU010000086.1 GCA_017394605.1 Clostridia bacterium | reverse complement strand
GATTCATATGAGCATTGTCATCCTCTCTTTGAGTTTTTGTGTGGTAACTTAACTTTACTTGAGAGCGAAGCACAATGCTCCTTCTTTTTTATGAATTATCTCTTAATCTTTTTTTCTTACCCCAATCTTTAATATAGAACCAGAAAAGACACACAGCGCGGAATCATCCGCGCTTTTTTTTTGCAAAAATCGCCGGAAACTGCGGATGACAGACAATCAGATGGAGGATTCGGGAACGGATAACGAAAAATATGACAAAAAACGAAAAAAAATATGATTTTTACTGTTGACAAACGCGTTGAAAACCTTTACCTTTTAAGTATGGAACCGGTTACGGTACCGGTTACGAAAATTAGAATGTGAAATATCGAAAGGAGCATCATGATGAAAAGGTTTTTTGCAATCCTGCTTGCCTGCCTGATGGTCTTCTCTCTCGTCGCATGTGCCGGCGGTGAAAAGAAAGCGGATGACAGCGCAAAGAAAGTCCTGAATCTGAAGTACAATTCCGTAAAGAGCTCTACCGACAGCACGTATCTTGACTGGGCTGATTTCTATTCCGGACTTGAAAAGGCCACCGACGGCGCGATCAAGGTCGAAATGTACGCCTCCGAGGCGCTCGGGCCCTCCGCTGACATTCTCGAGCAGGCTGCCAAGGGCGAGCCGGTCATTGCCGACACAGACCTTGCTTACCTCGCCAACTACGTTCCCGATTTCGCAATCGGCAACGCGCCTTATGTTTTCAAGACTCCTGAAGATATTGAAAAATTCTGGCAGTCTGATTACTGCAAGGAAATGGAAAAGATCCTCGAAGAGCAGTATGGTCTCCACATCATCAACATCACCTACTTCGGAACCCGTAACCTGATCGCGAACACCGAGTGCCACAGCCGCGCGGATGTCGGCAAGCTGAAGATCCGCTGCGCCGCTACGCCGATGTGGAACGAAGTCTGCCGCGTTCTCGGCGGAAACGCTGTGAATACCGCATGGTCCGAGACCTACTCCGCCTGCTCTCAGGGTGTTGCGGACGGCGCTGAATCCCCGGTTTCCCTGCTCTATTCCTCGAAGCTCTATGAGCCCTGCCCGTACATCATGCGCACTGAGCATCTGGTCGCTGTTACCTGCGAAGTTATGAGCGCTAAGGTCTACAACGACATGGATCCCGAGCTCCGTGCCAAATTTGACGAATATGCACGCGGCTGGTGCGATGAGGCCATCAAGCGCGTCAACGCCGCCGAGAAGGATTTCGAAGCGAAACTGGTCGCTGAAGGCGTGACCTTCGTCGACATCGACAAAACCGAGTTCATCGAGGCTGCCAAGGATACCCCCAAGAACTTCCCCGACTGGACACCCGGCATGTACGACAAGATCGTGGAATTCCTCGCTAACTGACACCAACATACACATATAGACTAACCACGCAACTGCCGGCGTCTTCGGCGACTCCGAGACGCCGGCATCTGTTTTAAGGAGGACTAGTTATGCAGCAACTGTTCAAGAAGATCGACAAGACGGTATTCACGATTGCAGCTGCGGTCTCCGGATTGTCCTTCGTGACGATCGTTCTTCTGATCACGATGAACGTTATCGCCAGAAAAGCGTTCAGCACATCATACGCCTGGGCGGAGGAGATCTCCTATATCTGCTTTACCTGGATGACATTTTTCGGCGCTGTCCTGGTCTACAGCAAACGCGGACTGATCGCGATCGACGTTCTGGTGAATCATCTTCCCAGGAAGGGAAGGAGGATCACGCAGATCGTTACGGAAGCGCTGATTCTCGTGACGAATATCTGTCTGATCGTCTGGGGCATGACACAGGTGCTTCAGACCAACCGCATCACATCCAATCTGAAAATTCCCTATCGGTTCGTATATCTTGGGATGGTTCTCGCGTTTCTCTTTTTAGGCTATTACTCCGTAAAATTCCTGATCATGGGAATTCAGGGGAAGGAACTGGAAGAGAGCTCGTTGGAAGACCGCGCCTGATCGCATCCTGATTAAAAGGAGGAAACAACTATGAGTGCATGGACATGGATACCCATTGTCATCATGTTCGTCTTATTTTTCCTGAAGGTTCCCGTTTCCTATGCCATGGTGATCGCCGCCGCGACCTACTTCCTGTTCGGCGAGGGCTCCATGAATATCGCGACGATCATCCAGAAGATGCAGGCGTCGCAGGAATCCTTCGTTTACCTGGCGATTCCGTTCTTCACATGTGCCGGCGTTGTATTCAACTACTGCGGCATTACGCGGCGTCTGATGAATCTGGCCGAACTGCTGGTCGGTCATCTGACCGGCGGTCTCGGGCATGTGAACTGCGTGCTCAGCGCCTTGATGGGCGGACTTTCCGGCTCCGCAAACGCCGACGCTGCCATGGAAACAAAAATGCTGGTTCCCGAGATGGAACGTCTGGGTTACGGCAGGGCATTTTCCTGCGCGGTAACAGCGGCTTCATCCTGTATCACACCGATCATTCCCCCGGGAATCATCCTGATCCTCTACGCTACAGCATCCGACGCTTCCGTAGCGAAGATGTTTTACGCAGGCTATATTCCCGGCATCATCATGATGGTCGCCCTGATGACGGTCGTGTACGTTATTTCAAAGAAACGCGGCTATAAACCGTCCCGCACGAAGCCCGGTACCCCCAAAGAGTTCGGCAAAGCGCTGAAAGAGGCGTTCTGGGCGCTTCTGATCCCGTTCGGCATTCTGTTCGGTCTCCGCCTTGGATACTTTACGCCTACGGAAGCCGGAGCGATCTGCATCCTGTATGCGGTAATCGTCGGAGCGTTTATCTATAAGGAACTGAAATGGAAACATGTGGTTCCCATCATCATTGAGTCCGTCGGGGCAACGGCGGGCATCATGTTCATTCTTGCGGGGGCCAACGCTTTCTCTTCTTATCTGACATGGGAAAGCCTGCCCCAGAAGGTATCCGCGTTTGTCGTTACGATCTGCACGCAGCCGTGGCAGTTCCTGCTGCTGTGCAATATCCTGCTTCTGTTCATCGGCATGTTCTTTGATGGCGGCGCTGCCATGATCCTTACTGCCCCGCTGCTGGTACCTGCTGCCAAAGCGTTTGGAATCGATCTGATCCAGTTCGGCATCGTGATGTGCATCAACCTGACGATAGCGGGCTTTACGCCCCCGTTCGGCAGCATGATGTTCGTTACAACTTCCATAGCGGACGTAAAGATACAGGATTATACCAAAGAAGCGCTACCATTCATAGCATCGCTGGTTGTCGTACTGCTTCTGCTGACTTTCATTCCGGGAATCGTCCTGCTGGGGCCGCGCCTTCTCGGATAAGGAGAATCTGCGATGGAACAGAAGTTTCAGCTTGGCGTATCCGCTTACTATCTTCCCTGGCATGAGATCCGGGAGGAGATGGAAGAACTCGACCGTTGCGGGATCGACTTGTGCCATATCGACTTTTTCGATGGCAATTTTGTAGACAATCTCGGGCTGAGTCCCATGGATCTGTCTCTCGCAAAGCGGTATACCAACGCGAAGGTCGACGTTCATATGATGGTGAACCGTCCGGTACGTTTCATCCCGCTGCTGGCGGACCACGGCGCGGATATCGTTTACATTCATCCGGACGCAGATCCCCAGCCAGCCGCCACGCTGATGGAGATCCGAAAACACGGCATGAAAGCCGGCATCGCGATCGGACCGAGCGTTTCGGTCGGAACCGTTGAGGCTTTGCTTCCGCTCTGCGATTATGTGCTGGTTCTGACGGTGCATCCCGGTTTTGCCGGACAGTCTTACCTGACCTACGTGAACGATAAGATCTTTCAGCTGATCGCCATGCAGGAAAAATACGGTTACCAGATGATACTGGACGGCGGAATGACGGAAGAGGCTGTCAGGACCATGAAGCCGTACGGGGTCGGGATGATTCTCGGAACCATTCTGACAAGCGGCGGAAGAGAAACATATCACACTACACTGGAGCGGCTGCGTTCGCTGTAACCGAAGGAGAAAGGGAACAATGTCAGTTGAAGAGAATCTGAAAAGTCTTTTTTCCCTGGAAGGGAAAACCGTCATGATTACCGGCGCTGCAGGCAGTATCTGCAGCGAAATGGCAAGGACACTGGCAGGCTGCGGCGCCCGGATCGCGCTCTGCGATGTGGACGAATCGGGGCTGGAGCGGACTTTAAAATCGCTCCCCGGCGAAGGACATACTGCGCATATGATCGATCTTACCGAAATGGACCGGCTGAGCAGCTGCGTGGAAGAGGTCAAAGCGGCTCACGGACGTATTGACGGTCTGGTCAACGGCGCAGGGATCAGCAAGCGGGAAGGCATGCTCGACATGGATCAGCCTCTTTACGACAGGATCATGGATGTCAACCTGAAGTCGGCATACTTTATCAGCCAGGCGGTGGTCAGAAGCTCGATGCGACATACCGGCGGAAAGATCCTGAATATCGCGTCCTACAACTCGACCAGGTATTGCGGAGGTAGCTCCGTCTACGCCGTATCCAAGTGCGGAATCGTTGGTCTGACACGCGCGCAGGCGGTGGAATGGGGACGCTATGGCATTCAGTCCAACGCGATCGCGCCGGGATTCGTTGAGACGCCCCTGACCGCGAACATCAGCGAGGACGAAGAGCGGTTCGGATATATTCAGAAGCTGACTTGCGAACACAGAATGTGCCAGCCTTCTGAACTGATGGGCGTGACGGTCCTGCTTCTGTCGGGCGCTTCCAGCTACATCACCGGACAGGTTTACAACGTGGACGGCGGCGCCCTGATCGGCGGAACGCCATGGCACTTTCCAACAGATTATTAATTGAATTGATAAAGGAGTAGGAATTATGAGTTTACCGTTAGAAGGAATCCGAGTAATCGATCTTGGACGTTTCGTATCCGCCCCGTTCTGCGGGGAGCTTCTGGCCGATCTCGGCGCGGAAGTCATTAAAGTGGAACGCCCGGGAAAAGGGGAGGACGGCCGCGTACTGGGCCCGTTTCTGAATGGGAATTCTCTATACGTTCCGACTTTCAACCGGAATAAAAAGGGCATCACAATCCAGACCAGAGATCCGGAAGGGATCCAGCTTCTGAAGGATCTTATCAAAGAGTCCGACGTGGTGATCGAGAACTACCGTCCCGGAACCATCAAGAAAATGCATCTCAGCTATGAAGAGCTGAAAGCCATCAACCCCAGAATTATCGTTGCGTCCATTTCCGGATACGGACAGACCGGGCCGGACGCGCTGAAACCGGCGTTCGATCCTGTTGCACAGGCTGCAGGCGGGCTTTACGCGGTAACCGGAACGGAGGAGTCTGGTCCTATGGGCGCGGGAACCATCATTTCCGATCTTTCGACCGGCCTGTACACCGCTTACGCGATCCTTGCTGCGGTACTCCACAGAGAGAAGACAGGCCAGGGGCAGTATATCGATGTGGCGATGGTGGACTGCATCGTATCTTTCCTTCACACCTACATTGCAAATTACAGTGCAAACGGCATCATCCCGCCCAGACACGGAAACCGCGATCTGATCTCCGCTCCCGCGGATTGCTATAAAGCGCAGGACGGTTATGTGGTCATGCATGCTGGCGAGGACAAGGCGTATCAGATGCTCAAACAAGTCATTCAGGATCCGCGCATGGACGACCCGAAGTTCGACAGTCATCAGGGCCGTGTGACCCATCAGGAGGAGTGCGAGGGATATATCCACGAATGGTTTGCAAAGAAGACGGCGGCTCAGGCGGAGAAAGAACTGCTGGAGGGCGGCGTTATGGCGACTACCGTCAACGATATGCCGCGACTCTTCGCATCCGAGCAGCTGAAGGCACGGCACTCCCTTGTCGAGATCGACGTACCTTACGGCGGAAAATGCACTTTCCAGGCGAATCCGCTCAAGATGTCCGGCGTGGATATCCAATATCACAGGGCGCCTGAGATCGGCGAACATAACGCGGAGGTTCTTTCCAAACTTTTGAACAAGAGCGAAGAAGAGATCCAGGATCTTCGCAATCGCGGCGTCATCTGAGGAGGACAGTATGGATTTCGTAACAGTAGAAGTAAAGGACCGGATAGCCATTGTCACGTTCTCCCGCCCGCCTATCAACGCGGTGAATCTGCAGAGCAACATCGAACTGGCAGAGGCGTTCGAAGAGATCAACACCCGGGATGACGTAGAATGCGCCATCCTGCGGGCAGAAGGCAAAGGGTTTATGTCCGGAAGCGACGTGGAGGATTTCGGCGGATTCAATGACAGAGGGTTAAGCGATTATGAAGACGCGGACGTCAGAAGCATCCTTGCCGTCTATAATTGCCGCGTGCCGGTGATCTGCCAGACACAGGGATATGTAATGGGCCACGGAACAACGCTCGCTGCCGCAGCGGATTTTATCGTCACGGCGGACGATACCTATTTCTCTCTCCCGGAGGTGACCATCTGCGTGGTAGGCGGAACGGACGCCATCCGGCAGCTGGTCCCGGAAAAATTCCTTCGCTATATGGCGTATACCGGGAAGAAGATCGGCGTTCAGAAGATCGCCGAGTTCGGTCAGATCCATTCCGTCGTGCCGAGAGCGGAGGCGCTGGACGAAGCGATCCGGCTCGCGCATGAGATCACGGCCAACTATACAAAATCCGTTCAGTGCGTGAAAGCGGCCATTCAGGAACTGACTGCGCACGACAAGGCGCGGGACTTCTATGTGGACTGCACCTACACGCATGAACTTCTGAAAGATCCGAACCGCGACGCGGTTCTGAAGGAACATTTCGAGATGTTGGAGCGCAAACGCGCGGAAAAAGCTGCCCGCAAGGCAAAAGAAAGCAAGAGCGAATAACAGGAGGATGAACAGATGGATACCGAAAATCTGAAGACCGTCATACAGGACCATATCGCGATCGTGACCTGGCAGCGTCCGCCCATCAACGCGGTGGATATGGCAGGAAACATCGCCATCACTAAAACGTTTGAAGAAATCAATGAGAACGACGACGTCTGGTGCGTGATTTTCCGCGGTGAGGGACGGGGCTTTGTGTCCGGCTCCGATACCGGTGACTTCGACGCTTTTGACGATGAAGGTCTTGCCGTATACGAGGACGCAGATATCGCCGCGGTCTGCGCGATTGAAAACTGCAGGGTACCGGTCATCGGTCAGCTGCAGGGTTATGTCATGGGACTTGGAACCTGCTTCGCTGCAGCTTGCGATCTGCTTGTAGCGTCCGATGATACGTATTTCGGTCAGCCGGAAGTGACGATCTGCGTCTGCGGAGGAACGGGAGCATTGCGTCAGCTGATGCCTGAAAAATTCATGCGCTACATGGCTCTTACGGGAAAGAAGGTCGGCGTACAGAAGATCGCACAATTCGGTCAGATTCATTCCATCGTTCCCAGAGAGGAAGCGCTGAACGAAGCGATCCGTCTCGCGCATGAAATCACGGCCAACTATACAAAATCAGTTCAGTGCGTGAAAGCTGCCATTAAGGAACTGGTAAACCGGGATACAGCGAAAGAATACAGAATCGACTGCAAACAGACGCATATCATGCTGAAAGACCCGAAACGTGACGAAGTCTTGGCGGCTCATAACGAGATGCTGCGCAAAAAACGCGAAGCGAAAGAGCGTGCTGCGGCTGCGGCGGCTGCCGCGGCGGCAGGGAAATAAGAAAGGAACATCCGCTGAAGTGACGGAAAGCGTCAGCAACAGCGGATGATTCTTTGAATGGGGGGTGCACGTAATGCCAAGCGGAAAGGCGAAAGAAGCCCGAGCCTATGGCGGACCGTCTCGCTACGTTCAGGGACCTGGCGAAATCAGAAACCTGCCTCGATTTGCGGCACAGTACGGAAATGACGTTCTTGTGCTGATCGACGGATTTCTCATTGAATCGTACAGGGAGAAGATTCGCGCACTCTTTAACGAAAACGGGATGAATGCCTGGGTCGTTGAATTCCCCGGTATCTGTTCGCAGAAAGCGCTGAATGACCTGATTGCCTACTGCAAGTCTTTACCGAAGATTCCGGATACGTTTATCGGAATCGGAGGCGGTCAGACCTGTGATTTGAACAAGGCGGCAGGAGCCACATTTCGGAAAGCGTTCATCAATGTGCCGTCGGCTCTGTCCACTGACGCACCGACTTCCACGCATTCGGTGATCAATGGGGAGGGAATGAACCGTCTCATGGTTCACTATAAGAACGCGGACTACGTTGTCGTGGACACCGAGATCACGGTCGACGCGCCGATCGAGCTGTTCATCTCCGGAATCGGGGACGCTCTGGCGACATATGTGGAGGCGAGAGCATCCTTTGCCAACAATAATGTCTGCAACGCAGGCGGCGGAGATTACAGGCCGACACTGTGCGGAATGGCAATTGCAAAGCTTTCCTATGATGTTCTGATGGAGAAGGGCAGGGACGCCGTACTGGCAGCCCGAAACCATTTGCGGACTGCTGCCTATGAAGATGTGGCGGAAGCTACGGTGCTGCTCTCTGGCCTGGGGTTCGAGTGTACGGGCGCGGCAATTGCACATGCTCTTCAGGCGGGTTTTTATGTGTTGCCGAAGGAGATTCTCCATGGTACGGGAGTGGGGTACGGTACCCTCGTGCAGCTCCTGATGGAGAATGACGGGGAAATGTTCCGGGAAGCATTTTCCTTCTGCGACGATGTCGGGCTGCCCGTCTGTACGGCAGATCTCGGCTTAACGGATGAGAACAGGAACGAATACATCGAAAAGCTGGTTGACGCGGTATACGGCAAGCGGTGGAATCTGCTGAACATGCCGTTCCATGTCTCCAGGGAAGCTTTGATCGATGCGATCAAATATCTGGATTGCTATGCTGCCCGAAATAAGAAAAGACAGTCACCGGCTGTTGTTACGGAAAGCAACAACAATGCATAGGAAGTAGTTTTCCAAACATAGACGGCAAGGAGATTCCTTGCATGGAATCGATCATGCTGCCGTGAAGGCAAACCGAAAAAATCTCAGTTTTTACAGGAGGAATGTATATGAAAAAACTGGTATTGACAGATTTTAACAAGGTTGAAATCGTTGAGGCACCGATTCCCGAGCCGGCTCCCGGACAGGCAGTCGTGAAGATCAGATACGCCGGTATCTGCGGCAGCGACCTGCACGTTTTCGCGGGGCAGCATCCAACGGCGAAGCCGCCGCTCGTTATGGGACATGAGGCGATGGGAACGCTTTATTCGATCAACAGTGAGCGCAAGGATGTGAAAGTGGGCGACAAAGTATGCGTCCATACGGTCCAGCCCTGCAACTCCTGCGAAGGCTGTGTGACCGGAAGAGAGAATCTCTGCACCAACGTCAAGATCATGGGAACCAGTCTTGACGGGGTGTTTACACAGTATATCTGCGTGAATGCCGACCGCGTCATCAAATTTGAAGACGGCGTGGACGATAAGATCGCCGCTGTCGTGGAACCGTTGACCGTTGGCGTGCACGATATCCGCCGCAGCGGTCTGAAACCGGGAGAGTCGGTACTGATCAGCGGCGCGGGCCCGATCGGACTTATCATTGCGATCATGGCCGGTTTTTCGGGCGCTTCCAGAATCGCTCTTGTTGAGAAGGATCCCGCAAGGATCGAGCTTGCGAAGAATCTTGGATACTCCGTATTCTCCAGTGATGACCCGGATCTGAAGAAGAAGTTAGTCGTATTCAGCGGAGAGGACGGATTCGATAAATCCTTTGAGGTTGCAGCAGTGGAAAGCAGCTTCAGGCTTTGCATTGATCTTCTCAAACGGGGCGGCGTATGCACACAGGTCGGAATGCCGCCAAAGGGAAGACAGTGGGCGCTGGATATCGACAAGATCATATACTCGGAATGCGAGATCCACGGCGTGCGCCATCATACCATGAACGATATGCAGGTCGCGGCAAAGATCATCAACTCCGGTGTTCTGAACGGAACGCTCAGCAAACTCGTATCCGCCATCTATCCTCTGGAGCAGGCGATGGATGCGTTCAAACGTGCGGAGAGTGATAAAACGATGCTCCGTGTGCTCATCAAATTCGAAGAAGACTGACTCTGAAAATCATATAGAAATGGAGATTAATAAAATGGCAAAGATCAAGGTAGGCGTAGCAGGATACGGCACGATCGGACAGCGTCTCGCGGACGGCGTGGCGATGCAGGGAGACATGGAGCTGGTAGGCGTGGCGGATCTTGTTCCGTCGCTGTCGATCCGGGCGCTCCGTGAG
>JAFPXU010000085.1 GCA_017394605.1 Clostridia bacterium | reverse complement strand
GATTCATATGAGCATTGTCATCCTCTCTTTGAGTTTTTGTGTGGTAACTTAACTTTACTTGAGAGCGAAGCACAATGCTCCTTCTTTTTTATGAATTATCTCTTAATCTTTTTTTCTTACCCCAATCTTTAATATAGAACCCTCGATTCATCCAATCAGCAAGCATTCAGCGCGGACCGGATTTCCGGCGCCGCGCTGTTTTTTTGCACAATCATGCGGATCATTGTTTTTTCAATTCTGGGCGAGAAATGTGATAGGAATCAGTGAAAGAATTGATAAACCGCCTCGGCACACGCTTTGTTCATCTCCGGAACCGCGGCAAGAGTCTCGACGTCTGCGGAGCGGATCGCGTCCAGTGTGGTAAACGCGTCGAAAAGCGCGCGTTTTCTTTTTTCACCGATTCCAGGAATATCATCAAGAACGGAAAACAGAGCCCTTTTCTGGCGCAGGCTCCTGTGGTACGTGATGGCGAACCGGTGCGCCTCATCCCGGATGCGCTCCAGTACATGAAGCGGCGCGCTGTTTCGCGGGAGAACGAGCGGTTCATCCTCTCCCGGGACGTATATGACTTCATGGGATTCCGCGAGACCGATCGCGGGAATATAGGAAAGCCCGTATTCCGCAAGGACCTCAAGAGCCACGTTCAGCTGGGTAAGACCTCCGTCGACGATCAGAAGATCAGGAAGTTCGGAAAAACCGGGATCGCAGTCTCTTGCACGCTCAAATCTGCGGGAAAGTACTTCTTTCATGGCAATCAGATCGTCGCCGCCGGCATCCGAACGGATTTTGAATCTCCGATATGCTTTCTTGTCGGGCTCGCCTTCCGTGAAAACGACCATGGAAGCGACCGTGTCGCGCCCCTGCATGTGGGAATTGTCGAAGCATTCGAGACGTCTCGGTACGGAATCCAGTCCAAGGATGGAGGAGAGCTGCGCAAGCGCTCCCTCCCCGCGGTCCCAGGCGCGCTTCTGAAGTTCGTTGTCTTTTTTAAGAGCGTCTAGGCAGTTGCTGTAGCAGAGATCGGTCAGCTTCCGCTTATCACCGCGTTCCGGGCGATGGAGATGGATCTTTCTTCCCGCCTGTTCGGAGAGCCATGCCGTTAGGTTTTCCAAGTCGTCCGGCACGGTGTGAACAAGGACTTCTTTCGGTACCGGGATGTCTTCTCCGTAATACTGCTTCAGGAAAGCGTTCATGATATCCCCGTCTGATTCGTCGGAGGCGTCCATCGAGAACTTCTCCGTTCCGATGACTTTCCCGTCACGGACATACAGCGCGAATACGAGAACCGCCCCGTTGAACCTGCCTACGGCAAACACATCCGATTCGGCGTGTCCAGTTCCGATCACGACCTGGTTCATCTCAAGGGATTCAATTGCACGGATACGGTCCCGGAGATAAGCTGCTTTTTCAAAATTCAGGCTGTCGGAAGCCTGCTGCATCTGATCGCGAAGTTTTGCGAGAACAGGCTTGGTATCTCCGTTCAGAAAGGAGATAACTTCTTGAAGAATCTCATGATAATATGTGCGGGAGACCTTGCCGGAGCATGGAGCGCAGCATTTTCCGACGTGATACATGAGACAGGGACGTTCCCTCCGGGCGATAGCCCTGGAGAGATCCTTTTTGCAATGCCTTACGGGATAATAGTCCCTCACCACATTCATGCTTTCCCGAAGAGCGACCGCGGAGAGATAGGGACCGAGATATCTTGCGCCGTCTTTCTTCAGCCTGCGCACAATCTCGATCCGCGGATAATCCTGTTTGAGATCGATCCGGACATAGGGAAAATGCTTGTCATCCTTCAGCAGGATATTGTATTTCGGACGGTACTGCTTGATGAGATTACTCTCAAGGGAGAGCGCTTCCGCTTCGCTTCGGACCTGAACCGTTTCAAAGTCGGCAATATGCTGCACCATAGCGATTACTTTCGCGCTATGATTCTTGTTGCTCTGAAAATACTGCCGCACCCTGTTTTTGAGAGAAATGGCCTTGCCGACATAAATAACTTCACCGTCGGCGTTATACATTCTGTACACGCCCGGAGAGGACGGGAGCAGTTTCAGTTTTTCTTCGATGATCTCATTCATGGCGGAGGACCGTGCCCGGACCGAGCACGCCTGATTTTTGAAGCATTCTGTACAGCAGATGGATTGGAAGACCGACCACATTGAAGTAATCGCCCCTGATTGCGGAGACAAACAGCCCGGCCGGCCCCTGAATTCCGTATGCTCCTGCTTTTTCCAGGGGATCCCCTGTGGCTACATACCATTCGATTTCCTCCCCGGACATCGGCGCAAATGTGACGGAAGTTTTTTCCACGTCTACGATGGTTTTTCCATGGACGGTGACGGCGACGCCGGTGTATACCAGATGCTCCCTGCCCTGCATGGCGGAAAGATACGCCTTTGCGTTTTCCAGCGTGTGCGGTTTTCCGAGGATCGTTCCGTCAAGATCGACGACCGTATCCGCACCGATGACGCATGCGTCCGGATAATCGGCCGCGACGGATTCGGCTTTCTGACGGGCAAGCTCCATGACATACTCGCCGGTCGGCAGTGAGGACGATACATTTTCAACGACATGGCTGACGACCACGGAGAAGGGTAGCCCGATTCTTTCCAACAGTTCTTTTCTGTTCGGGGAAGCGGAGGCGAGAATGATATCCATTCGTTCAGACCTCCAGGATCAGTCCGACGGGGCAGTGATCACTCCCCATAACCGTGTCAAGGATCAGGCTGTCCTGTACGGCGGGCATAAGCCGCTCCGAAACGATAAAATAATCTATACGCCAACCCGCATTTCGCTGTCTGGCGGAAAACCGGTAGCTCCACCAGGAATATCGTCCGGTTGCTTCCGGATACAGAACGCGGAAGCTGTCGGAGAATCCGGACGCGAGAAGACGGGTCATTTTTTCTCTTTCCTGAAGAGAGAAGCCGGCGTGTTCACGGTTCTGATCGGGATTTTTCAGGTCGATCTCCTGATGCGCCACGTTGAGGTCACCGCACAGGATAACAGGCTTTTCGGCATCCAGTTTCATCAGATAGGAACGGAGCGCATCGTCAAACTCCATCCTGTACCCGATTCTTTTCAGACCGTCCTGGGAATTGGGCGTATACGATGTTACGAAAAAGAAGGAATCGAATTCCAGCGTGATGACCCTTCCTTCCAAATCAAATTCGGGTTTGTTCAGCCCATAACGGACGGAAAGAGGCGCAAGCTTCGAAAAGACGGCGGTGCCGGAATAACCTTTTTTCTCCGCGCTGTTCCAGTACTGCGTATAGCCGGGGGTCGGGATCTCCGCCTGTTCCGGCTGCATTTTTGTTTCCTGAAGCGCAATGAGGTCAGGCGATTCCGCTTCCAGGAAAGAAGAAAAGCCTTTTTCCATACATGCGCGCAGTCCATTCACATTCCAAGATATCAGTTTCATGATTCGATTTCCCTCGCGCGATTCCCGTAAAAATGCGGGTTATCATTCGAATTAATCATACAGTGTATAAAAAACAACGTCAACAAACAGGGACGCTGGGAGGATCGACTAGCCGCCGGCAATTCCCTTGTGGACGAAATCGCCCGAAGGTGCTATACTTCCTATATCTGTATTATGGGGGTGTAGGCTGTGAAAATCACCGTTAAGGAAAAGTTTTTCCCTTCCGCGACCGGGAACTGCAAAATCCGCTACTGCATGTGGATCCCCGAAGAAGTACGCGGCGCCGTTCAGCTGACACATGGCATGGCGGAGCATATCGACCGTTATGACGGTTTCGCGAGACATCTCGCAGAGAACGGTTTTCTTGTCTACGGTATGGATCTTGCCGGACATGGAAAAAGTATCGGATTGAATATGCCGAAGGGCTACTTCTGCGAACATAACGGCTGGGATGCCCTGATTCAGGACATGCGCACGCTTTATGACACGGTCAAAAAGGATTATCCCGGCATTCCGTTCATCCTGTTCGGTCATTCCATGGGATCTTTTCTGGCGAGAACTTATGCGGGAAGGGACGGCAAGGATTTTGACGGGTTTGTATTCAGTGGAACAGCGGGCGCAAATCCCGCACTGCCGGTGGCAAAGTTCATAGCCAGACGCGAGATAAAAAAGAACGGCGGAAAGGTTCCGTCCAATCTGCTGAACGGACTGGCGTTCGGACCCTACAGCAAGCCGTTTGAACACAGAACGGATTTTGACTGGCTTTCCGTGAACCGCGAGAATGTGGACAGATATATCGCGGACGAATTCTGCGGATTTCCTTTTACCGCATCCGCCATGCTAGACCTTTTCACAGGATTGACAGAGATCTCCGGAAAGAAATGGGCGGAAAGAGTTCCGAACCGTCCCATTCTTCTGGTGGCGGGAGATCAGGACCCCGTAGGAAACATGGGAAAGGGTGTAAAACAGGTATGCAGCTGGCTTTCCGCTACCGGACACAAGCCGGAAATGATTCTGTACCCCGGTATGCGCCATGAAGTGCTGAATGAGGATATAGGACCTCAAGTAGAAAAAGATATCCAGCTGTTTATTGAAAGTGTAGCGGAAGCAGGAGACAGAGAATGAGCATCCTGGTCTATAAGGAGAGAAAGCTCGCAGGAGCTGCGGCGTCTACTCTGATGGCGGCGCAGATTATAGAGAAGCCTGCATGCGCATTAGGCCTGGATTATTCGGAGGAACTGCTCCCGACATACCGGGCACTTGCCAGAATGAGCAAGGACGGGTTGCTGGACTGGAGCGATGTCCGGGTATTCGGACTGTCTGAACGCGTTCGTGCGGACGAACAGAATTCCATTGAGGCACAGCTGGATTCCGTGCTGCTTTCTCAGGTGAACCTGGAAAACAGAAACAGACATATGCCGGATGCCGACGCGAGCGACTGGAGTGTTGTGTGCAGCCGATACGAGGATGAGATTCTGGATGCTGGCGGTCTTGACTGTGTTCTTCTGAACATCGGATCAGACGGCAGCGTAGCGTTTAATATCGGAGCGCAGGAGATCGCACCCGTCACACATGTTGAACGGACCGCCGGAGGACGCGTGGTAACAGCAGGTATTTCGACCATCATGGCGGCGAAAAAGATTATCGCTCTGATCACGGGGGAGGACAAAGCGGATATCGCCTGTTCCATCTTCCACGGGCCGGTGACGCCACTCGTTCCCGCGAGTTATTTGCAGCTCCATGCGAACGCTGTTTTTCTTCTGGATGACGCCGCGGCGAAATTGATTTGAGCGAAGTGGAACAGGATCCGTTTGAAAAGCTGAATGATGCCGTAAAGAATTGTGCGAGATGCAGACTTGCCGAGACGAGAACGCGCACCGCTTTCGGCGAAGGAAACGTCCATGCGAAGGTCATGCTGGTCGGAGAGGGACCGGGGCACGACGAAGACCTGCAGGGAAGACCGTTCGTCGGCCGCGCGGGGCAGCTTCTGGACCGGATGCTGGAAGCGATCGGCCTGACCAGATCGGACGTATATATTGCGAATGTGGTAAAATGCCGGCCGCCGGGGAACAGGAATCCGGAGCCGGATGAAGCGGAAGCCTGTCTTCCCTTCCTCAGGATGCAGTACGCGCTGATCAGACCCCGTATCATTGTCTGTCTCGGAGCTGTGGCGGCACGGTATCTGATCGATCCGGATATCCGAATCACGCGAGACAGGGGAAAATGGACCGAAAAAGGCGGCGTATGGTTTCTTCCGACCTACCATCCGGCAGCGATTCTAAGGGATGAGAGCAAAAAACGGGAAGCATGGCAGGATCTGCAGGCGCTTTCCGAAAGAATAAAGCAGTTAAGTGAATGATATATATCAGCAGGAGGTTTTATGTCAGGACATTCCAAATGGGCAAACATTAAAAACAAAAAGGAAAAAACAGACGCGCAGCGCGGTAAGGTGTTTACGAAGATCGGCCGTGAGATCGCAATCGCTGTTAAGGAAGGCGGCGGCCCGGATCCGGTGAACAATTCAAAACTTCGCGACGTGATCGCAAAGGCGAAAGCGGCAAACATGCCGAACGATAATATCAACCGGTCTATCAAGAAAGCGGCGGGCGAAGGCAGTTCCGTCAACTATGAGGAAATCACATACGAAGGCTACGGACCGGGGAATATGGCAGTTATCGTTCAGGTGCTGACGGATAACCGCAACCGCATCGCTGCGGAGATGAGACACATCTTCGACAAGAGCGGCGGAAATCTCGGCGCTTCCGGCTGCGTGGGCTGGATGTTTGACAAGAAGGGTCTGATCGTGATAGAGCGCGGCGCGATGATGGACGAGGACGAGGTCATGATGGCCGCACTTGATGCTGGCGCTGAAGACTTTGTCACGCAGGATGATGCTTTTGAAGTGTATACTTCTCCGAGTGATTTTTCGGCAGTCCGTGAAGCGCTGGAGAACGCGGGTTATTCCTTCTTCTCCGCGGAAGTTCAGATGATCCCGCAGAATACAGTCAACATCAGCGACAAGGAAACTGCGGAAAAAGTGGAGCGTTTTCTGGATAATCTGGATGATAACGACGACGTTCAGGAAGTGTTCCATAACGCCGTTCTCCCGGAAGATGACTGATTGTAATATATAGGAGGTTGTGTCATGGAAGCAGTTTTGAATACGGAATACGGAAAAATTGTTATTCCGGAAGATATCATAGCCAACATCGCCGGCTACGCTGCGGTAGAGAACTACGGCATCGTCGGGATGAAGGGAAAAACAGGTAATAAAGGACTGATCGCTCTGTTTGTAAAAGATAATCTCCGCCGCGGAGTCAAGATTACCCTGGTGGATGACAGCACGGTCGGTGTCGATCTTTACGTTACGTTGGAGTATGGCGTATCGCTTCCTGCCGTATCAAAAAATACCAGAGACAACGTGAAGTATCGCGTGGAAAATCTGCTGGATTTGAAGGTTCAGTTCGTCAATATCCATGTGGAAGGCGTTCGTACCTGAGTAGCACTGCATGGATGGAGGAGACGAAAGAAAGATGGATCAGTTAACATTAACAGGAGCACAGTTCCGCGATATGTTTGCAGTCGGCGCGGCACTTCTTGAGAAGAACAGAGCCGCTATCGACGCATTGAACGTTTTTCCGGTTCCGGACGGAGATACCGGTGCGAACATGTGCATGACAATGCAAAGCGCCATGCGGGAGCTTCAGAAGATCCCGCCCGACGCCAACGTTTCAAAGGTCGCTGACACGATCAGCATGGGCGCGCTGCGTGGAGCCAGAGGCAACTCGGGTGTTATTCTGTCCCAGTTGCTCAGAGGCTTCTCTAAAGCGCTCAAAGGCGCTACGGTCATGGATTCAAGACTGTTTTCTGAAGCGCTGAAGACTGGTACGGAAGCGGCGTACAAGGCTGTTATGCGGCCGAAAGAAGGAACGATTCTGACCGTGTCCAGGATGATTTCAGAAGCGGTTGCCGAGGAATATGAAAAGGGGGCAAACGTTTATAAACTGCTGGATATCGCCGTTTCGGAAGGCGCGAGGGCTCTGGCTAAGACTCCCGATCTGCTGCCTGTCCTGAAGGAAGCGGGTGTTGTGGATTCCGGCGGAAAGGGACTTCTGACCATTTACCGCGGATTCAAGATGTATCTGGACGGCGTGGAAGTTTCGGATTATGAGGAAGAACCGGAAGAAGCCGCGATGGCGGATGATACCGAAATTGCCGAGAACATTACTTACGGCTACTGCACCGAGTTCTTCATCATTCATCTGAATCCCTCGTTCAAGGAAGAGGATCTTGTATCCTTCAGGGAACACCTGAACAGGATCGGCGATTCCGTCGTTGCGGCGTATGATGAGGACACAATCAAGGTCCACGTTCATTCCGACGCTCCCGGAAAGGTTCTCCAAATGGCATTGCGTTTCGGCGAACTTGACAGGCTGAAGATTGAAAACATGCGCGAACAGAACCGTGCGCTGGTGGCGGACAGAAAGAGTAAGGAAAAGGAATACGCCATGATCGCGGTTAGCGCCGGAGCCGGAATTGATGAGATGTTCTCCGAACTCGGGGTCGATTATGTGATTCCAGGCGGACAGACCATGAATCCCAGCATTGACAGCATATCAAAGGCCATTTATCAGGTTAATGCCAGGAATGTATTCATTCTTCCGAACAACAGCAATATCATCATGGCTGCGGAGCAGGCTGCGAATATCGCCAAATGCAACGCTGTCGTGATTCCGTCGAAGAGCATTCCGCAGGGAATTATTGCCGCTATGAATTTCAACACGACGGCTTCGGTCGAGGAAAACAAAGAGACCATGACGGAAGCGCTGGGACAGATTGTATCCGGCTCCGTTACGTATGCTGTCAGAAAGACGAAATTCCACGGCCGCGACATAGCGAAAGGAGATATCATCGGCATGCTTGACGGCGATCTGTGCGTTGTCGGGCAATCCGTTCAGGAGTCCTCCATGGAACTGGTGGACAAGATGGTAGAGAAGATGGGATACAATGACTGCACGATTACGCTTCTGTACGGCGCAGACGTTTCGCCCGAAGAAGCTGACCGGTTCCTGAAAGCTGTTCAGGAGAAGTATCCGGACGCCGAATGCATTATGCAGAACGGCGGGCAGTCTCTCTATTACTATTACATGTTTACCGACTGACAAGGCGGGAAGCAGACGATTGGCGGAGCTTTGGCTCCGCTTTTCAAATATAAAGGAATATGACGGAACATCCTCTGACCGTATTGAAAGGAATAGGCGCTAAAAGAGCGGAAATGCTGGAACAGCTCGGAATCCGGACTGTTTCCGATCTTTTGTACTACCTCCCGCGGTCTTACCGAGATTACACAAAAACAGTGCCTGTTCCGGAAATGGAACACGGCGAATATGTTGCGGCGACCGTCAGGATTCTTTCCGATCCGAGAACGGTCCGGGTTAAGGGGATGACGATCGTTTCCGTCCGTGCGACGGACGGTGTATCCAACGTTCAGCTGTCGTGGTTCAACCAGCCTTACAGACGAGGCCAGGTGTGCGCAGGCGAGACGAGGACTGTATGCGGCAGGGTCAGCAGAAAGAGAGGGATAACCATTCTGAACCCTTCCGTACATGACGGCCTGCCGGGCCTTGTTCCCGAATATCCGCTTTGCCGCGGATTGTCCCAAAAGACAATACGCGAAGCGCTGAAGGCGGCGATCCAGAAGCCTGAACTGTTTCCGGAGGATGCGCTGCCTTCTGAGATACTGACCGGCCACGGACTGTGTCCTTTGGGAGATGCGTTCCGGATGGTCCACTTTCCCAAAGACAGGGCGGAACTGGAGCGGGGCAGAAAGAGACTTTCGTTCGAGAATCTGCTTTCCTATAT
Source organism: Clostridia bacterium (assembly GCA_017394605.1). Next base: position 14,315 of record JAFPXU010000085.1, on the reverse strand, counting down.
GCTTGCTGTGGAGATGCAGTGTCAGGAAAGAACAAAACAGAACGGCTTCGCGTTCCGGACGGAGGGTATCCTCGATAAATACGAACAGAAGCTATCGTTTTCATTGACCGGCGCTCAGAAAAGAGTGGCCGCCGAAATATGCGCGGATATGGAGAAGCCGTTCCCGATGAACCGTCTTGTACAGGGAGACGTCGGCTCGGGGAAAACGGCAGTCGCGGTATTCGCGGCATGCGTTGCGGCAGCAAACGGAAAACAGTGCGCTATTCTAGTGCCTACCGCCATTCTGGCGGAGCAGCATTATCGGGTGCTTCAGCCTTTGTTCGGCAGTTCTGCCTGTCTTCTGACGGGGGGAATGAAGAAGACCGAGCGAACGGCGATACTGGACGGACTGCGGAACGGTTCCTTCTCGGTGGCAGTAGGAACGCACGCACTATTGGAACAGGACGTGCATTTTCACGATCTCGGCCTTGTCGTTACAGACGAACAGCATAGATTCGGTGTCCGTCAGCGGGCGGATATGGAGAGGAAGGGAATCCGTCCTGATGTAATTGTCATGAGCGCGACCCCGATTCCCAGAACGCTGGCCATGCTGATGTACGGGGATCTTGACGTTTCGCTGATCGACGAGATGCCTCCCGGAAGAAAGACGATCAAAACCAGTTTTGTCGCGGAAGGCAGCAGGATGAAAATGTACGATTATATCGCGGAGGAGGCAAAGCTCGGGAATCAGACCTACGTGGTATGTCCGTTTATCGATCCGCCTGAGGAAATGGAGGGACCGTCTGCCACGGAAATTTTCCGGGAATTATCGTCCAGGTATCCGTCGGTCAGGATCGATCTGCTTCATGGGAGAATGCCTCAGCAGAAGAAGGACGAGGTTATGGAACGGTTTAGAGCGGGAGAAACAGCCGTTCTGGTGACGACCACCGTCATCGAGGTGGGCGTGCATGTCGACAATGCCGTGATCATGGTTCTGGAAGGAGCGGACCGGTTCGGTCTTGCGCAGATGCATCAGCTCCGGGGCAGGGTGGGACGCGGAAGTCGGCAGGCCTACTGCTTCCTGCTCTCGGACAACCACAGCGACTCCGTTCACGGGCGGTTTGCTGCGCTGGTGCGGAAAAGCGATGGATTTAAGATTGCCGAAGAAGACCTGCTGCAGCGCGGCCCCGGGGACTTTTTGGGAACCAGACAGCACGGCGAGGGGGATGCCGAGCTTCTTCGCGCGACCGCAAGCATGGAAATGATCATGGAGGCCAAGCAAACCGCGCTGGAGATTATTGATATACCAAGCGTAACGAACAATACCATTCTGCAGAACGCGCTGGACAGGTTCAGCAGGCAGATGGATGTCATTACCATGAATTAATGATACAATACCTTTGATAGATCCAGAATCGGGAGATGGAACCGTGACGGCACTGATTGTGATATTTTTGATATTGTCTGCAGGCGGGCTGCTCTGTTCAGCGGTGTTTGGACGCAGGTATGAGGATGCGCTTCCGCTGACCTGCACCGCCATCGTGCTGATTCTTTTGCTTGCCGGCGTTGCCGGCTTACTGCCTACAGGCGTATACGCGGTCTATCTGGCTGCAGTCGCAGCCTATGTCTTCAGCTTTTTCAACATTATTCGGAAGCATTCCTGGAAAGAAACCGCACACAGACTCTTTACCCCCGGATTTGTTATTTTTGCAGTGGCATTCGTGCTTTTCGCTGTTTGCAACAAGGGCAAACTGGTGCATGAAATGGACGCATTCTCTCACTGGGGCGATGTCGTCAAGTCCATGACCCTTCTCGATGATTTCGGGACCAATGCCGCGTCGCTGACGGAATTCAAGTCCTATCCGCCGGGGATTTCCCTGTTCCAGTATTTTTATGAGAAAACAGGTTCCTTGCTTCACGGAGGAACGTTTTTCACAGAATGGTATTTATATCATGCCTACCAGGTCATGCTTGCCGCGTTTGTTGCCCCGGTGCTTTCCAAGCTGAATCACCGGAAGCCCGCGGCCGGTTTGATCTGCGCGGTCTGCGTTTTTGCCGCGCCTATGGTCATGTACTACAATACGTACGACAGCCTGTATGTGGATTCGCTTCTCGGAATCCTTTCCGGCTGCGCCATGGCCATGATGATCTGCTATGAGAGGGACGACAAAACGGGATATCTGAACATTCTGTCCGCAATCGTGATGATGGTTCTGATCAAGGACGCGGGCATGCTGTTCGCTGTCTTTGCCACGGTTTCGCTGATACTGAGGCAGATGACAGGGTCGAAAGGCTCTATCCATTCTCCCCTGCTGCTGTCGGCGGGAGCGATCGCGTCTGCGGCAATTCCAAAGCTGCTGTGGGAACTGGAGCTTTTTACTTCCGGAGCGCCGAGACAGTTTGCTGCGAAAATAGATGCCATTCAGTTTCTGAACGTGATCCTGCACAGAGACGGAACGTACCGTGAAACGGTTTTTGGCCGGTATATTGAGGAGCTGATCCTCAAGAGCGTCGAGTTCCGCAATCTCGGGATGAATATAACCTACCTTGCGCTTATGCTGATGCTGTTCATCGCACTGTATTATCTGGTCGTCTATTCGAAGAAACCGAAACAGGACGGAAAAATATACAGAACATGGTGGCTCTGGATACAGATCGCAGAGATGGCGGTTTACCTGATCGGGCTCTGCGCGGCGTACATGTTCAAGTTCAAGGATTTCGAGGCATTGAAACTGGATTCCTTTGACAGATATCTGCGGATTGGCTTTCAGGCGGTCTGGATGACGATGATCCTGATTCTTGCGCGCAGAGTTCAGGAAAGCGACAGGCTCGCTTACCGGGTCGTGCTGATGGGGACGGTAATCGCTTCCGTACCGATCGGGCCCGCGGTCTGTTTCCTGACAAGGGACAATGTGTCGAATTCAATCGAGGAACGTGACGAATTCATATCCATGACCGGGAAAATCGAAAAATATGCGGGAAAAGACCGGCCCGTGTTCATAATCGAAGCGAGGGACGATTTCGGATATGCGTACCGCGGTCTCCGCTACATCATCCGGCCGATTCCGACCCAGTCGAAAAACATTACGATCTGGTGCCTCGGCGGTCCGAACAACAGCGAGGAAGGGGAGTATTCCGCGGAAGAATGGCAGAAGGAGCTGCTCGCCTATTATGATTATGTTGCGGTGTACGCGACGGATGAGTATTTCGTAGAGCACTTCTCCGGACTGTTTTCGGATCCTTCGGGTCCGGAAGACGGCGCGATATATGCGGTTAACCGGACGACGGGACTGCTCGACAAATGTGAATAAGCGTATGTGCCCCGGCGGGTTTCAGCTGCCGGGGCATTATTATAACCTATTGTAACCTGTAAGATCTTTGACAAGTATTGACAACAGGTTATGCATAGGTTACAATTCGGAAAAAGCAGGAGGGGATTCTGGTGGAGACGGTTTATCAGACAAGAGAACGGATAGAACAGGAAATCAGCAGGCTTCCTGCAGGCTATATATCCAAGAAGCACATCAACGGAGCGGACCGTTTTTATCTGCAGTGGACGGAAAACGGAAAGCTGAAAAGCAAGTACATCAAGCCCGCGGAACTTGAAGACGTAAGACGGGCAGTGGAGCGCCGCAGGGAACTGACAGCGGCGCTGAAGTCCATGCAGCCGGGAAACGGCGGAGCAGCCGACGGAAGAAAAGAAACAAAACCGGAGGGAAAAAAGAAAATGAGAACATTTCAAAAATCAAATAAGCTCGACCATGTTCTGTATGACGTGCGCGGTCCGGTCGTGGATGAAGCGGCAAGGATGGAAGAGGCAGGTCTGAAGATCCTGAAGCTGAATATCGGAAACCCCGCCCCGTTTGGATTTACCGCTCCCGACGAGGTCATCACGGACATGAGGGATTCTATTTCCAACTCTCAGGGTTATTCGGAATCAAGAGGCATCTTCGCTGCAAGGAAAGCGATCATGCAGTACGCTCAGATCAAGAATATACCGAACGTTTCCATGAAAGATATCTACACAGGCAACGGGGCGAGCGAACTGATCCAGCTTTCTCTCCATGCGCTTTTGAACAATGGAGACGAAGTGCTGATCCCGTCCCCCGATTATCCGCTCTGGACCGCTTGTACGAATCTTGCGGGAGGAAAAGCGGTTCACTATATCTGCGACGAGCAGTCGGAATGGCTGCCGGATCCGGATGACATCCGGAAAAAAGTTTCTGACAGGACCAAGGCGATCGTTATTATCAATCCGAACAATCCCACCGGCGCGCTTTATCCGAAGGAACTGCTGGAGGAGATCGTTGAAATTGCCAGAGAGCATGAGCTGATTATTTTCTCGGATGAAATCTACGACAGACTGGTCATGGACGGGGAGAAACACGTTTCGATCGCATCCCTTGCGCCGGACCTGTTCTGCGTTACTTTCAGCGGTCTTTCCAAATCCCATATGGTCTGCGGATTCCGCGTGGGCTGGATGATTCTCAGCGGCAACAAGAAAATCGTGAAGGATTATATCGCCGGCGTCAACATGCTTTCCAACATGAGACTGTGCTCCAATGTTCCGGGTCAGTCCATCATACAGACCGCGCTGGGTGGATACCAGAGCGTCAACGAGTATATCGTTCCCGGCGGAAGAATCTACGAGCAGAGGGAGTTTATCTATAAGGCGCTCAATGATATCCCCGGTATTTCAGCGGTGAAGCCGAAGGCGGCCTTCTATATTTTCCCGAAGATCGACGTCAAAAAGTTCAATATTACAAACGATACGCAGTTTGCGCTGGACTTTCTGAGGGAGAAACGGGTACTGATCGTGCCGGGCAGCGGATTCAACTGGAAGGATCCCGATCATTTCAGAGTGGTGTATCTTCCGAGGATGGATGTCCTCATGGAAACTATGGAGAAGCTGAAAGACTTCCTGAGCTATTATCACCAGCAGCCGGCAGATTGAAAAAAGAGCGCAAACAAGATACAATTTCCCTGTCGCGGTTTTCGCGGCGGGGATTTTTGCATATTCGGAGGGGACAATTTGAATACAAGAGCTCTTCAGACACTGGAATTCAATAAAATCCGGGAAATGCTGTACGGATACACCGCCTCAAACATGGGCAGAACAGAAGCAGAGAAGCTCTTGCCGTCTTCCTACATGGCTGATGTGGAGCGGATGCTTTCCGAAACGGAAGAAGCTTCCATGATTCTCCGTGCGACGGGAAGGACACCCGTGGAAGGATTTCCGGATATTCGCGACATGTTGAGAAGGATTCACGCGACATTGGCGCTTTCCACGAGGGAACTTCTTCAGACGGCACAGTGCCTGCGAGCATGCAGGAATGCGGGGGACGTATTGAGAAACTCCGCGAGCGCTGTTCTTCTGAAGCAGCTTGCCGAAAGGCTCCCGTCCCACAGGATGGTGGAAGAGAAGATCATGTCCTGTATTCTTTCGGAGGATGAAATCGCGGACAATGCCTCTTCCGAACTGGCGAGAATCAGAAGGCAGATGAAGCTTGCGAATGAAAAGGTACGGGAAAAACTGAATCAGATGATCCGGAGCGCCACATTCCAGAAATACCTTCAGGAACCCATCATTACCGTACGGGACGGCAGATATGCGCTTCCCGTCAAGGCGGAATACCGTGCGCAGGTCCCGGGACTTATTCATGACACGAGCGGAAGCGGCGCGACTCTGTTCATTGAGCCGTCTGTTGCCGTGGACCTAGGGAATGAGTATAAACGCCTTCAGGGAGAGGAATCCCGAGAGATCGAACGGATCCTTGCCAATCTGACTGCCTATGTGGAGCCGGTGGCGCCGGATCTGATGACGGGGTTGGAGGTTCTTGCCAAACTGGATCTAGTGTTCGCGAAGGCTTTTCTTGCCGGAGAAATGAACGCGGTCCGTCCCTCTATAAACGAAAGCGGAAAAATCTCAATCCGGAAAGGGATCCATCCTCTTCTGAACAGAGATACGGCTGTTCCCGTGGATATCTGGCTTGGGGAGGATTTCAGCACGTTGATTATTACCGGTCCCAACACGGGAGGTAAAACCGTTACGCTGAAGACGCTCGGGCTTCTTACCGTAATGACCATGTCCGGCATGTTCATTCCCGCCGAGACAGGTTCAAAGATTTCCCTGTTTGAAGAAGTATACGCGGATATCGGTGATGAACAGTCTATCGAACAGTCGCTTTCCACATTTTCTTCCCACATGAAAAACACTGTCCAAATCCTGCGGAACGCGGACGGGCGGTCACTGGTTCTTCTGGACGAGCTCGGAGCGGGAACAGATCCTGTCGAAGGCGCGGCACTTGCGCAGGCGATTCTGGAGAAACTGTTTAACTGCGGAGCGAAAACGGTCGCTACAACGCATTACAGCGAGATAAAGGCATTTGCCATGACGCATCCGGGAATGCAGAATGCCAGTATGGAATTCGACGTGGATAGGCTGTGCCCGACCTATCACCTCCATATAGGCATTCCGGGGAAATCAAACGCCTTTGAGATTTCCAAAAGGCTTGGTCTTGATCCTGCGGTAATCGAACGCGCAAATGAATATCTCCAGAAGCAGGATATCGCGTTTGAGAGCGTGATCGCCGGCGCTGAAGCTGCCCGAAGGGAAGCGGAAGAGCATAGGGAGAAAGCCCGGATTGAACACGAGGAAGCGGAGAAGACCCGTAGCGCTGCCGAAAAAGAAAGAGAGAAGCTGATAAAAGAGCGTGAAAAATGGCGTGAACAGGCAAAGGAAGAGTCCAGACGCCTGATCCGGGATACAAAAAAGGAAATGGAAACCGTTATCGCTCAGCTCAGAACGGCGGGAAAGGGCAACGCTGCGGTGGAGCGTGCGATTCAGAACGCGCGCGATGCTGTGAGAAACAGGGAGAGTGCTCTATTCATGGGAGAAAAAGCGCTGGATCAGGATGTCGGGACCATTCCTTCCGACGTTCTTCCGGGACAGGAAGTACTGGTTTTATCCGTCAATCAGGACGCGACGGTTCTGAAACAGCCGGACGCGAAGGGAGAAGTGCTGGTACAGGCTGGCATGATCAAAATGAAAGTGCCGATGAACGATCTCCGGATTAAAGAGACAAAAAAACAGAGCGGGAAGACGACTTCTTCTTCATTTAAAACGTCACTTCACGATTCGGACAGGAGCTTTCTGGAACTTGATCTCAGAGGCAAGACTGTAGACGAGGCAGTCGTGGAGATCGATCGGTTTATTGATGACGCGGAAATGGCAGGGATCGGACAGATATCCCTGATTCACGGAAAAGGAACCGGTGCACTTCGCACCGGGGTTCAGGCGTATCTGAAGAATCATCCGCGGGTGAAATCTTTCAGAATCGGAGCTTATGGCGAAGGCGACGCGGGGGTGACTGTCGTGACGCTCAGGCAGAAATAGCCGCGGCATGGCAGAGTTTTACAAATGCGGTGCCGTGTGTTATAATATACCGTCAGAAATAGGCATTAACACAAATGTCCGCATTTGAAAGGTGGATTTTTATGGAAAGTAATGCAAATGTGAACAATACCATTCTCGTAATCGACGATGACCGGAACATTCTTGCCATTATCGAGTTATACCTGAAGAAAGCAGGCTTCACTGTGCACACCTGTGCAGACGGCAACACAGCGCTGGCCATGTTCCATGAAATCCGTCCGGCGCTAGTGGTTCTGGACGTCATGCTGCCCGGGAAGGACGGATGGGAAGTCCTCCATGATATCCGCAAGGAAAGTGAAACCCCCGTAATCATGCTGACCGCAAAGGGGGAGACGGGTGACCGGGTGCAGGGACTTGAACTCGGTGCAGACGACTACATTCCGAAGCCGTTTGACGCAAAGGAACTGATTGCCAGGATCAAGGCGGTCCTGCGCAGAAGTACTCCGGTTGATCCGGAACGCTCCATCTCGATGCCCGGCCTTTCCGTGTCGCTTGAGAATTATTCTGTTGTTCTGGATGGAAGGCAGCTTGAAATGCCTCCCAAAGAGATCGAACTGTTATACTTTCTTGCCTCCCATGAGGGGAAAGTGTTTACAAGAGAGCAGCTTTTAGAGCAGGTATGGGGTTTTGATTTCTTCGGCGATTCCAGGACTGTCGATGTACATGTGAAGAGAATCCGCGAGAAGATCGGCGAGAACCATGTTTGGCAGCTGAAGACTGTCTGGGGTGTTGGCTACAAATTCGAGATTGAATAAGGGGCAACACTTTCTATGCGTCGCAAGGATCTACTTCGGACACTGTTCTCCAGAATGCTGGCAGTATATATGACCGTTATATTCAGCTTGATTGTCCTGCTGGGTGTGGCGGTTATTGTTATTATTCGGGGACAGACGTACGGCTCGAGGCAGGATCTGGTGCGAATGGAATCGGTCGAGGTTCTGAACATAGAAAAGCAGAGGATATCCGGTGCGTTGTCCGAAGCGGAAGCAAAGCAGAAATTGTACGCGCTTGCGGTTGGGAACAACCTTCTAATTGAGATATATCCGATGGGGGGCGAACCGGAGCATTATTACGGAAGAAGCAGCTGGTCGTCCGTTGCAGATCTTGAACCGGATGAAGAGCGTAAGCAGCAGCTGATTGCTGAAGCGGCTGCGGGCAACACGGAAACGAAACAGTATTATCAAGACATCAGCGAGATCAAAACGCTGACAAAAATCGCTACTCTTCCCGATTCCGGAACCGTTACGCACCTGATTCTGGTGCATGCGGATACATCCGAGATTTCGGAAGCGTTGAACGATCTGATTCTGATCGTGGTTCTCGTTCTTCTTGTCGGGCTTCTAATCGGGCTGATTGTCGTTTACAGCACAACTTCCGCAGTTATCAAGCCGTTCCGTGAAGTTAACGACATCGTGCAGCAGTATTCCATGGGCGACTATAACGCAAGGATCCCGATTTCCGGGACGGAGGAAACGATTCAGCTCGCCCTCAGTTTCAACAACATGGCGGATCAGCTGGAAGATCTTGAGGCTACTAGGCAGAGTTTTGTTGCAAATGTCAGTCATGAACTCCGGTCCCCGCTGACTTCCATGAAGGGATTTCTGGAGGCGATGCACGACGGAACGATCGTAAAGGAAGAGTATGATCAGTATATCGACATCGTGCTTACAGAAACTAAAAGGATGGCGTCCATGGTCAATGATCTGCTGGATCTTGCCAGGATCGAATCCGGAAAATCCGTCCTGAAGCTTGAGGTGTTCGATATCAACGAACTGATTCGGCGGATACTGATCACATTTGAAGCCAGGATATACGAACGGAAGATGGATGTGGAGATTCGCTTCGCACAGGAGCAGTTCTATGTGGAGGCAGACAGCACGCAGATTTCACAGGTTATCAGGAATCTGATCGATAACGCAATCAAGTATTCTCCGGAGAATTCAAAGCTCAGGATTGCAACCTATGCCATGCGCAAGGAAGTATACACAAGTATTCAGGACTTTGGCCAGGGGATTCCAGAAGAGGACGTCCCGCGCGTGTTTGACCGGTTTTATAAGGTTGAAAAAGCGCATACCCCGTCCAAACAGAGCGGTACGGGACTTGGATTGTCCATTGTAAAACGAATCATTGACCAACACGGACAGAAGATAACGCTGAAGAGCGCGAGGGGAAAAGGGAGCACTTTCACGTTTACACTGAAGCGGGCTCCGGTGCCCAAGAGAACTCAGCAAGACCAAAACGGAGGCATGATCCATGAACAATACTAGAAGTAAAAAAGGAAACGGGGCATTTGGCATCGTGGTGCTTGTCCTTGTTATCCTTCTTTTGGCGTCCTGTATCGGAGGTTTTTTCCTGATCAGAAAATCGGCAGGGGAGATTATCGACAGCGCCGTTAGCTTTGCATCGGGTATTGAAGAGAAACCGAAGCAGAACGATACTCTCGCTACCGAAGAAACACCGGCCGTTACGCCTTCGCCTACCGCGACGCCTACGGAAAGCGATCGCAAAATGCCGGAACTGGACGGTGCTGCGCCCGCCCTCGCCGCAGATTCCGGGAACCCCATTCCGACCGTTTTTGAGAGTGCTGCACCGTCTGTCGTAGGCGTTGTTCAGTACAGGACCATGGGCGGCATTCTTTCCGTTTATGGAACGGGCACAGGATTTGTCGTTTCTTCAAAAGGATATATCCTGACGAATGCGCATGTTGTGGAGGGAGCGGAACTGGTCACCGTGATGCTTTCCGACGGTGAAGAGATCAATGCGAAAGTCATCGGAGCCGATGACGAGACAGACGTGGGCGTTCTGAAAATCGAATACGATGGATTGAAGGCGCTTGCACTCGGGAATTCCGATGATGTGCGTGTCGGGGAATTTGTGCTTGCAATCGGAAATCCGCTGGACATGAAACGGCTTGCCAATACGCTGACGTTCGGAATCATCAGCGCAAAAAGTCGCGAAATCACGATTGACGGACAGACAAACAGTTTTCTTCAGACGGACGCTGCGATCAATTACGGCAACAGCGGCGGACCGCTCCTGAATATGCACGGGGAAGTAATCGGTATCAACAGTGCCAAATCTGTTACGGCGGGATATGATTCGTTCGGCAATCCGATCAGTGCTGAGGGGATTGGCTTTGCGATCCCGATCAATACCGCGGTCGAAATCATGCAGATTCTAATCGAAAAGGGGACAGTTGAACGTCCCGGAGTCGGCATTACGGTATATACGCTGACAGAAGCGCAGGCGGCTGAGCTGAATGTCAAGCAGGGTGTATATGTCGACAGCGTGGTCAAAGGAGGTCCCGCTTCCCAGGCAGGCGTCAAGCCCGGCGATATTATCATCAAGGTGAACGGCAAGGAGATCTCCGAACAGAAGGAACTGATCGAGGTGATCAGCGCTTCCAAAATCGGAGATTCCATTGATCTAGTTCTGCTGAGAAACGGGGAAGAAATCGCATGCACGATTCAGCTTGGAAACAAGACGGAAATGAACTTTGACGATTCGGAAAAAGAGGTCCTCCCGGACAACTGATATTTGATACAGTTAAGCAAAACAGCAAACACAAAAGCAGCGCCGGATCAGACCGTGCGCTGCTATTCTTATATGTGACGCTTATGACCGGGACGGGTCTGACAAAACGGTATCATTCAGTTTCAGTACCGCGTATCCTTCCAGACCGTCCGCATCACTGATCCTCAGCGAACGGATTCCGATGCGCTGCAGCAGATAGTGTAAAAGAAATCCGCCTCCCATGATGATGTTGTGACGCCTAGCGAGCAGGGGTATCTCCGCCCGACCGCTGTCCCCCAGACTTTCAAGCACGCGCAGGAGCAGCATAAGCGCCTCGTCATACAGCACCACACCGTTGACCCGGTCGGCTTCATACCTTTCAAGATTCAGGGACAGGGCTGCGAGCGTGGTCGCTGTTCCGCCCACGGCGGTCCAGTTCATTTCCGTAAAGTTCGGAATTTCATACGTGCTGTCAAATAAAGGGATGAGGGTATCAAGATCGGAAAGCGTCTGGGAAGGACACCAGTCACGGATTCTCACCGCACCGATCGGAAAACTTGCGCGGAATGATTCCGTGATGATCTGTGAGCTTCCGCCGCCGATATCGATCAGTCCGCCGCAGCTTCCTGCGCCTGCATAGGCAAGCGCCGCCTCTTCCTCCCCGGGAAGGATTTCCACGGGGAGCGCGGTATCATCCGCGATCCGGCGGATAAATGCGTCGCGGTTTTCGGCGTCCCTGACTGCGCTGGTCGCGTAGCAGAAACACGGCAGGTTCTTTTCCTTTGCCCTGCATGCAAGTTGTTTGAGGACAGAAAGAGATCGTTCGACAGACCGGTCAGACAAGAGTCCGCTTGATGCCAGACCTTCCGCCAGTCTTGTGGTGAAGGTCTCTTTATTAGAAAAAGAAAAACCGGAATCGGTTTTCTCTGCTTCCATATAACGGATGGAATTGCTTCCAATATCAATTACGGCTATCTGCATATGATTTACTCAACAAATTTGATGTCGTTGCGGTAGACGTAACCGAGCTTCTCGCGCGCATACTGGAGGAGGTAGTCATTGGTTCCCATATACTCAAGGGTGCGTTCCAGACGTTCTTCTTCAACTTTCAGTTTGTCAAGTTCGCTTTGAAGCGTAGCTTTCTCAGCCGCGATTGTCTCGATGCGCGTTTCCTGCGACAGATAAACGCCGCCCAGGATGCAAACAAGCAACAGAAAAGCCAGAATCACATATCCGGCGCGAAGTCTGAATTTTTTTTTCTTCTTTGCCATATAAACAGTATATCACAGTTCGTCCGGACGGATTGTAAACTACTTATAAAAAATGCCGGAAGAAGGGGTGCGTCGCGGTGCCGAAGATTTTGCACTTGACACGGGTTTTTGTTTATCGGTATATTAAAAGTGCTTATTAATGTCAAGTTCTGCATTTCTGACTATCTGTTTTTTCCATTTAAAAACTATATTTGCCTCACAGGAAGGAGTCTCCCTTGAATCAGGAACAATTAGAGATCAAGTCTATCAGCGACTTGCGCGAAATCGCTAAGCTGCAGGGTGTTAAAAGCGCGGGAAAATACCGTAAAACCGAGCTTGTCGAGATTATCATGAACGGAGGGGTCGTTCCGGATCACATCGCCGGGAAATACGCTCCCGCCAAAAAAGCGGAACCCGTGCAGGAGGAAGCGCCCGCTCCGGTACAGGCTGAGCCCGTCCAAACCGCTCCGAAAGCTCCGGCTACGGTTTCTGAAGAACCGAAGGCGACGCGGCCGGTTCAGCGCCAGCAGCAGCGGAAATACCCGCAGACGGGAAACTATTCGCGCAACGGCCGCAGACAGACGAATCCGAGAAGGGAAGCCTTCCAGAGGAACGGAACGGAACAGGCAGTTCAGCCTGCAGAAACAAAAGACGATTCCGTACAGGAAGAAGAACGGAAGAGCGCGGGCAGAACGCCCGAATATTACAACAAGGATTACGGAACCAGCAATCCGGCTGTCCCCGAAATGCTGGAAGCAGGAGAATGCGGCGATGCGGAGGGCGTGCTCGAAGTTCTTCCGGACGGATACGGTTTTCTGAGATCGGAAAATTATCTTTCGGGCCAGCGGGATGTCTATGTTTCCATCGCGCAGATCCGTAGATTTGGTTTGAGAACAGGCGATTATGTACAGGGGAAAACCCGCCCGGCAAAGGAAGGCGAGCGCTTCCTTGCGCTGCTTTATATTATTCTGGTCAACGGGGAAGCCCCGGAGAAACTGCTGGAAAGAAAGCCGTTCGAGGAGCTGATCCCGATTTTTCCGGAGGAACGCTACACGCTGGAGATTCCCGGACAGAGGAATAATCTGGCGACAAGGCTTATCGACCTGATTGCTCCGATCGGAAAAGGGCAGCGCGCCATGATCGTTTCCCAGCCTAAAGCCGGAAAAACGACTCTGCTGAAAAATATCGCAAAGGGGATATCGACAAACTATCCGGACTCCCATCTGATCGTGCTGCTGATCGACGAGCGGCCCGAGGAGGTAACGGATATGCAGCGATCGATCGACGGCGAGGTGCTCTATTCCACGTTCGATGAACTTCCGGAGCATCATACCCGCGTCGCAGAAATGGTGCTGGAACGCTCTATGCGCCTGGTCGAGTACGGTAAGGATGTGGTCGTGCTGATGGACAGTCTTACCCGACTGACAAGGGCATACAACCTGACGATCCCTCCGACCGGCAGAACGCTGTCCGGTGGTATGGATCCGGGGGCTTTGCATAAGCCCAAGCGGTTTTTCGGAGCCGCGAGGAACATAGAGAACGGAGGAAGCCTGACGGTAATCGCTACGGCGCTGGCGGAAACTGGAAGCCGTATGGACGATATCGTCTATGAAGAGTTCAAGGGAACGGGCAACATGGAGATCCATCTGGACCGCCGTCTTTCCGAACGCAGAATTTTCCCTGCTATCGATATCTATAAATCCGGCACAAGAAGAGAAGAACTGCTGCTCTCCAGGGAAGAACTGGAAGGGACCAGGACGATCCGGAGACTGCTCAGCGGATCGAACCCGATGGAGGTAACGGAGCAGCTGGTTTCCATGCTTGACAAAACTTCAACGAACGCGGAGTTTCTGGCAAGATTGAAGGAATGGGTAAGCATCTATGAAAAAGACGGCTATACCATGGCCTCACAGAACCGATACGGGAAATAAACTGAAAGAATAATCCGGGTTTTTTCCGATTTATTTATAAAAAGCCTTGCATTCTGAAATATCGCTAGATATAATATTTGTCGCTAGCGTTTAAAAAGGAGTTGAGACCCATGAAGAAGGATATCCATCCGAAATACGGAAAAGCGATCGTACGTTGTGCCTGTGGCGAAACGTTCACCACTGGTTCTACACGCGGCGAACTTACCG
>JAFPXU010000084.1 GCA_017394605.1 Clostridia bacterium | reverse complement strand
CGATCCAGAGAAACGGGCAGGAGATGGAACTTACCGTTACCTTCAGCGAATACGCCCCTACGGATAAGCAGTAGTGTCTTCCAGCCTCCCAGGCTGATGACATAAAACACGGTCATTATTCCGTGTATCCCCCATCTTCAGGCAGTGACCGGATTCAGCCGGTCACTGTCTTTGTTTATCCGACGCGATCCGGAGGGCAAGAAAAAAGGCAGGGGTGCATCATCCCTGCCCTTATAGTGCATGAAACGGAGATTATTCCCGGTATGCCGCGAGAATCTCCCCGAAAAGGACCGTGTGGGGGTCTCCATCGGATCTAGCCTGATTGCTTCCGTAGTAACGCGCCTTCACGTCCGGATCGGTACGGGAAAGATCCATTTCCGTTCTGGACAGGATCCTGCACTCAAAGTGCATGGAGCAGCCGGAAACGCCTGCGGGAGCATCCGTTCTGGAGTCGATTCTGCTTATCCCGCCCTCTTTGAATTTGTCCGTATCCCTGCCGGAATGCGATGCGCAGTAGCCGAGTTCTTTTGCCATTTCTCCGATTTTCGGAACGCTGACGGTAAAACGGTCCGCATGATCCAGCACGTCATGGGTGAAACGGCTCAGCCTTACGAAAACCGTGCAGACCGGCTTGCCCCAGACGACGCCGAACTGGCACCATCCGATCGTCATGACGTTGTCGTTTGCGACGAGAAACGCGCCTTTCGGAATCTGTGTCATCGCTTCGGAGAACAGTTCTTTATAATCTTCCATGGTATGTGGTTCCTTTCGCTTCATTGATAATCCATGTTAGCAAATCGGAGCTTGATTGGCAACAGATCGGAAAAATGCAGGAAGCATAAAAGAATCCTGCAAAAAGAATAGTATGCGTCCCGCGAATCATGCTATACTGATATTCCAAAGGATCGCCCCGGGAGGAACGACAATGGAAGGACTGCTGAAACGAATCGAGAATCACAGGAACCGGTTCTCAAAAGGACAGAACCGGATCGCGGATTATATCGTACGCTATTACGACCGCGCCGCTCTTATGACAGCCGCAAAACTCGGTGAGGCGGTAGGCGTCAGCGAATCGACCGTGGTCCGATTTGCCTACTCGATCGGTATGGACGGATATCCGGAAATGCAGGAAGCGATGCAGGAACTTCTCAGACGGCGCCAGACGACACTGCAGAGAAGCCAGGCGGCAGCTTCGATCCCGGAGGACGAGATGCTGCACACGATCCTGTCTCTCGACATGAACAACATCCGTCAGACGATGGACCTGATCGACGCTGAGACTTTCAGCAACGCCGTTCGGCTGATAGCCAGGGCGAAGCATGTATATATCATCGGGATCCGGAGCGCTTACGCGGCCGCCCAGTTTTTTGCCTATTATCTGAGCTTTATCCGGGAGGACGTCGTGATCGTCAGCGGAATGGAGCAGGACGCGTTCGACAAGATGATCCGGATCGGCAGCGATGACGTTTGTTTCGGAATGAGCTTTCCGAGATACAACGTCCATACGCTGAACGCGATGCGTTTCGCGAAGGAGCACGGCGCAAAGATCATCGCCCTGACAGACAATCAGGAATCTCCGGCAGCAGCCCTTTCCGACTGCACGCTGTGCGCGAGAAGCGATATCGCGTCTTTCGCGGATTCGCTGGTCGCCCCGCTGTCGGTACTGAACGCGCTGCTTTCCGCTGTCGGCAAAGCAAGGCAGGACAGCGCACGGAAGAGCCTGGCGGAGCTGGAGCGGATCTGG
>JAFPXU010000083.1 GCA_017394605.1 Clostridia bacterium | reverse complement strand
TTTTGCTTACAAAACCTGCACTTCATTTACAAAAACGGATTCTCACTGACAAAAGCAGCATCTCGTTTACGAATATTCACTTTTCAATTTGCAATGTGGCATTACAGCTTACAATCTTGCATCTAGGATTGCTATTAAGCCCTCCTCACCTATATTATACTCTTTGCAAAGCATAAATCAACAATATTACGTGCGTTGCACGTAATAATGTCATATGCTTTCAGCATTTCAAAGCCAGAAGGCATTGTGTACAAGCGCCGTTGCAGACGTTAGAATGCCGGTCTCAGACAGTATTACCGCAGTGAAATGGATGCTCATGGATTGCGTGATAGCGAGCCTGATCGTCTGTACGGTCGCATTCGAAAGTCCTTTAAGGTACGGAATGTCCGGGACATCGTCCGTCATCCCATGACATCCGCCGGTTCCGAATTCATTCCCGTATATTCCGGCATACGGTCAAAAAATATGTACCCTTTCCCGTTCAATCCGACCGGGATCAGGGTACATATCTTATTTCCGGAATGGCCGTCGTGTCCTCATGCAGGACCATAGAGCACATCTGTTCCCGATCATATGGATTTCTTCAGCCAAAGCACGGTATCCCGTATGCTGCTTTTCACGGGCCGTGGTGCATATCCGAACGCGGCTGTCGCCGCATCTCTGCTGAAATGACCGTTGGAATCCAGTACGGAGACCGCATACGGGGTAAAAAAGAGGGGCTTCCCTTTCTTCAGGCTCCACTTTTCATGAATCATCGCGATCCGCTTCGCAATAGAGACCGGAAGATAGAAGACCCGCCGGTTCAACTGCACAGTTTCCTCCGCCGCCTCCAGGATATCGCGGACAGAGACATACTGTCCGGAAAGAATGTAGCCGTGACCAGCCAGACCTTTTTCCGTGCACGAAACGATGCCTTTCGCCACATCGCGCACATCCACAAAATCATAGCCGCCTTTCACCGCCAAAGGGAGTTTCCCCGCAAGGAAAGACAGCAGCATATTGGTAATGCCGCCTTTTCCAAAGTCTCCCGGGCCGATTATGCCCGAGGGGAACACGACGCTGGCATTAAGCCCCTGACGGGCTGCGTCAAAGACAAGACCTGTGGCGATCGCTTTGCTCTTTGCGTAATCTCCCTCGACAAGCTCCGGCGAAAAAACCGCTTTCTCCGTGATCTCCATTCCGTTGGGCTTTGGAGGGATCGCGTGGACGGAACTGACATAAACGAGCTTGCCCACCTTCTTTTCCCGGCAGTACCGCAGGATGTTTTCCGTGCCGCCTACATTGACGCGGTAGATCTGTCGGCCCGGATGCGAAGCCACCGAAACGATACCAGCGCAGTGGATCACGCAGGCCGTATGATCTGCGCCGGAGAAAAAGCGGTCCAGAGAACCATCGTCGCAGATATCGCCGCGCACGACGGAAACCTGCTGCGGCAGCTCTCTTTCCAACGGATCGTTTTCCATAAGAAAGGCGCATATCTGCACATTCTTCCTGCGGAGTTCCGCCAGTACCGCCCGTCCGAGGAACCCGCTCGCGCCTGTCACAAGATAGGTCTGAAACATCGCTTTCCTCCTTTTAAAATAGACAAGTGTTGGTTATCTTTCACCTATACGGTATAATAAAAAGCATCCGGTAACAATCGTCATTTTTGCGCCGGCCGAAAGAAAAGCAACACGGCTGTGAACCGTGTTGGATATCTCGAAAAAAAACAGGACCTGCGGAGTCAGAGATATGAGAAAAACCGACGCCAGAGTAAGATACACACAGCGTGTGCTGAAGGAATCGTTTTTGTTCCTGCTTCGGGAAAAGCCGGTCAATCAGATCACCGTCAAGGAAGTCTGCGAACTGGCGGAGCTCAACCGTGCGACGTTTTACGCGCATTACAGTGACTGCTTCGCTCTGATGGAAAAAATCGAGCAGGAACTGCTGGATGCTTTTCAGCAATCCCTCAGCCTGATCGACGGATTCGATGTCAGCGCACTGATCGGCGCGATTTATAAAATGGTCGAGCAGCACGAGGACGCCTGCCGCGTTCTGATCTTCAGCGGAGTTAGTCCCTCCGTCCTCGGGCGGATGATCGACCTGGCAAAAGACGCCAGCATCGCGTCATGGAAGCGGCAGCTTCATCATGCCTCGGATGCGGAGCTGGAAATGCTTTATACCCATCTTTCAAACGGTCTCATGAATGTTGTTCTCGGCGGATATGACAAGTTCAGCCGCGAGGAGGTCATTTCCTTTGTCAACCGGATCGTAAAGAGCAGCCTGTCCCTGTTTCAGTAAGGCCCGCGCCTGCCTCTGCAGGGCTTGGGAAACGGACGCCTGAAAAACCGATTTCTCATGCCTTCGGGAGGAAAGGCCGTTATGCATCCTCCATGGACGGGTCCCCGGACCGTACGAAGGGTTCCCCGAAAGCCTCGCTGCCTGTTTCCTCTTCTGCGTTCCGCTGCCTGTCGATCCGGTAAAAGACATATTCCGCGTTCTCTCCGACCCGCGTAAAGCCCGCCTTTTCCAGCGCATGACGGCTTCTGACGTTCGTCTTCAGCGCGTCCGCAAAGACGCTCGGAATGTCCGTCTCCAAAAACACATAACGGAGGACCGCTTTCAGTGCCTCCGTCAAACACGATGTCCTCTCCGTTCCCGCCTTTATAGAACGAAACCTTTTCCGTTCCAGTCTGTCTGAATCCAAGGGAATTCAGAAGCCGGACAGAAGGAACGTTGTCCAGCGCGGTTCCCGCCGAAACGCACGTCACGCCTTCCTGTTTCAATGTGCCGAGGATTGCAGATATGCTCTCTTTCGCGTATCCTTTCCTGTGATGATCCGAACGGAAACAGTATCCGAGTTCACAGGCGTCTCCGTGTCTGTGAAGTGCGGCATAACCGATCAGTTCGTCAGAAAGACAGACGGCAAGGAACATGTGTTCCCTGCTTTCACCAAAGGATGCCCATTTCCCGATCCTTGCGCGGACGGCATTATCGCGCAGATCGTTCGGCCTGTCGTACTGCGCGTAGACGGATCGCGCAGCGTCTGTCCAGACCGCTTGGATGGCTCTCCAGTCGCCTGCGCGGACCCGCCGGATCAGAAGTCGTTCTGTTTTTATGTGATCGTTTTCTGTCATGCTGCTGAAACCGCTGAACGTATACAAAATCCGGGGCACGCTCCGCGCCCCGGGTTTTCAATTCCAAACGTTCCGGTGAACGGGACGCTTATTTGTCTTCGAAGGAGAAGTGATACGGGAGATTCAGATCGTCGCGCAGCTTGATGAATTCCTTCTGGATGGTTTCGCCAACCGGAACGCCCTTGTCCTTCCTGTCGCACCATGCAAGGTATTCCTTCTCGCCCGCCGTGTAGATGCGCTCCGCGCCCGGCGCTTTCTCGGACGCTCTAAGACCGCGGCAGATATCGCCGGCCGTCTTTTTGAACGTGTCGAGGCCCATGAAGAACTCGGGATTGATCACGAAGAAGAAGTGACCGAGACGGTACATCTGGTTGTTTCCGTTCTCATCCTTGCCGTTCAGCGCCTTCATGAACGGACCGCCCGCAAGCGCGGCGGACAGAATCTCGACGATCGTCGTGAATCCGTAGCCCTTGTAGCCGCCTGTCGCCTCGCCCAGACCGCCGAGCGGGAGAAGCGCGCATTCGCCCTTGCGCATATCCTTGAGGATCTTGTCCGGATCGGTCAGCGTTTCGCCGTCCTTGGTGACGACCAGTCCCGCCGGAGCCTGCTTGCCGGAACGGGCATAGAACTCGAGCTTGCCGTTCTGCACAATGGAGGTCGCGCAGTCGAAGTTGAACGGGAATTCCTCGTCCGTGGGAAGCGTGAAGGTCATCGGGTTCGTACCCATCATGGGCTCGACGCCGAACGTCGGCGCGACGGACGGCCTCGCGTTCGTGCCGGTGATGCCGATCATGCCGGCTTTTTCCGCCATCGTGGTCCAGTATCCCGCGATGCCGTAATGCGTGGAATTGAAAATGGTTCCGCCGGCCATGCCGTACTGCTTCGCCTTTTCGATCAGCATTTCCATCATCTTATAGGAAGCAACCATACCCATACCGTTGTTGGCGTCCATGACGACGGTCGTCGGGGTCTCCTTTACGATATCGATCTTGGTCACGGGGAGAAGCGTGCCGTTTTTGATCCTGTCCAGATAGATCGGTTTGAAGCGGTTGCAGCCGTGGCTTTCGATTCCCCTTCTGTCAGATTCCATCAGAACGTCGGTGCAGATCTCGGCATCCTTCTGCGGTACGCCGTACGCCTTGAAGACGTCGATCATGAAGTTTTTGCACGTTTCCCAATCGAGATAAGGTCTGGTTTCCATTTGTGTAAACACCTCCTGAATATGTTATCCTGTCGGTTCACATTATATCCGACAGACGCGGTCCTCCGCAACCGGTACGGCGCATTTCCGCCGTTCAGTCCTTGTGGATTAGACCGATGAAATCTTCGAGTATGTTTTCTTCCTTGGCAGCCGAGCAGGACGGGATCTCGGTCGTGACCGATTTCCAGTACGTACACATGTCATTAATGAAATCTCTCTTGATGGTCTCCGTAGAAACGTTCGCGTCCTGCTGCGTCATGCCCGCTTCCAGCATCTCACAATCCTTGACAAATTCGATCATTCGCCATTCCATGTTATGCCTGTTGCGCATATGCCGGTACCACGCTTCATGATACTGCTTGATCTTGATGTATTTATTGACAAGGTAGGCAAAGATCAGCGGAACCAGGATCACGGTGTAGAGATAGATGTTGTTCCACTCGCTGTCATGAAGGATCCATTCCTTTCCTGAGATCAGGACCAGAACAAGAAACGGAATGCACAGAATGATCAGCATGACCAGCAGCTTGTAAAAGTAGTATTTGCGCTGGTTGACGGACTCCTTGTATTTCTCATATTCATATGCCCGGATAATGATTTCGGAAAAGCGATCGGAAAGCCGCGCGTTCACCCCGGATTCGGGATCACTTCGCCCCGCTTTCCAGGCTTTCACAAAGTACTCAACCATTTCCCCTTTGATGGATTTCTTTTCTTTGAGGCTGAAATACCCCGCAACAGCTCCGATCACAAGGATCACGAACAGGGGAACGATACAATTCACTGCAAAAATCCTGAACATCTGATTCGGCATGCTCCCGTCACCGCTGAACGCGGCCGGTTTTTCCTTTCTCCCGGCGTTCTTCCGGGTCCTTTCCTTCTTTCACCGCATCCGCTTCCGGCGATGCGGATCCGTTTCGATTATAATACATTTTCTCCGGGAGCGGAGATGGCTGTTTTGTATCGGGCGTTGGATGCATCCGGCTGCGGTCCCGTCACAGGTAGCGTCCGGTCACGCTCCGTTTGCACCGCATGATCTCTTCCGGCGTGCCCTGAGCCACGATCTCTCCCCCGTCTCTGCCCCCGCCCGGGCCCATATCCACGATATAGTCCGCGCTGCGGATCACATCCAGATCGTGTTCGATCACGATGACCGTCGCGCCAAGGTCGATCAGATGCTGAAAGACCGCCATGAGCGTTCGGACATCCAGCGGATGCAGGCCGATGGTCGGTTCGTCGAAAACAAACACGGAACCGGACTGCCCCCTGCCCATTTCACTCGCGAGCTTCAGCCGCTGCGCCTCGCCGCCGGACAGTCCCGGGGTATCCTCTCCGAGCGTCAGATATCCGAGTCCCAGATCATGCAGGACCTGAAGTCTCGAGGAAACGCTGTTCAGATCCGCGCATTCCGTAAGCGCGTCGTCCACGCTGAGCGCCATCAGCTCCGGAAGCGATACGCCTTCCTTGTCCTTTTTCCAGCGCCTGACCTGCCACGCGGCCTTCGCGTAACGCGATCCGCCGCAGTCCGGGCACGGGATATCCACATCCGGCAGAAACTGCACGTCAAGACTGATCTGACCCGTTCCGTCGCAGGTCATGCAGCGGAGGCTTCCGGTATTGTAGGAAAAATCGCTTGCGCGGAAACCCCGTTCTTTCGCGTCTTTCGTACGGGCATAGATCTTGCGCAGTTCGTCATGGACGTTTGCGTAGGTGGCAACCGTCGACCGCACGTTGATGCCGATCGGCGTGGCGTCGATCAGCTTGACCTGTCCGATGCCGCCTGCCGACACGGAACGCACATGCTCCGGAAGCTTCCCTCCGGCAACGGACGCCTCCAATGCCGGCACCAGGCTTTCCAGTACCATCGTCGTTTTTCCGGATCCGGATACGCCTGTCACGACCGTCAGCCTGCCTTTCGGAATCGAGACGGACAGCGGTCTGACCGTATGGATCCGGTCTGTTTCCATATGGATCGCGCCGAGGCTGAAAAGATCCTCCTTTTCTGCGCGTTCGCGGAGAAGGGTCCTGCGGTCCGGTCTGAGATACGGCCCGATCATGGAGTTCGGGTCCCTGGATAACGATTCAACCGTTCCCTGCGAGATGATCCTTCCGCCTCCGGCTCCAGCCGACGGACCCAGCTCGATCAGCCAGTCCGCATGAGAGAGCACCTGCGTGTCGTGATCGACCAGAAGCACGGAGTTTCCGTCCGCGACCAGGTCGTCCATGACCCCGGTCAGTCCCTCGAGGTTGGATGGATGCAGCCCGATCGACGGTTCGTCCAGAACATAGAGCACGCCGGTCGTGCGGTTGCGCACGGCACGCGCGAGCTGCGTCCTCTGCCGCTCTCCAGTCGAAAGTGTGGACGCCGCGCGGTCGAGCGACAGATAGGAAAGTCCGAGGTCGACAAGCCGTTTCGCCGTATGCCGGAACGCCTCGCAGATGCTTTCCGCCATGGGCGACATTTCCGCGGGAAGCGAAGAAGGAACGCCGTTCACCCATTCGATCAGCTCCGAAAGCGTCATCGCGCACACCCGGTCGAGCGATATGCCGCGGAGCCTCAGCGAACGAGCGCGTTCGGAAAGTCTCGTACCGCCGCATTCCGGACAGACATCCTCTTTGAGAAACTTGTCCACGCGCTTCATCCCGGTTTCGTCCTTGACCTTGTTCAGGGCGTTCAGCACCGTTGCGGTCGCGCTGTAATAGGTGAAATCCATTTCGCCCGCGCTCACGCTTTCCTTGTTCTTCGGACGGTAGAAAATGTGTTTCTTGACCATCGGTCCGTCGTACACGATCTCTTTTTCCCTGTCCGTCAGTTCGCGGAAGGGCACATCGGTCCGGACGCCCATTGCCCGGCAGACGTCGGTCATGAGCGACCACATCAGGCTGTTCCAGGGCGCCACTGCCCCGCCGTCGATCGTCAGGCTTTCGTCCGGCACGAGCGTGGCCCGGTCCACCGTCCGCACAGTCCCGGTCCCGCCGCAGCATTTGCATGCCCCCCCGCTGTTGAACGCAAGCTCTTCCGCTCCGATCGTCGGAACGGCCTCGCCGCAGACCGGGCAGCGGACTTCCTTCTCCGCCGCATGATCGAGCGTCGGAGGAACGTCATGACCATTTGGACACCGGTAGACCGAAAGGCGGGAAAACATGAGCCGCAGGCTGTTCAAAAGCTCCGTCATGGTGCCGAAGGTGCTCCGGATTCCCGGTATGCCCGGCCTCTGGTGCAGGGCAAGCGCTGCCGGAACGTAGCGCACATCATCCACCTGCGCTCTCGGCGCCTGCGTCATGCGTCTTCTGGTATAGGTGGAAAGCGATTCCAGATACCGTCTCGAGCCTTCCGCGTACAGGACGCCGAGCGCCAGAGAGGATTTTCCTGATCCGGATACTCCCGCGATCCCCACGATCCGGTGAAGCGGGATATCCGCGTCCAGGTTCTTCAGATTGTGCACCCTGGCGCCGCGGATCTCGATCCGGTCCGGGATGTTCTCCTTCTTTGATATCACAAACAGTTCCGATCCTCCGTCTTTTGACAAATCATGGAAAAATCCAGTATTCCTATCATACTGTATCGGATGCGCCCCGTCAAAAGCATCTGTCCGATAGAAACGAATCACGAGCGTTCCTTCTTTATCTTCGCTGATCCATTGGCGAATAATCCCATTCTTCCGGAAGGAATAAATCGCTCTTCTGCCTTTCATGCTCTTTAAGCGATGATTAGACATTACTGTATGCACCTTTTGTCCTTTCAACTCTAGAAACCGACGTGCCTCTCTTCCTTCCCGGGCAGAACAAAAGGACGTCCCAATTATGGAACGCCCATAGCATAAACTATATCATCATCTGCTATTCCGGATAATCTAAGAGATCACCGGTATCTCCGTTGTTGGCAATTGCTTTATTCTTAGTTCTTCCGGAGCAAACTCCTCACAACGATTAAGGCATACATCCAAATATCCGGTCAATCCAAGGCATAATGCGTCGGCGCCAGCGTTAGCGACAGACTGGATGACTTTCTTGCAAGCCGTCAAGGCGCAGACAATGATGGATCCAACTGTGCTGAGCCGGCTTTTCCGGGATATGTTCATTGTGGATGCGCTAATCGTCAACTGGGATCGGCATAACGGCAGCTAAAGCTTTCTTGAATGGCCTACAAAAATGGTATATCGTTCAACAAAAAATATATGTGCCGGTTGCTAAGGCAAGTATGTTATCTATCGATTATCCCGTGATGTTTTTATCAGACTAGCCAGAGTATTATCTCCGTCATGAGTTCGACGGCTTCGCATCAAAACGCGGCTTCTCATTGGTGGACAGTAGGTATCATGGCTAATCTGACTGCTCCCTATCTACGCACACCATATGAAAAGCAGCTCCATGTTCGGACAGCTTCCTCTTTACACGGAAAAAGCTTCTACGAAGAGCACCCGCTCATCCGTTTCGATACGCTTCATGAACGGCAGGTCTATCTGATCTTTGCCGCGTTTTGCAGCCACAATCCCATTCGGGAGGAGAAGGATGTTTTCCGGTACTGCGATTACACCGATCTGTCGGACGAAACGGTATTCGATACCTTCATGCGAAATGTTCTTTCTGAAGCACTGTACAATACCGGCGTCCGGTCGCGGTTCAGCGAAGGGATTCTGATACTTTCCACCTGCAGCTATCATTTGAAAGACGGCAGGTTCGTCGTTGCGGCAGTACGGACAACCCCTAAGAACGAACAAGGCTCTCTGCGGTCCCCTGACATTTTTGGTATTGCCGACCGGCCCGAAAAAGAAGATAATACAAACAGAAGGTTCACGGTTTGATTTGAGTCCCGTGTTCCGATTTTCTTTGCAAGTTTTAAAAAATACATGCGCCGATACGCAGAAAGGATTATCTATGACACTGGTATACGGTCACCGCGGCTTCTCCGGCGTCTATCCGGAAAACACCATGCTCGCTTTCGAAAAAGCGTATGAGGCGGGCGCGGACGGCATCGAGTTCGACGTCCAGCTCACCAAGGACGGCGTCCCCGTCATCATGCACGACGAGAATGCGGTCCGAACGACGGGAAAGGATTTCTGGGTCAAGGATCTGACCCTGGACGAGTTCAAGCGCCTGGATGCCGGATACGTGAAAAACGGCAAGTTCGGCTTCACGCCCGCGCCTACGCTCCGGGAAGTCATGGCGTTCTGCGCCGAAAAGAACTTCCGGATGAACATCGAACTGAAAACCGGCGTCTTTGAATACGAAGGCATCGAGGAAATGGTCGCGGACATGCTGAAGGAATTCGGGCTGTCGGATTCCGTTCTTGTCAGCTCCTTCAACCACTTCTCCATGATGCGTTTCAGAAAGATCATGCCGGAGATCCGGATCGGTCTTCTGGAGGAAAGCTGGATCATCAACGCAGGCGCGTATGTCAAGTCCCTCGGCGCCGACGATTACAATCCGACCGTCTGCTTCCTGAACGACGAGACGGTCGCGGAACTCCGCGCAAACGGATGCGGCATCAACACCTGGACCGTCAATTCCGAGGAGGAAATGCGCAGGACCCTCCGTTACGGCGTCGAGATCGGCATCTCGAACTGGCCGGACCGCTACCTGGAGATCCGCAGGGAAATGTGCGGTGCCTGATTCTCCCCTTCCCCGTCTTGTATCCGGAAGGCCCGCAGGGGTCTTCCTTTTTTGTCTGTTTCTTCCCGCATTCCGTGGTATAATGAATTGTTATTAAAATGTTCTGGGAGTATTGTTTCATGAAGCCGAGAAAGCACCGCATTCTGAATCATCCCGTACTGGGCTATTTCGTCCTGATGATCTTTGCCTTGGTCGTCAGCGGACTGGGCTCTCTGCTGGATACGCCTCTTGCGGAACTGATTCCCGGATACGGGACGAATGTAACGTTCAACGGGACCGAAATCCATTCGGCTTCCGGTGTCGGACTGGCTCTTGGGTCGCTCCTTGCGCTCCTTCTGTTCCGGCTTTGGTTCCGTCCGGATTTCAAGGGATGCCTCTCCGGCGACTATATCGTCCAGGGCGTTCTCATGATGATTCCCGCTCTTCTCGTGCATTATATCGGCAGTGTGGTCAGCTGGTTCACGTTCGGAACGAGCAATGTTTTAATCGCTTTTCTGCGGGCATCCGCCCCGGGATTCGGTGAGGAAGTGGCGTTCCGCGGGCTCGGCGTCGCAAACTACATGCGCACGATCAAGGATGAAAACAAGATTCGTTCGATCTTCTGGCTTTCCTCGATCGTCTTCGGTCTTTCCCACCTCGGGAATCTGCAGGCAGGCGGCGATCTTTTTTCCGTCATCATCCAGTCTGTATACGCGATCGGCATGGGCATGCTGTTCGGCGCGGTCTATCTCCGGACCGGAAATCTTCTCATTACCATCCTTGCCCATTTCAGCGTTGACTTTCTGGAATTCATCCGCGAGGATCTGTCTGACTCCGCGGGCGTTATGACCGGCATGGGCGCAGGTGACTGGATCACGATCGCTGCAGGCGCAATCGCCGCCGCGATCGGTCTCCGTGCCATCGCAAAACGGCATTATCCGGAGATTATGCGCATCTGGAATGCAAAATGGAACAAACAGGAATCATGATCGGGCGGTTTCTCTGATTCCCGCGCTATCGTCATGAAACGGATGGAAGCAAGTCCCGCCACGAATCAGGAATCATACCCGAAAGGATCATAGGAAGATGGATCAGACACAAATCGTCATTGCAACCGCATGGGCGGTTCTCTCAATTTTCGGACGCTGGCTCCTGTTCCGCAAGGCGGGCAAGCCCGGCTGGCACAGTCTCATCCCGATCCTCGCAGATTTTCAGGAATTCAGCATCTGCTGGAAGGGTGGAATGTTTTTCCTCGCGTTCCTGCTTGGGGTCGTCGGCACCGTCTGCGTGGCAAGCGGGGGCGAAAACGTTCTGCTTATGACGATCGGCGCCATTGCCCTGATCTGGTTGATTTCGATCTACTGGAGGCAGAGCATGAAGCTGGCAAAATCGTTCGGCAAAGGATTCTTTACCGGTCTGTTTCTGTTCCTGTTTGACAGGCTCGGACGGATCGTTCTGGGGCTCGGCAGAGCGCAATACGCAGGAAAACCCGACTGAATTCAGGAATAGGGGCTTCCCGGTGATCTCTGTTCATGGAGCAGCCCTCTCTTCCCGTTCTAATGAACGGGCATATTGCAAAGCCTGTCGACATCAAGCTTGTTATCAAGGAAATCAGAAGAATTATGGAAAAAAGAGGTCAATCATGAAAAAGACAATGTGTATGGTTCTGGCTGTGCTGCTGATTCTGGGAATGGCGGCATGCGGTTCAAAGAAGCAGGAACAGCCGGATGAAGCCGGATTCAAACCGTCTCTGGACACTTCTGCCAGCTGTCAAATCCGAATCGCCGGCAGTTACAAAAACTTCGAGGCGCTGGAAGCCGAATTTATCAGATTCAACGAGTATTATCCCAATGTGGAGCTGATGTTCACAACGGTCGATGATTACAACAACATGATCGGCACGGTCCTGAACGGAAACGATGCTCCCGACATCTATGTCAATTACTCCTGGATGTACGGCCGGGAGCAATATCGGTCTTCCATCGATCATGCCGAGGATCTCTCCGATCCTTCACTGGGACTGGATCTGGACTGTATCCGCAGCAATATCATCCTGAATACGGACGACGGCACGTTGCCGATGGTGCCGGTCTTCTCAAGCACCTACGGCATGCTTGTGAACAACAGTCTTTTTGAAAAAGAAGGCCTGAGTATCCCGAAAACCTATCAGGAAATGGTGGATGTATGCAGGACGTTCCGTGAAAGAGGTTATCAAAACCCGATGATGGGCTTCTCCAGAGAGGAGCTGACCTCCCTCTTTACCGCAACGATCTATCCGTTCTTCTGCGGAACCGTGGCACATGATCCGGAAGCCGTCAAAAAGCTCAATGCGCTTGACCCCTCTGCCGGCGAGTATATGCGTCCCTCCCTGGAGAAGATCACGCAGTTTCTGAACGACGGGTGCGTGGATCTTTCCGCCTGCGATGAGATTGAAAACAAATATGACGCTGTCATACTCCGCTTCTTTGAGGGCGACGTGCCCATGATGGTCTGCTCCGGAGATACCGTGTCCGGCACAAAGAAACGCGAGAGCCGTTCCGAGGCATTTATCGCCAATCCGTTTTCATACACCTTCGCCCCCGTTCCCATGTCTGACGAAGGGGCAAACTTCGTAGACTTGCCCAATCTGCAGTTTTCCGTGTGCAGGGAAAGTTCAAATCTGGATATGGCCAATGAATTCATGCGTTTTCTGGTCACGTCAAGGGAGCTGACAGAGATGGCACGGAACAAGGGCCTTATGGCGCCCACGAAAGACCTGTCATTTGACAGTATGTATGCCTCATTCGGCGAGATTCCGGAATCCCGCATTCTTTCGCCGGAAGTGATCGGTCTGACGGATGACGGGGTCATCCAGCTGAGGCAGGCGGTGTATCGTGTCGCGAGAGGAGAATTGACCATCGACGAGGCGATCGCCGCTTTCGGTACGTTTTCGAGCTGACCCGCTTTGGAACGGAACGGTACGGTTCACGCGGACCGTCCGCTTTCCAATCATGAAAAGGCATCAGAAATAAACCGATATTTATGAGATGAAAAGAGCGCCTGTGCAGGCGCTTTTTTCATGGTTTCATCTGTTAAGCCGTTCCGTATGCGGAAATGTCAAATCAAAGCTTTCCCAAGATTTCTACAGGCTTCTATCACCTCGTCATCGGGCGCCTCACAGCAGATCACAGACTCCGCCGCGCGTTTTGCGCCGTCTCCATCGCAAACGGACTCCCAGGCGCGCATCCATTCGCCTCCTCCCCAGCCGTAGGAACCGAACAATGCGATCCGCTTTTCGGAAAGATTCTTCCTGCATGCCTCAAACATCGGTCCAAACTCGCTGTCCTCTAGTTCTTCATTCCCCATGGAAGGACAGCCGAATGCGATTGCATCATATGCGTTTATCCTGGATGGATCGAATTCGGAAGCCGTAAACAGCGTTCCCTCAGCGCCTGCTTCCGTGATGCCGTCAATAACAGCGTTTGCCATGGCTTCGGTATTGCCCGTGCCGCTCCAGTATACAACCGCGATTTTACTCATATTTTTTCTCCTTTTCCTGTAGATTGTGCTACCGTCAGGCGCTCGATTGGGATGCCCTGTCCCCATTGCCGTCGATAGATCCTGCTGCATTTCCGATACCGTTCAAACGTCTTCCGCGCGGAGACCTCGTCACCGTACACCTTCCAGCATCCCACGCACTTCAGGTCGCATTCGCGATGCTCCAGAAAACCGCAGACATCTTCCGCGGGGTAACCCAGAAACAGTCCGATCTCGTGCGGGAACTCCCTGCTGTCGCGCAGACGGCACATCAGGCAGCAGATACAGCGCTCCGGCGAGTCCGTACAGTACCCGCGCTCGGAAAGGATCCGTTTTGCGGTATCATCTTTCAGGTCTCTCGAGAGCATAGCGGGCCTGTAAAGATACAAAAGCGCATTGCGGTTCCGGTACGAGAGCGGAATCACCCGGAGTCCCTTCTTTGCGAGAGTGCGATTCCAGAACCGCAGCGCGGTGCACATCTGTTCAGCGGTCTCATACGGATAGCGGAACAGGCTGCCGGTCTTGATTCCCGCAAGTGTCGGCGATCCATGCAGGATCACAGCTTCTTCCGACATGAAGATCCTCCATTATAAGTTAGACAATGCTAACCATTGAATGAAAAAGAAGGGTTACGAAAACCCGCAGAAAGTTAGTTATTGCTAACTCCAATTCCATATTACCATATTTCTCAGAATCGTCAAGTAATTATATTTTATTTCACGGCAAGCCTCTAACAAAAGCCGATTTTCCCTATAAAATCATGCACTTTTGACCATCCCTCATGCAGTTTACACCCCGTTTGCACCTCGCAAACCAGGGAAAAATTGGAAAAAGAAGGTTCATCTTGCCATTGGAAATGTAAGTATGTCTGGATAATAGCTGACAGCATCTGAGCAAAGCCGCAATGCCTTGAAAAACCTGTCTTTTTCCATTCCTTCAAAGACCAATCGTAAGTTTTACACCTTTTGTATCAACACACCAAGCCCGCCATGACACCAGTAGGAATACAAAACGCCTGTACCGCACGGATCACCGTTGCAAGTACAGGCGTTTTTATGGATATACGGATCAAACGATTTCAACTGCGAGATCGCAGACAGGTCCCGGCTTTCCGGACAGCCTTAAAAGCTTACACTCTGTAGATATAGTCTGCCTTCCTCGGAGTGGGATCGGCTGCGGGCTTGGCTGCATAGCCGAGGATCAGATGACCGATACCCTCATAGTCGCCTTCAATTCCGAGTTCCTTCAGGATGGCTTTCCCTTCTTCGCTCTCAAACTCCTCCTTGGCGCGGTGCACCCAGCAGCTGGCAACGCCAAGGTCGGCTGCGGCATTCATCATGTTGCCCATGACCAGGCTGCCGTCATACATATAGGTGGGTACGGCCTTGTTGCCTAAAACCACCAGCACCTCGGGCGCGCCATAGAAGGGATCCATGTCCGCACCGAGAACGGCGGCATTCATCCTGGACAGCTTGTCCCGCAGCTCTTTGCTTGTGATGGCGAGGATGATTGGAGACTGCTTGCCCATACCTGTCGCAGCGTAGGTGCCCGCTTCCAGGATCTCATTCAACTTTTCTTCTTCGATCAGCTCCGGCTTGTAAGCGCGGCAGCTCCGACGGGTTTTCAATGTGGTCAATGTTTCAGCCATTTTGTATCCCTCCTAAAAAATCATTCACGATTCAGAATAGACCCTTCACCGCCGCGGACGGGGATCTCATCCAAGCGGTCGGCAAGGTATGCCCGCATCTCCCGCACAGCCTCCAGCATGTCCTGCTTGTGCTTGGGCAGCCACCCCTGCATGGGCATCACATTGGACGGGTGCGAGGCGAAGCAGTAGCATTCCTCCAACTCCAGACGGCTGAGAAGCAGCTCCTGCTCATCCAGAAGCTGCCGGAAGCTGCATTCGTGGAAAACGCCGCTCTGCATTTCCCCGTACAGCTTACAGCCCGGCTCGGCGTGCAGGGTGCCGGTGAAGATCTGCCTGGGCTGAACGGCATTGATCATGGCCGCTGTGGCTTCCGCGTTTTCACGCCACAGCTCCGCGCCTCCACAGCCCAGGATGATGTTCAGCGTGAAATCGATTCCCGCCTTTTTCAGCCTCAGTAGCTGCTCGATGCTCTCCTGCGCGGTGTGGCCCTTGTTCATCATGGTCAGCGCTTCATCCAGCCCGCTTTCCACGCCAATGTCCAGCCCGTTGATCCCGGCGTCGCGCAGGCGCCGCAGCTCGGCATCCGTTTTCCGGCGAATGTTCTGGATCGAGGCGTACATGGCAATAGTCCCGACCTTGGGCAGTTTCTGATGGATCAGCTCCGCGATCTTCAGCAAGCGCTCGGTGGGCATGGTGAACGGGTCGCCTTGCTCCAAGAACACTCGCTTGACGTCCGGGCGGAAAAGCGCCGCTTCGTCAAGCTCGGCGTCCACCTGCTCCAACGGGCACATGGTGAAGGGAACATCGTGGTACATGTAGCAGAATGTGCATCTGTTGTGGCTGCAGCCGGTGGTCACCTGCAGCAGCAGGGAGTTTGCCTCAAAGGGCGGACGGTAAACGATTCCAGTG